>CASEBB010000036.1 GCA_949286015.1 uncultured Succinivibrionaceae bacterium | reverse complement strand
TGCGGTAGTGATAGGAAACCGCCTTGGTACCGAAAACGGTATGCCAGGTGGTGTGAGAGCCGGCTGCTGACAAGAAAGTCAGCAGCGGCTACTCGATTTGGGCGGAGGTTGCGGCAAGGGCAGGCCGCTTCTTTGTGGTGAGGTGCGTTGATCTGACGTCGCAGACGTCGAGGCGTTGCAGCCGATTTTGTCAAAACCGCTAAGATCCGGCTTTTACCTCAAAGTGGGGCTGCTTACGACTACCTCTCAAGGGTAAGGCGATAGCCTTAAAGCTGAGCGTGCTCCCAGCTCAAGCTTCAGTGCAGTGGCTTTACGCAGATGTGTATAGGGCAGCCTGCAACACTCCATGGTGTGCTCACGGCGGGCGGTGAGCAATATGGCAGTTTGCGTTCAACGCCCTCTTCTCAAGGTGCGGCGCCCTTACAGGGAACCTTTGGCTCACAGCGACAGCTCCTTGTAGTGTCTCTTGAGGAAGTCAGCATACCTTTGCTCGGTTGCGATGTGTGTCTGCTGAGACCATTAAGGCTGCCACTGTTGCGATGCATAACCGCGAACCTAAGGTAGGGCGGTACACCTTAGAGCGACCTCACAGCCAACAACATAGGGTAGGAAGGCACGCAAATCCAGCTTGCAGTAGTGATAGCAACCACTCTCTGAATCACACCAGAGCACCTTGCTGCTAGCGGTGGGTTAAGTTCACAGGGACAGTGGGATAGTGAGTAGAAGACAGCATTAGGCATCCAAAAACGCAAAAAGCCGCACAGGTTGCCCTGTACGGCTTTTCGCTACTTATCCTGCGTTAAGCTGGATTATTACTGACCTAACAGGCTCAGCGCAATAGTAGGACGCTGGTTGGCCTGAGCCAGCACGGTCTGCGAAGCCTGCTGCGGATCGTCGACTCCATACGGTTTTGGATAGCACCTAAAGCAGCACGGTTGCTGTCCACGTATTGGATGAACTTGTCGATGTTGTTTAAGGTAGCCTGAGCAGTCTTAGCAGTGGAGACCGACCAAATGTAACCGTTAGCGCCATCAGCTGCCACAGTTAAGAGACCAACGCTTAACAGGTTAGCAGTATTAATAGCGGCGCTGCCCATTGCATTACCAGCAGAGTTGGTCATGGCATCATACTTAACTTGGTTGGCAGTTAAAGTAATCTGCAATGCAATCTGCGACATGGCAAAGCCAGCTAAGTCCAGAGTCAGCGTGTCGTAAGCGTTAGCACCAACTTGGAAGAAGAGCTGACCAGAGGAGTTTAAGAGCTTGTTGACGCTCTTGGTGCCGTTTAAGATGTCTTGACCGGCAAAGGTGGTCTTCTCAGCAATACGAGTGATTTCTTGGCAGAGCTCGTTTACTTCTTCTTGCAGGGATTGACGATCCTGCGAGGTATTGGTACCGGTAGCAGCCTGCACCGCTAAGGTACGAATACGTTGCAGCATGGTGGTGGTCTCGTCGAGAGCACCTTCAATCGTCTGAGCTAAGGCGATACCGTCGTTGGCATTACGGTTACCTTGGTTTAAGCCGTTAATCTGAGCAGTTAAACGATCGCTGATTTGTAAGCCAGCAGCGTCGTCCTTAGCGGAATTAATACGGAAGCCAGAGGCTAAGCGCTGGTAGCTGGTGTTTAAGGAGTTGGTGGCGTTGGTGAGCTTGCGTTGCGCATTCAGCGACGAAACGTTGGTATTGACGTACAGAGCCATAGTTACTACTTTCTTTGAGGGGAAAAGTAAAAGAAAGGCCCCAAAGGATTTGCCTGCTATTTCAAATCCTGTGAGCGAAATGGTTAACGCTGGCTCGATGGGCCGCAGTTAACGATTTTCCTGTAACAAGTTGGCCTTTGTTCTTTTCTCTTCCGTGGCTAAACTCTGACCGATACTTGTGCAGAGAAAAGGCTAGCTTGTAACGTTTACAACCTAAACTATAGTTTACAGCTGTTTTTGTTGATAAATAAGCCATTTTGTGGCATGTGACAGCCATAAATCTGCTTGTAAACCCTAGGGGAAAGGCGGTAAAAGAGGTGGTTTAGGGGACGTGGCGGCAGGGAAAAATCAAATAGCGTGTACATTTAGCTTGTTAACAATACAAGCTAGCTTGTTACAAGACAGAATCTACGGCAAAGCTTGGCAATGCCATGTTTTAATAGATCCAGCAAAGTGCGTGTATGCACGCTAGCCAAGGGGCATGAATACAAGGTTTGCCTAGCGTGAATCTAGTAGGTAAGGGACTGGTTGGGACTGCTTTTGTGGGAAATGGGCTGCCTGTAAGTTAAGGAGGTAAGCAGTGTTTATCTCGATGTGTTGCCGTTTGTATGGGGCTGTAGGCACGCAGACTGGCAAAAGTAAGCTGTTGGCAGGCAATGATGTGGAGTGCTACTTGGGGTTGTGGGCTCTCCTTAGTGTTTGGTGGGTAGAGCCATCACACTACTTTTAGGTGGCTAACATGAAACGCCATAAACACGGCTCATGTGCTTGCCTAAAGGTGTGAGGCTACGTGGTGGTGTCCACTAAACTCTGAGTAGAGCCGGTTTGTGCGCTGCGCTGTTATAAGGCCTCGCTGGAGGTGGCAGGCCTTGGCACTTGGTAAAGGCTATTGCCCAGCGCTGCAATGGCGTTTGCTGCTCCATTGATCTTGAGGAACAAGGGGAAACGCTCGCCAGCGCTGTGTCACACAAGGTACCCAGATAAGAGAATAGAGGAAAGGCCAGCAGTAAGGAGAGCAAAACGCAAAAAGCCGCACAAGGTTACCCCTGTGCGGCTTTTCGCTACTTATCCTGCTTTAAGCGGGATTATTACTGACCTAACAGGCTCAGCGCAATAGTAGGACGCTGGTTGGCCTGAGCCAGCACGGTCTGCGAAGCCTGCTGGATAATGTTGGCGGATCGTCGACTCCATACGGTTTTGGATAGCACCTAAAGCAGCACGGTTGCTGTCCACGTATTGGATGAACTTGTCGATGTTGTTTAAGGTAGCCTGCGCAGTCTTTGCAGTGGAGACCGACCATACCATACCCATGGTGCCATCAGCGGTCTTGGTCATAAGACCAACGCTTAACAGGTTGGCAGTATTGAAGTCACCAATGGCTAACTCATTACCAGCAGAGTTGGTCATGGCATCATACTTAACTTGGTTGGCAGTTAAGCTAATCTGCGATGCAATCTGCGACATGGCAAAGCCAGCTAAGTCCAGAGTAAGCGTGTCATAAGCATTAGCGCCAACTTGGAAGAAGAGCTGACCAGAGGAGTTTAAGAGCTTATTGACGCTCTTGGTGCCGTTTAAGATGTCTTGACCGGCGAAGGTGGTCTTCTCAGCAATACGACTGATTTCTTGGCAGAGCTCGTTTACTTCTTCTTGCAGAGATTGACGATCCTGCGAGGTATTGGTACCGGTAGCAGCCTGCACCGCTAAGGTACGAATGCGTTGCAGCATGGTGGTGGTCTCGTCGAGAGCACCTTCAATCGTCTGGGCTAAGGCGATACCGTCGTTAGCGTTACGGTTACCTTGGTTTAAGCCGTTGATTTGGGCAGTTAAACGATCGCTGATTTGTAAGCCAGCGGCGTCATCCTTAGCGGAATTAATACGTAAGCCAGAAGCTAAACGCTGGTAGCTGGTGTTTAAGGAGTTGGTGGCGTTGGTGAGCTTGCGTTGAGCATTGATGGAGCTCACATTGGTGTTTACATACAGAGCCATAGTTACTACTTTCTTTGAGGGGAAAAGCAAAAGAACGGCACCGAGGATTAGCCTGCTATTCAAATCCTGAGAGCAAAAAGGGTTAACGCTGGCTATCGGGGTGCCACAGTTAACTATTTGCCTGTAACAATTTGGCCTTTAGTTCTTTTCTCTTCCGTGAATAAACTCTGACCAACACTTGTGCAGAGAAAAGGCTAGCTTGTAACGTTTACAACCTAAACTATAGTTTACAGCTGTTTTTGCTGATAAATAAGCCATTTTATGGCGTGTAATGGTCGTGGTAAAACGCATGTAACGGCGGCAGAGCCATAGTTTGGGGTGGGAAAAAGTAGAGTACTGGTGGGCTTATGGGTAGGTATTGCCAGTCTCTGCGCTCGTGTGCGGGCAGAGTAGGTACTTACTGCCGTTAGGGGCTATTGGCTACCCTCACTACCATAGATGAGGTGGTGGTGGTGGTGAGCTGCTGGAGGCTGGCTGTGGGTGTCAGGGCGAGCTTGGTGTGTGGAAAGGGCAGTGATGCCAGACGCCTTGTCTGCACTGGAGGTGGTTCGCGGGGAGATTACTTTGTTTTTGGGCTGCTTTCGGGCTGTTTGTCGCCTTAGTCGCGTATGACAGCCTAAGGCCGTGTACAATCATGCTCACAGCACATACGCTACTGTGCCTTTACTACAGGGATGAGCAGGCAGCGTCGCTGTAGTGTGGTTTCATTTTGCCAGCTACGCAGTACTGGCATGAGGTAGACATGACAACTCCTGTTAAGGTTTTCGATCTTGATTTCACCCTGCTCAAAGGCGATAGCAGCCGTCTCTGGTGCTACTTCTTAGTGGAAAAGGGCCTGATAGCCGACCCGCAGGCTTTCCTTGCACGCGAAGATGAGCTCATGCAGCGCTACAATCGCGGCGTGTCACGAGTCGAGGACTTTATCGGTTTTTCCTCACCGGCAGTAGCGGCTATCCCTTTCTCCAAGCTGGAAAAGCTCTTAGATGAGTACGTCGAGACTAAGCTGTGCCCGCTTAAGACCATTGAGGGGCAAGCGCTAATTACGGAGTGTCAGGAGAAAGGCATCCCTTATGTGGTGATCTCTGCTACAGCCTCTTATATCGTGAAGCGTGCGGCCGCGCTCTTTGGCGTGCCACCTGAGGATGTCTTAGCCGTGGATGTCGCAGTAAAGGATGATCACCTCACCACCGAGATTGTGGGTGTACCATCATTCCGCGAGGGCAAAATCACGCGCCTCAAGATGTGGCTGGAGCAAAAGGGCATTACCGATCCTGAGATCAGCTTCTACACCGACTCCATAAACGATTTGCCGCTGTGCCTCATGGCAAAGTACCCTCATGCCATCAATGCCAGTCCGGCTTTAGCCGCAGAGGCGCAGGCTCATGGCTGGGAGCAAGAAGAGTGGCATTGTGCAGGGGACGCTGCTCAGTAAAAGTGGTTGGCTTACACCGCTGGGGCGGGCGCTGTGATGGCCACTAACGCATAAAGGAGGAACTGTGCAGACGGTGGCGTAAACCGGCTCTACTCAGAGTTTGGTGGCTACCACAGCGTCACCTCACACCTTTTGGCAGCACATGAGCCGTGGTTATGGCGGTTCATCTTAAACACCTAAAAGTAGTGTGAGGGCTTTATCCACCAAACTCTGAAGAGAGCCCGTAAACCACGCCTGCACGGCTGCTGACAACTAGGAGGGTAGCAGCTGAGATCGTGGGGTGAGATGGTGAGGAGATGGTGGGGCACCTGAGCACGGGCAGCTATCTCTTATGATCGGGCCCGCAAGATGCGGCCAATGGAGCCACTTACCCTTAAAGGTAAGGGTAAGGGTAAGGTAATGGTGGTAGAGCAGCTGTGCTGCTCTGTAGTAGAGCCCAGCCTTTAACCTTGTAGGTAGTCTGGTGCTGCTTGCGCACTTTGGTGCTGCTTTAGCGCCGCCTGTGGGGAGAGCAGCGCTTGGTTGTCGCTGGGGAGTAGTAGCGCGGACTCTCTTAGTGGTGATGGCTCAGCATCATCGCCAACAGCGCTCCTAACAGCAAGTAGCTGTAGTTTAAGGCCATCATTTTTCTGCTCTTTGGCCGATTCAAACGTGGCAAGATGTCAGATAAAGCTACGTAAATAAAGCAACCTGAGGAAATCGCTAAGGCAAATGGTAAGACGTGCTCAATACTGTTCAGCACAGTCGTAAAGAGCACCGCACCACAGAGCGAGCCCAATAGAGCCACCGCATTGACAATATAGCCTTGCAGACGGCTCATGCCTAAGGAGAGCATCAGCACATAATTGCTGATTTGCTGTGGCAGCTCGTGGGCTAAGATGGCAGCGGTAACGGCCACACCTACCGCCGGATCGACCAAAAATGATGAGGCGATGACTAAGCCATCACCGGCGGAGTGGCACAGTGAGCCTGCTAAGATCGGCATACCACCTGAGCGTAAGGCCTCTGTAAAGCTCTTACGTGCAGTAGCGGCTTGTTTGGTAATAGCCTCAATTTCAGCACCACGCAGATTAAATTCATGGCTGTGCCCCCAGTGATGCAGCGGGCCTAAGGCGTCATTACCATGGTGCTCATGATCATGGTTATGCTCATGGCCACAGGTGCACTCCTCCTGATGGTGCCTGTGCTCATGTGGCTCATCATAATGACCATCATGAACGCCATTACAGCAGCTGCATTGCAGCGTGTGCACATGCCATTTGTGTACGGTATTGAGGTTAGCCTCCTGCGCACTGACAGGGGTAAGCTTTAAAATGGGCGCAACCCCTGCGGCACCTGCAGTACCCGCAGCACTTGGGGCAGCGGCATGGCTTGCTGTAGCGGCCGCAGCTTGGTAGTGCTCATCGATAGAGTGGCCACAACCACACACTTCATCATGGCCCGCCTGAATCACACTCTTTTCAGCCGAGCATACCGGACAGCTACGTGGCTCATGATGGGCGTTTAAAAACATCTCTAAGCCCACTAAGACCATAATCGTCGCCCAGACGGTAAAGCCGATTAAGTGCGCATCTGGCCCCGTCTCTAAAGCCTCTGGTAAGAGGTGCATCAGAGACAAAGTCAAAAGTAAGCCCGTGGCCATTAAGCTTAAGGCTTTGCCCATCTTGCTTAAGAAGCGGGGTGGAATGAGAGTAATGACCACGGCTGCCGCACAAGCTGGCACCATGGACGCAAGCATAATCTCAAGCAACATAGAAGACCTCAAAACCAACCACAGGCACCATATGGCGCCCTCATTAAAGGGCAGTTAGCATACCACAACTTAGCCTCTTTATGCGCTGCTGTACGCTGCTCTGCTCTGCTGTGGGCTGACCGTAGCCTTACCCCAAGGAGATCGCAATGACTTTGATGCAAAAGGTAAAAGCGGTGGCCGCTTGGGTCATCGTGCTGGTGAGCATCGGTATGCTGTACGCGGGCATACAGGGGGTACGAGAGATTAGACCAGTAGAGGCCTACACTGATCAGGGCGTGATCACATTTGCTCCACAAAAGATAGTAAGCCAGCAAGAGGAGCGGTCTACGTCAGGGCGCTTGTATCGTAACCATTCCACCCAGACGGTCTATTATGTCCAGTACCGCAGTGTGGATAGCAAGACGCGCTACACCTTCAAACACCGTGTGGGGCTCTCTCGGCTTGGCGCCGAGAAGCTCATGGACGCCGGTAGGACACAGCGGCGGGTGCTCACCTATCACGATGAGCGCACTAACCGCAATATGATTCGCTTAGTGGAGCCAGACAAGAGCCTTGAGGACTTTGTCTGGGAGCACGCTATCTACTATCATGGGCTGGTGCTTGCCGGTGGCGCCTTGTTGCTCTTGCTGGTAGGGCGCTTTGGGTACAAGCTGCTCAAGAAGTACAGCAAAAAGGCCGTTGATCCGCTCTCCGAGGCCTTAGCGCAGCAGCAAAAACAGCAGAAGTGACCCAAAGCCACAGGGCGTCTTAGTGTGCCCCTGAGAGGGATAGGGAGAGGGAGAGCGTGGCTGTGACAGCAGGGGCGGGCGCTGGAAAGAGTGTGGGGGAGTGTAAGACTGGCGTTTACCGTCTGTGCCCACAGGATAAAGGCGCCGCAGGGCGCCTTAGGTCTTGCTGTTATGCGGTGCTGCTGACAGCTGTAGGAAATGGAGCGTCAGGGGCGGGCGCTGTTATGGAGCATGCTCCTTACGCATAGCTCTGGCGCCCATGGTGGCATTGTGGCTATAAGGCCTCGCGCGTGGCCAAAAAGATCTTTTTAGCCTCAACCGTTTCTGCCACATCATGTACACGTAAGAGCTGCGCACCTTGCTCTAAGGCGTAAAACGCTGCCACCACTGAGCCCACCACACGGCGTGCTGGTTCCTTTTCCCCTGTGACCGCGCCAATCATGCTCTTACGGGAGAGGGCGGCCATTAAGTGGTAGGAGGTGTCAGCTGTGAGCTCACTTAAGTGCTTTAAGAGGGAGTAATTGTCGCTGACGGTCTTACCAAAGCCAAAGCCAGGATCGAGAATGATGTGCTCTGGGCTAATGCCATACTCCTCACAGAGGGTAGCTCTATCCTGTAAAAAGCGCTTTACAACCGCTACTACACCACCTTGGCTCTGATCATACTGTGGGTTGTCCTGCATGTTTTGTGGGGTGTTCTGCATGTGCATCAAGCACACACCTAAGCGGTATTGGGCGGCGATCTCGATGGCATGCGGGCGGGTAAGAGCGCGGATGTCATTCCAAATGTGGGCACCACAGTCAGCAGCTTGCGTGATGACCTCAAGGGAGGAGGTGTCTACGGACACTAAGACCTGAGGAAACTGTTTGACTACGGCCTTGACCACAGGAATGACGCGGGTGATTTCTTCTTCAATGGAGACAGTCTGTGCCCCAGGACGCGTGGACTCACCGCCAATATCAATAATGGCAGCACCGGCAGTCACCATTTTCTCTGCTTGGGCAAGGGCGGCATCGAGATTCGTGTAGCTACCACCATCAGAAAAGGAGTCAGGGGTAACGTTTAAGATGCCCATGATCTGCGGTTCGTCTAAGCAGAGGGTGCGCTCGCCAGCGCGAAGGATGCGAGAGGGCATAAAGGCTCCTAAGAAAAAGAAAACAACAAGAGGGGCGGGCGAAAGTAGGTATCCTCAAACTGTTAGGGACGCAAAGGCCCTTACAGGTGCCAAAGAGTGATACCCACCAAAGGTGCAGCAGCGCTGCTCTTACCCCTGAGAGCAGCACGAGAGTGGAGAGTGAACCTTAATTACAAAGGCAAACACGGGAGAAAGGCCAAGTGCATAGCAAGTGGCCTCAAGGCAAAGGCAGGCCAAAGGGCTCGGTTAAGACTGGTGATCTTAGCGCCAGCAAGAGGCTCTGTGCAGCCCTGCCCTGTAACAGGTAGAGCCACATTTGAGCATAACAAGGCCGCAAGAGGCAATCTCTTTGTGTGGGCAGATAGTAGCAATCATGACGGCAGCCATGAGCTCACTAGTAAAAGAGACGCCACCTGTGTTGTCTCCTGACCAGCGCACTCTCTGCTCTTTATCACCGGCCTCGGTGCAAGGCCAAGCGGGAGGTGGCGTCTGCTCGTCATGACCTCAGATCCTCATAGAGCGTAACGTCGCGTTATGGCGCCGTAGCTTGAGGTTGCTGTGGCATGGTGGCAACTAACAGTAAAGCTCGCAAGGCAAAAAGCTGCCTGCCGCCCTGCCATATAGCTGGACTCTCTGCGCTGAAAGGCGCAGTAGCCGCCTTGCTATTAAGAATTTCCGCCTTTGTTTCCTGAGATTTTGCTCCAATCCAGCGGTACATAAGCCGCAGCAGTAGCGGTTTTGGCTGGCTGCGCTGGTGGTGCTGGTAACTCCGGTGGCTCTGGAGACGCGGCAGACGCTACTGGATTCATGCTGGCATGAGCCGCCGTAAACTCTGCAGAGTAGCCTTGAGCTGGGGGCTGTGGCTGTTCCAGCGGTGGTAGCTGCTGTGACTGCTCCTGTGGATAGCCCTGAGACTGCGGCGCACTCTGCTGTAGTTGCTCCGGTTGGTAGCACGGTGCCTGTACTGCTGGCGCTGGCGGTGACTGCCACTGGGGATATTCTCTGGCCTGTTTCTGCACTTGGGAAGGTGCCAGCAGTAGGGGCGTCGCTGTTGCGCTTTGTGCTGTCTGTGCCACCGGCGTTGAGTACGCTGCTCCCTGTGACGTCGGCAAAGCCGCCGGTGGTGGTTGCTGTGACCAGCTCGACTCTGGCTCAATTAAGGGTAAAGCCGCTTCCTCGCGGTGGTGTGACCCCAGTGACAGTCCGATATCCTTGCTATATTTAGGGAGAAACTCACCCAGAGCAGGTTGGGCTGTAAAGGAAGCTTCGATCTCTGCTAAGTCAGCAGCAGTAAAGCCTCGCTGGGCGCGCGTTTCTTCTGTGCCTGTGCCGTCTGGATTCAGAGAGATCGGCAGCATGATCTTGCCTGCATTAAAGGCAGCCTTGGTCGGCACGCGTCCCACCAGTGTGGCTATCTGCACGGTGTTCTCAGGTTGCTGGGGGTCAGCAGGTGGGGGCGTATAGTTGGGGGCGGGAATGGCGACATCACGGCCAGTATGCAGGGCATCTGGAATAGGATCAGAGGGTAGGCGTGGCTTAGTGTAATTAGGCGCAATACTCTCGTAGTCATCCTTACCCGTCATAATGGCCTTGAGCGTAGGCACGCGCTCGGCTTTACCTGAGGTGCCCAGAGTAAGACCTTGCTCCGAGCGGCCATAGCGGCTGTGCACCAGAGGAGAGGGCGCCCCTTCACGCACAAAGACCGTAGCAGCTGGCAGTGTGCTTGTGTCTGGCGCGTTAGCGCCTGCAGGCATTACGGCGTAGTTGCTCTGGGGCGGGGTAGTGGTTACGGGAAAGCTAGCAGTTCCTGCACTGTAGTTTGGTGTACCACCTTGCGGGGCTATGGGGTATTGGCCGTTATCATGGTCGCCATTGCCATTACCCTGAGGAGAGTAAGGCACACCATGGCGCGGGGAGTTGTAAGCAAAGGTACCAGAGTTCGCGTTGTTGTTGTTGTTGTTGTTGTTGTTGTTTGTGTTGGTGTTGGCACCTAGGTTGTGGCGCTGCGGTTGCGGTTGATACTGCAGCTGGTTCTGCTGTTGTTGCTGTTGCGCCAGTGGAATATAGCCAGACGATGAGGTCTGGCTAGAGCCTAGCTGTCGTGTTGGCAGCTCGACCTGCTGCTTATAAGTGCCGGAGCTATAGCGACGGGTACCGCCTGCGGCAGCTACCCTCTTTCTGAGGAGGTGCTGCACAAAGAGCTTTTCCCAGCCGTTTTGTGTGTTAGTGCGTGGGGTGGTGCACCAGTAATTAATAAAGGAGCGCAGCTCTTGTTGGGTGTAAGTGCAGTCACTAAGTCCCACCAACAGGGCCTCATTGCGCAGGTGGGCACTAGGCTCCCATGTAGGCGTCATATTAAACGGACGGGATGGCACCTGCTTCAGCTCTGCTTCCATTAGCGGAAACTTTAGCGGGATAAAGTTCCAGTCACTGCTTGGGTTGTTGCTAGGCGGGATATCCTTGGCGATTAGACCAAAGCGCTCGAGCTCGTTGAGGGCGGCGGTTACCTCACGCAGACCTGCGGTGCAGGGCATGGTCTCACTATAGGAGTTAAGCTTAGAGGTAAGAGAGGTGAGGTCGACGATGACAAGTTGCTTCCGTGCTTCCGGCTGGAGATAGAAGACGTAGAGAGTGCGGGCCATGTGCGACAGCTGTGGCTCCAGTAGTTGCGTAAATTCAGCCTGATTTAAGTGCATACGCAGCCTCAACTGCCGTGATGAGAATCAAGGGGTAAAGGGAGTGGTGAGAGTGGTAGAAATAGCGTGAGTGGCGAAAGTGGAGCACGTAGGTGCTAAGTGTAGCTTACCTAAAGAGCCATGAAGCGCCAAGGTTGCGTGCTTAGTTTGAGCACAACATGAGCGCTTGTTTGCAGCGAACCTCTGGGTGGTAAAGGAAGCAGGCCACAATACTTTGATGTTGGGATGTACCAGCTGCTGAGCAACTGGTTTGGTGCTGCAGGGTGGAGTGCTGACAACGTCTCACCCCCGCACCTCAAGATGAATAGCCTGTGCGTTTGCGCCTCTTAAGCTGAGACACCTCTGCTCGTAGTTAGCACTATTGCGCACGCGTGCCTAGCACAGGCGTAATGACAGGCTTCCCCTGCATCAGGGCATCCACATTACGCAGCACCAGTTTGGTCATCCGCGACCGTGTCTCCACCGTAGCACTGCCTAAGTGTGGCAACAGCGCAACGTTTGGCAGATGCTGGAGCGCTGCCGGTACCTCTGGCTCGTGCTCAAAGACATCTAAGCCTGCACCGGCAATCTGGCCTGTTTCTAAGGCAGTAATGAGTGCCTCCGTATCGACAAGCGAGCCACGACCAACATTGATGACAAAGCCCTGTGGGCCTAAAGCCGCTAACACCTCGGCATTCACGCAGTGCGTGTTCTCGGCACTTGCAGGCATCACCAGCATCAGCACGTCACACCACGCCGCTAAGTCCTTAAGACTTGCAAAGTACGGATAAGCGACCTCAGCTTGCGGATGGCGGCCATAGTAGCCTACCTCCATGTTAAAAGCTTGGGCACGGGTGGCAATGGCTTTACCAATGCGGCCCAAACCGGCAATGCCCATCTTTTTGCCATCGATCGAGGTGGTAAGCGGATAGGCGGGGCCACTGAGCCACTTGCCTTGCTCGATGTACTCCTGCGCGTCCTTTGCCTGTCGCGTGCAGCAGAGGAGCAGCATAAAGGATGTGTTAGCCACCTCATCATTAAGGGTGTCAGGGGCGTAGGTAACAAAGACATTGCGCTTGACCGCAGCCGCGACATCGATGCCGTCATAACCTACCGAGTAGCAGACGATGCCCTTTAAATTAGGGCAGGTGACAAAGTCAGCTTCCTGAAAAACGGTGCCGCCGGAGCCTAAGACGATGTCAGTTTTAGCGCGAATCTCCTGCCGCTCAGTGGCGCTTAAGGTGTTTTCGTCGTAGAAATCAGCGCGCTTACGCAGCTCCACAAAGAGCTCGTCTGGCAGAGGAAAGTTACCGACTTTGAGAATGGTTAGGGCCATGGGCACCTCGTTGGTGGACATGTAAGTAGGGAAGAGGATTGGCGCGGAGAGTAGAGCCGTAAGTGGCGTCAGGTGGCGTCAGAGAGGGCCGCTAAGCGCGATCGTGTTGCAACACGCTATGCAGCAAACGCATCCATCATTAGTTGCGTGCAGCACTGTAACCGCACAGCTTTATTGCCACCGTTACCGCCAGCGTCACTTGCTGTGCCCTCTATCATACCCCCTCTGAAGAAATGGTGCTGCTCTCAGCGCGTGTGCACCAGCATACCAATGAACCAAAGAGAGGGCAGCGCAACTTAGAACAGCAGCTATTACCTCAGGGTGATGCAGATGCACCACACCAGCTTGTGAGCGCTATTGCTGCCATTTGCTGCACTAATCCCCAAGGGGTAGAGACGCACACCAAGAGCACCATCAAGCCATGGTGGTGTTATGTTCGCGAGTATGGGGAGTGTGAGCGCGGGCTTAAGGCCGGATGAGGCATAGTCCTGTGCGCAGCTGGCGGGATGCAGAGTGTGGTAGTACTTCAGGAGCAGGCTGCAAGGCACGCCTCTCTGCTCTAAAAACCGATAAAGACGCGCTTTTGGCACCGGTAGTCACTCTCATGGTGGCTTTGTGAGGCAGGCGACAAAAAATTCTTGCGGCAATACTTGAACATTTGTTCAAACTGTCTATAATGAAATCATATTTGAAAGGTTGTTCAAGTATTGGTAAATGCACTATGCAAGCTTTACTCGCTGTTACTTAAGCCACCTTTTGCCTGCAACCGTACCCACTTATCAGGAGTCCAACATGAAGGTTCGCTGCGACATTAACGGTTTAGACTGCCCACACTGCGCTTTAGAGCTGCAAAAAAAGATTGCCGCGCATGAGGACATTAAGGGCGCTGACATCAACTTCCCGATGAAGTCCTTAGTGCTGGACGTAGCTGACGACGCCGATGAGGACGAGGTCGTGGCCATTGCGCAACAGATTGCTAACGGCTTTGAGGATGGCGTCACCATCGAGCTGCGTGACTAAGCGCTAAGCTGTGCGGCTGTTGCGGCCGCCACCGCTTTTGCCGCACTTGCTACAAGTGCAATGCCCAGAGGGCAGAGGCCACTGCGTCTTTAGGTTGGTTTGTAAGCGCAGTGCTGATTAACGGTGCTTGTCAGGCACCAGAGAAGAGAAGGGCTGGCGAGAGGAAAAGCTTGGCCCCAGACCTTGTAGGTGGCTGCGTTTCGTGGCAGTCACTGACATTGAGGAGTTCGCTGATGCTCAAAACAATGTCATGGCAACTCAAAGCACGCTTAGGTTTAGGCCTGCTGACCATGATTCTGCTGCTCACCGGTGTCATTAGCAATGAGTGGGCACGCATGATCATCACCGGCGTGGTTTACATCATTGTTTCCTATCCGGTGTTGCGTGCTGCTTTTCGTGATCTCTTTGTGCGGCACCGCATGTCCGAGCAGTTTTTAATGACCATTGCCACCTTTGGTGCTCTGGGCTTGCGTGACTACCCTGAGGCCTTAGCCGTTATGGTCTTCTACCTCATTGGTGATGCCTTTGAGGATTATGCCTCCCAGCGCTCGCACAACGAGATTGCTTCCTTAGTTAAGCTCAAGCCTAATAAGGTGCGTGTGGTCAATGACGATGGCACTGAGACCATTATGAAGCCACGTCAGGTCAAAATCGGCACAAAGATCCGCGTCCTTGCCGGTGAATCCGTGGCCTTAGACGGTACCTTAGTCGCTGGTAGTGCCTCGATCGACATGAGCGCTTTAAACGGTGAGAGTGAGCCTGCCTTATTTACTGCCGGTCAGGAAGTGCCGTCTGGTGTGATCAACATGGGGTCGGTGATCGAGCTTATCGTCACTAGGGACAATAAGAACAGCTCCATTACACGCTTACTCAACTTAATTGAGGATGCTGCTGCTAATAAGTCCCGTCCTGAGGCCTTAATCACCCGTTTCTCGGTGTACTACACCCCAATCGTGGTGGGCTGTGCGGTGCTCTTAGCCTTAGTGCCACTGGTAGTGCCAAATGAGGATTTTGCTAACTGGTTTACCCGTGCCTTGGTGTTCTTAGTGGTCTCCTGCCCTTGCGCCTTGGTGCTCTCGGTACCGCTGTCCTTCTTTGGTGGCTTAGGTGCGATCTCTAAGATCGGTGTGATGGTCAAGGGCTCGGTGCATATTGAGACCATGTCGAAGTTAAAGGCTATGGCTTTTGATAAGACGGGCACCATCACCAAGGGCCGCTTTAGTGTTATCGATACCACGGTCTTTGCCCAAGGTCAGCCTGTGGCTGCTACAGAGGTGACTAAGGCACAAAAGCACGAGCTCTTAACCAAGCTCTACGCTCTGGAGTCCTTAACCACGCATCCTATTGGTGTGGCTATCGTCAACTATTGCAAAGAGCAGGGCTTAGAGCTGCAAGAAGCCACCGAGGTGGAAGAGATTACCGGTTACGGTATCGCCGGTAACGTCGCTGGCCACCGTATCATGGTCGGTAAAGAAAAGCTCATTACCGATAAGCTCGGCTTAAGCGTCACTAAGTCAGATATCGTTGGTACTGAGGTCTACGTGGTTGAGGATAACGAGCTCTTAGGCCGTATCATCCTTGCCGATCAGGTCAAAGACACCTCCCGCCCAATGTTTGATGAGCTCAACAAGCTGGGCATCACCACCTACATGATCACGGGTGATAAGGAGCGCGTGGCTGCTGATATCGCCGAGCGCTGCCATATCAGCAAGTACTTTGCGGAGCAGTTGCCTAGCGATAAGCTCAATACCTTTAATGGTATTAAGCAAGAGGTCAACACCAAACAGTCCGGTACCATTGGCTATGTGGGTGATGGTATCAATGACGCCCCAACCTTAGCCGCTTCAGATGTGGGCATCGCTATGGGCCAATTTGGTAGTGCTTCGGCGGTGGAAGCTGCTGATGTGGTGGTGATGAACGACGATCTCACCAAAATTCCACACGCCATTGAACTGGCTAAGCGCACCTTTGCCTTAGCAAAGCAGAACATGATCTTAGTGATTGGTGTTAAGGTGCTGATTCTGCTCTTAGGCGCCTTAGGTTACGCCAATATTTGGCTGGCGATCTTAGGTGATGTGGGCTTGTGTGTGATTGCGGTGTTAAACGCGATGCGTCCACTTTACTGGGTGAAGACCAAGAAGCTTGAGGTCAAAGAGGTGAGCTCGACGGCAGCGGCCTAAGGAAGCCTCAAGGATCCATCCTTAAAGCGCGTAGCTCTTGATAGAGCCGATAGAGCCTGCCCGAGCAGGCTCTATTAAAGACGTATCTGTACAGCTGCTTGTGGGCAAACACGTCATACGGTCGTTGCCACTTCAGCTGCTCCCGCAAGAGTGCTGGCAGAGCGTATTTTGGCTGTTGCAAAAAATTTTAGTTAGCCTATGCTAACTTTAGAGTAAATTCTGCTATTATACGTGGCAGACAGATCCTAACGGCAGGCCCCAGCACCTACAGCTGGGGCTTTTCTGAGCCGTGGACTACGCTTAAAAGTCTTGACTGCGTACAAGCAGGGCACGCCGAGATTCTTTTAGGAGCTTGCAGAGCGTAGGGCTCTGGAGGCTAAGACTAAGAGCGCTTACAGCCTCAGTGGCATAGCGGTGTGGTGATCTGTGAAGCGCGATTGCACCTTTGACTGGCCTTAGCTGCAAAGCTGAGGCTTTGTTGTTTTTGGGCTAAACACGGCACAAGAGAGCATGTCAGCTCTCACAGATCGCCAGACCTTAGAGGCCGACAATAGCGTAGAGATAGTGCTTACCCAGCGCTGCACCAAGCGTGAAGAGCATCCTGAACTCAGGAGCGTACTCATAACCTCCCAGATGCAGCCAAACTTAGAGATCAAGTGCCATATTCCCAAGAAGTGGTAAGGCGCGCAGCTCTGCGATGCAGAAAATAGCTGCCACGTGCCGCAGGAAGCACCCTGAGTAGGGGAAAGTACGCGCTACCTTGGTCTTTGCTCTTTGGCCTCTTGGGCGTTATGGTCACACTTTGCGTAAGAATTTTCGGTTAAGATGTGACCTGATTGTCTTGAGCACCACTGCTATCAGGCCAAATAACACCTGATCTGGGTAGAGAGGGCGCTTGCGCACCGCTAAAGCAGCCTTTTGTCTCTACAATACCCAGAGGTAACAAGAGCAAGCGGTAACCCACCGCACTGCAGCCGCGTCAGCTCCTGCCCTGAAGCGCGTTACCCGCAACCAACCAATCAGTAAGTCAACGCCGATGCAGGCCCTCACTGCCTTGCATCTTCAAGACGCACGCGCAGCATCACCACGTGCGCCCCCGCACAAGACCAGTTCTACCCCAAAAGTATGCTTTGAGGCGGTATAAGGGTGTGAAATGAGCCAAACTTGTAAGCAAAACTTTGCTATCAAAGGCATGTCCTGCGCAGCATGTAAAGCGCGTGTCGAGCGCGCGGTGGCTCCCTTGCCAGGCGTCGAATCCGTAGCCGTGCAGCTGCTGCAGAACAGTATGACCGTGCTCTTTAACGACAAAGAGTGCTCGGTAGAAAAGATCGAAGCAGCTGTCTCTAAAGCCGGTTACGAGGCCACTCTTATTCACTCCTCCAAAGAACTGGTGCACATGGATGACGGTGAGGTGCGTGAAAAGAAAAAGCGCCTCATTGCCTCAGTCATCCTGACTCTGCTGCTCTTAGCGCTGTCCATGGGCCCCATGGTGGGTATCGATATCCTGCCACTGGCGCAAGCCAATGCCTATAGCCAATTAGGCTTATGCCTCATGGTCATGGCTCTGAATCTCCATTACTTCAAAAATGGCTTTAAAGCGCTGCTCCATTTATCCCCCAATATGGACACGCTGGTAGCCATTGGTGCTGGTGCCTCCTTTTTATCCAGCTGCTTTAGCATGATCTTTATCCAAGAGGGGGATCTCACTTCTGACTTGCACCGCCATTTCTCGCTGTACTTTGAGGGCGTGGCCACCATTTTGACCTTAGTCAGTGTCGGTAAGTTCTTAGAGACTAAGGCTAAGCACCGCGCTGTCGATGCTATCTCCAAGCTCTACGAGTTAGCACCTAACACTGTGGTGGTTCGCAAGCTGAAGCAGCATGCCAAAAAGGGAGAAGATCACTACGAAGAAGTAGCCGTGCCTTTAGAGGCGGTGGCCGTTGGTGATGAGGTGGTATTGCGCTCCGGTGACCGCGTCGGTGTCGACGGTGTGGTCATCGAGGGTAATGGCTACTTTGATGAGAGCGCCATTACTGGCGAGGCTATGCAGGTGAAAAAAGCTGAGGGTGATAAGGTCATCAGTGCCACCTTCTTGCGTCATGGTTATGTGGTCTTTAAGGTAGAAAAGGTCGGCAACGATACCACCTTAGCTAAGATCATTGCCCTCGTCGATGATGCTAACCGTCAAAAGGCGCCAATTGCGCGTCTGGCCGATCGCGTGGCGTTTTACTTTGTGCCAGCGGTGATCCTCATTGCGCTGATTACCGGTTTGTTCTGGCTTTATGAGGGGGCACCACCTTCCCAAGCGCTGTCTTTTGCCGTCTCGGTTTTGGTGGTGTCATGCCCTTGTGCTTTAGGCTTAGCTACGCCAACGGCCATTATGGTGGCTACGGGCCGCGCCGCCTCGCTGGGGGTGCTCTTTAAGAGTCCTGAGGCTTTAGAGAACCTGCAGCAGGTGGATATCATGGTCTTTGATAAGACCGGCACCATTACTGAGGGCAAGATGCGGGTGCTCGCGTGCAAGCGCTACGCAGCTGAGCCTGAGGAAATGACGCATATCATTCACCTGACGCAGGCGCTGGAGCAGCGTAGTGAGCACCCTATTGCGCAGGCACTGGTCACTTACTGCCAGCA
Organism: uncultured Succinivibrionaceae bacterium; assembly: GCA_949286015.1. GTDB lineage: Bacteria > Pseudomonadota > Gammaproteobacteria > Enterobacterales > Succinivibrionaceae > Anaerobiospirillum. The sequence continues at coordinate 32,463 of CASEBB010000036.1, read as the reverse complement.
AGAGCTCAGTACCCTCAAGCTCAAGGGGGATGCGGCTGTAGCGGCGGCAGCTGATGCTAAGCTCGAAGTCACGGAATTTATCAACCATGAGGGTAAGGGTGTTGAGGCCGTGATTGGCGGGGAGCGCTACTTTATGGGTAGCACGAGCTTTATGAATCAGGTGCTCTACAAGGACAATACGGAGGCGCAAAACCTCAGTAATTATCGTGAGGAGAGTGTGAACGTCACAGTACACCTATTTACGCCAACGCAGCACTTAGTCTCCTTTGCCTTGGGTGATGAGATTAAGCGCGGGGCAGCTGATGTGGTGGAGGTGTTACGAAACTTTGGCGTGCACTCGATCATTGTCTCTGGTGATAGCGTGCGAGTGGTGGCTAATGTGGCTGAGCAGGTGGGTATTACCACCTATAAGGCGGCGTGCTTGCCTCAAGATAAGAGCGACTTTATCAGTCTCTTAAAGGACAAGGGGCACCATGTAGCGATGATGGGTGATGGCATTAACGATGCGCCGTCGCTGACCACCAGTGATGTGGGTATCTCCATTGCCGGTAGCACTGATATCGCCAAGTCCTGCGCTGATGTCATCCTCATGAAGGACAACCTCTACAGCATTGTCTCGGCTTTAATGCTGTCGCGTTTGACGTTGTCGAACATTAAGGAGAACCTCTTCTGGGCGTTTATCTACAACATTGTCTGCATCCCAGTGGCAGCGGGCGTTTTCTTTGAGTCCTTTGGCTTAAAGCTTGACCCTATGCTGGCAGCGTGCTTGATGTCCTTAAGCTCAGTGTGCGTGGTCTCTAATGCCCTGCGCTTAAAGCGGCACTCACTGAACTTCCAGTTGCCTAATGGTGAGGTGGTGCGTGCTGAGGTCGCAGGTAATGATGGCGCGACGAGCGTGCAGGTCAGCTCCAGCATCGCTGAGGATGAGGCCGCAGCGGCGGCACAGCAGGGTGCTTATAGCACTGATCCTGGTAACGAGGTGCAAAGCCCACGGCGGCTGCGCTTAGAGCGTAGCGCCAAAGAAAAGGAAATGGATGCGGAGCTGGCTGCGGCGGGAGCGCAGCTCGTAGGTGAAGAGGTGCAGGCACCTAACCTCTCGTATGATGCGGCTACCTTGGGATCGACGCAGCAAAAAGCAGAGGCTGCGGTACAGCAAGCACCGGACTCTCAGATTAAGGCAAAGCAGGTTTCTCCTGACAACTCGCGCAGCACTGCAAGTGTAGAGGCTGCCACTTATGGACAAACGAAGATGGTGAAGTTAGTACACATTAACGGGATGCACTGTGAGCACTGCCAAAAGAGCGTGACCAAGGCTTTAAGCGCGGTTGCTGGCGTGAGCAAGGTAGACGTGAGCTTAGAGTTTAAGACGGCGCGTGTGGAGTGTGCTGACAGCGTGACTGATGCGCAGTTAACGCAGGCGGTGGTCGATGATGGCTTTGAGGTCACGTCGATCGACAACGCCTAAGAGCTGGCGCATGCTGCGGCGCATGCCGCAGAGAGGGGGAACGCCTAAGCTAAGAGCTGGCGCAAAAGTAGGGGGTGTGATGAATTGCGGCCCTTACAGTGCACCACAAACGCAAAAGCCTCCGAAAGGAGGCTTTTGGGGCTATACGACACTACTCTCAGCAGACGGCTGCTGACCGCCTTTGGATAAGGGAGGCCGCCTTTTGAGTTGTCATCTCTAGCCGCTTATAGCGCGGCTATAGAGGGCGCTACTTAGTGTCTTTTTGGTTTTCCACTTTTTTGATGGGCTCAACCAAGCCCTCATGGCGCTCGATTTGCGTCCCCGCTGCCGAGTAAGTGCGCTTAATAGTGCGCCACGCACAGACCTGACGGTATTTGTCGCTAATCACCACCACGACCCAGATCAGCAACTTGCCCTCTTCAATGAGGTTGTTGCCATAGTCGTTTTTCACCATCTGCTGCTCGGCCACATCTAAGAGGGCGAACTTAGCCTCTGTGGTATCTGACTGTATGCGCTTGAGCTCAAAGGCGTAGATGGTGTCTTGGGTTTTAGCCACCAGATCGCACCGCCCATGGTTGTTTGAGACCTCATCGTTGGCATTGACTAGATACGACATCATGCACAGCTTAAATAAGGTGCGATACACGCGCTCTTTCTTATCGTCATCCTCGGCAAAGACGTCATAGCGCAAGTTACATAAGAGCTGGTTGATGCTGTTACCTAGCTTGGCGATATCGCCAGCCAGCAATGACGTCTGCACGCGGAGCAACTTAGGGGAGATGTTTGCCCTATTGCTGTTAGTCATATAGGCTAAGAGCACTGTCCTGAACCCAGAGGCTACCTCATAGTTGGTGAGCTCACAATTGTAGCTTCTCGCCGCTACTGTTGAGACTTGCTGCGTCTCCTCAGCAATCCCCTTGAGGGAGAGCAGGCCGCTTTGCAGCATGATCTGATCGAGGGTCACCTCATTTGCTCTGAGCGGGCTGGTCATCGCTGCTTGTCCTAATATGACTGGCCGCATGTATTTGTTTGCCAGCTCAATAGCGTCGTACTTACGCGCACGGAAAAGCGAACGTAGGACTTTTGCAGCTCCAGAGCTCTCCATCCAAAAGGGTTCAAATGTAAGCTGCAAGCGCGAATCTGACAGAAAATTAGGATTGGCTACGGGGGCAAAAAACTGGTTAATGGCAAATGGGCTGTACACCTTTACTGAGGCTTGGTTGTCGTAGCAAAAGCCAGAGTAGTAAAGCTCAAGTCGCTCCCACAGCTCATCGGTAGTAATCCTCAGCTTGTCGGCTGCAAGTGGAATGTAGCGCTTAAAGCTCTGCTCGATTTCCTCTTTGGTATAGCCCAGCAAGTCGGCATAACGAGGATCCATGCTGAGATCTTGGATACCTTGCCCTGTAAACAGTGAAGTCTCACGGTAGCGCATGATACCGGTGACCAAGATAAATCTAGTGGTAGATTCGGAAATTAACGAGGAACCAGTACCCTCAAAACAAGGGCGCCAGACATTCATCAAGCTTGTCCAATGCCCCTAATTGATACCATTCATGCGCCTGCACGGCTATGGATGGGGTTCCTCATTAATTTCCGAATCTACCACTAGCATGAGCGTTCTGCAGGCGTAACCAGCCAGAGAACTTAGCCATTACAGACTGTAATGAGGCAAACAGTTGCGGCTCATCAAGGTGCTTAGAGAGTGGGTGATCCCATTCATCGATTAAGAAGACAAGCTCCTGATCGTTATCATCAACTACGCCTTTGAGCAGCGAAGTGAGGCGAGCAAATGACGTTGTTCCTACAAGCTTCAGGGCATCTTTGAAACCTGCATCATAATACGCATCAATTACGATTTTGCATAGGTTTGCTTCAAATGTGCTGGCATTTTGGCAATCAATGCCATCAAACGACATACTGATCACAGGGTAAGTCTGTGTTTCTGGCCAGTTCCCATAAATGGCTGTGCCTGCAAAGTGTTGATCGCCATGAGTGAACAGCTCCTGCAGCATGGAGCACAGGGTTGTTTTGCCCATGCGCCGTGGGCGTGAGAAGAACACATAGTCAAAGAAAGTGACTAACTGGCCAAGCTTGGCGGTCTTGTCGACAATCAGCTTGTTTTGTTCTACCAAATTGTTCCAGCTGGAGACGCTAAGCGGGATTGGCTTGAGCGGTTGCTCGTTAGTGACTTTGTTTGCGCGCATCATTACTCCACGAGGCAGGAAACACTGATAGCCAATTTTAAGCTCACAATAGCCTAAAGCATAGGGGATAAGACTTAGAGCAAAAATCTGCTTTGACAACAGGCGCTGGTTTGCGCAGCGGGCATGCTGTGGAGTACCTTTGAGGTAAGTGGCGGTAGCCGCTTGCTGGTGCCCTGCGCTCTGATCGCCAGAGCAGCCACGAGCGCTGTAGCGCTGTATGGGCGTAGCACATGTGCTGCTCGTTTCGAGCTAATGGCGCCGGAGGCGCCTTACTGTAAGTGGAGACAAAAGGCTCCAGCGCCTTGATGAGCCAGTGTGCAGCGGCGTTCGCACTAATCCAGCGTCTTAAGCCAATTACCCCACTTGAGGCGCGCAAGGAAGATTAAGCCTCTAAAGCACAGCTCAAAGCACATAGCCATCCACACACCACGCAGCCCGTAAATATCAGCCAGCACATAAGCTAAGCCTAAGCGCACCAGCCACATCGAGCCTAAGTTCATCAAGCTTGGAATCAAGGTATCACCTGCACCCACGCAGATACCATAGCCTACAATCGATACCGCAAACAGCGGCTCGGCAAAGGCCTCAATGCGCAGTGCTGCCACCGCCAGTGCTTGTACCTCTAAATCAGGTGACATCAGCGACATGATCCACGGCGAGCCCACATACATGAAAAAGCCTAAGATGCCCATGATTAAGGCACCAAAGATCAAGGTGATCTTGGCAAAGCGGTACGTGAGATCAAAGCGGCGGGCACCAATTGATTGACCCACTAAGGTCGTAGCCGCGTCAGAAATACCAAAGCCTGGCATATAGCACAGCGCTTCAATGGTAATAGCAAAGGAGTGCGCTGCAATTGAGGCTGTGCCCAGCGGAGCCACGATCATGGTCGAGACAATCTGCGCCGAGCTGATCATAAATTGCTGTGCCGAAATCGGCAGCGAAATGCGTAAAGCACGGCGTACCACCTGCCATGTCGGTGCAAAGGCCAGAATGGCCTGTCCCCATGTGGCAAAGCGATCTTGCGTAAGTTTTAGTGATGGGGAGCGGAACACAAGGAAATAGACCATAAAGAGACCGGTTACCGCTGCCGCACACACAGTACCTAAGGCCGCTCCTTTGACGCCATAACCAAAGCCAAAGACGTGCACCTCACCAATGAGCGGGTACACAGCATCACGCTCAGGGAAGATAAAGATAAAGTTAAAGACCACATCCAGCAAGCACATCAGGATGTTGAGCAAGCTTGGCAGTAGCATGTTGCCTGAGCAGCGCAGCATCGCTGAGGAGATGTAGCTCAGCATGAGAAACGGCAGCGCGCTCATAAAGATAAAGAAGTAGGCGCTAGCGTTGTCTAAAATCTCGGGGGCACCACCTAAAAAGTGCGGCAGGAAGTCACTTAAGCTACAGCCAATCAGTGCCACTACTAAGGCAAAGCCAAAGAGCACCACATAGCCCTGACGTAAGACCTTGCGGGCCTCCTCTGGCTGACGGCCGCCTAATAAGTGCGCGACCTGTACTGAAAAGCCAGAGCAGGAGCTGATGCACAGACCCGAGAACAGCCACAAAGGCGCTGCCATTAAGCCAATAGAGGCGGAGGCCTCCGCACCTAAGCTACCGACCATGGCCGCATCGATGTATTGCATGCAGATAGAGGAGAGCTGCGCCATGATCGAAGGCAAGCTCAGAGAAAAGGTCAGGGCAATCTGCTCTTGCAAAGTCATGTCGCGATTAACTTTATCGCTCAGACTTTCTTTGCGCTTAGTGGCGGTGTGTGAAGCCATGGGCACCTCAAAAGCTGCTGCGGCCAAAAGCTGCTGTGGCGGTACGGGAGTAATTACGGGGAGGAAGATAGTGGCGGGGGCATTATAGAGCTAAGCGTGCGCTGATGCTATGGGCCACAGAGGTGGGGGCACTGAGAAAGGTGTTTTTCAGTAAGTGTCGCTTACTTTGCCCGTGTCTGTGGTGCTCGACGGGCTGGGAGGCCTGACGCCAGCTTGCTAAACTCATGGAGGACGGTGCACCTAGAGTGAACTCATAGCAGCCCTCATGGTGGTAAGAAGGCACTCACATGCAGCTTGCAGGCGGGATAGCAGCCACTTTCATCATCATCATCATCATCATTAAAGATTACGTGGCTGCTATTGGTGGTTTAAGTTCGCATGTATTGGCCTGACGGCTCAGAGTGCTTTAGCGCTAACATAAGCCGCTGCACTCTACCCAAAGTACAAGGCTCTGCGCATACAGAGCGCACGGCTTAAGTGGTAGCCCCAAAGTAGGTGCAGGGGAGGGGCAGAGTAGGTGCTGGTGCGTGCTGTCCATGCTTTGTGAACCGCTGTTTTTGCGCATCAATAACAGCTGCAAAAACTTTGCACTTGCCTACGCATCCGTACTTTGTTTTTCCTGTACAATCTAGCAGCAGTCTTCGTGTTAGCTGTGGCTTAGCGCCCGTGTGCGGTCACGGCGAGGTCGGTGCGTTGGTTTGGTTTGGTTTTCTCCGCCTTGCATGAGGACTAAGACATCACCGTTAATTGAGGCCTTTTTATGTGGGATTACTCCGATAAAGTTAAAGATCACTTCCTGCATCCACGCAATGCGCGCGTGATCGAGGACGCTAATGCCGTCGGTGACGTGGGCTCGATCATTTGCGGTGATGCCTTGCGCTTAATGCTCAAGATTAACCCTGACACCAACATCATCGAAGATGCCGCTTTCCAAACCTATGGTTGCGGTAGTGCTATTGCCTCTTCTTCGGCCTTAACGGAGATGATCAAGGGCAAGTCCTTAGCTGAGGCCGAGAAGATCACCAATCAGCAAATCGCTGATTACTTAGGTGGCTTACCTCCAGAGAAGATGCACTGCTCGGTGATGGGCCGTGAGGCTTTAGACGCTGCTATCGCCAATTACCATGGCCAGAGCTACGAGCACAGCCATGATGATGGCGAGATCGTCTGCCATTGCTTCGGTGTGGGCGTGAACAAGATTAAGAAAGTGGTGTGGGAAAACCACCTCACCACCGTCGAGGAAGTCACCCACTACACCAAGGCCGGTGGTGGCTGCCAGTCCTGCCACATGCGCATCGAAGAAATCATCGATGAGGTGTGGGTGGACTTAGAAAGATGCGGTGTGCCACGTCCTGGCTTTGCCCCAACCCCAGTGACCGGCATCAAGATTTCCACCTCGACTGCTCCAGCTGCCAGCAGCTCTGCGGCTGTTACCTCTGGTTTTGATAGCGCTACGCAAAACTCGCCTTACTTTGCTAAGGTGCAAGAGATCGTCGCTGAGCTTAATAAGGGCTTTACCGATGGCTCGAGCATGGAGTTACAGGGCATCGCCGATAAGAACATCAAGCTGAGCTTTAAGGGCAATATCGCTAGCGGCATGATGCATGACATGACCCTCAACTTCTTTAAGACCAAGCTTACTGAGGCCTTTGGTGCTGACAGTGGCTTAAGCGTCGCGGCCTAAGGGCGCACGCTGTAGCACGCCACGCCACATTGCACTGCCTTGCCGTTTTGTCCTGTAGGCACAGCGGCAGGGGCAGCGCTGGCGCCACATCAAGAGCAGGTAAAGCAGAGTAGGGTAGTTATGAGCGAGCAGCAGAAGTTTGATCCCAACGATTTAGGTGCAGGCAAGGGCGGCATCTACTTAGATAACAACGCCACCACTATGATCGACCCTAAGGTGGTCGAGGCCATGATGCCGTATTTCACCACGTACTACGGCAATGCTTCTTCCCAGCATGGCTTTGGTGTGCCTGTAGAAAAGGCTATTAAAAAGGCCCGTGAGCAAGTAGCCGACCTCATCGGTGCTGAGTACCCAGATGAGATCATCTTTACTTCCTGTGCCTCTGAGTCTGACAACACCGCCTTATGGACGGCGCTGTGGACGCAGAAGAACAAGGACGAGATTGTTACCTCAAAGTTAGAGCACCCAGCAATTGTGGATACCTGCTCCTTCTTAGAGGCCCGTGGCGTCAAGATCCGCTACTTACACGCCAACAACTACGGTGATTTAGACAGCAACGAGTTTGCGTCTCTCTTAAATGACCGCACCGCTATTGCCTCTATTATGTGGGCCAATAACGAGACGGGTAACGTCTACGATGTGCCAAGCTTAGCGCAGATCGCTGCCGATAAGGGCGTGCTCTTCCACTCGGATGCTGTGCAGGCTGTAGGTAAGATCCCTGTAGACGTCAAGAGCACGCAAGTGCGTATGCTCTCGTTCTCGGGTCACAAGATTCACGCACCAAAGGGCATTGGTGTGCTGTACGTGCGTCGTGGCACGCGTTTCTTACCTTACTTACACGGTGGTCACCAAGAGCGCGGCCGTCGTGCTGGTACGGAGAATGTGCCATACATTGTCGGCTTAGGTGTCGCTTGCGAGCTGGCTAAGAGCCATTTAGATGAGCTGCACACCCGCGTAAAGGCGCTGCGTGATAAGTTAGAGCAGGGCATTGTGGCGACCATCCCAGAGGTGATCGTCATGGGCGATAAGGGCCACCGCACGCCAAATACCTTAAACGTGGGCTTTAAGTTTGTTGAGGGTGAGGCCATCCTCTTAATGTTAAACGAGTACGGTATTGCCGCTTCCTCTGGCTCTGCTTGCTCGTCCGATAGCTTAGAGCCATCGCACGTGATGCAGGCGATGAACATTCCATTCTCGGCGGCTCATGGCACTATTCGCTTCTCGCTGTCGCGCTTTACCACTGAGGCGGAGATTGATCGCACTTTAGAGGTGTTACCTGGCATTATCGAGCGTTTACGTCAGCTCTCGCCATACTGGAATCAGGGCAAGCCGCAGTTAAAGCACGTCGATCACGTCTTTGATCCCGACTCGCAAGAGCGCCGCGCTTAAGCTAAAGCTTAAGCTAAGCGTAATCTTAAGCCTACGCCCCATGGCCCATGATCATTAGGCTGTGGTAGCGTCGAGCTGCACTGCACAGGCAGCACTGGCAGCGCAAAGTCGGCCTTGTAAGATGCACAGGCTCTCTTACTACAGTAGGAGGGCCTGTGTCGTTTTTGGGGGCGTGAGAACTTGTTGCCACTGTCATCAAGCCGTGCCGCGCGGGCTAGCAGAGGTGACTGCCGTCACAGGTTAATTTGGCACACTTGTGCCTACCTTTGATCACCAAAGGCCATGCATGTGACTTGAGTTTCATTGCGAGCCTGGTGCGAGGCAATGCCTGTATTTATCTAGATTGCCCCGTGGCAAGGACTCTCTTTTTTGGGGAACAATTTAGTTTGGGCGTGCACGCTCAGAAAAGGATAAAGCACTGTAGTTTTTTGGTGAATTTTCGACTTATTCTGCAGGCTGGTTCTGCCTATAATGCAGGCCATAAAGCATGTGGTAAGGGCTGGGAAAAACTTAGAGAGCGATCTCTGCAATCCCAGCCTATGTTCACCTCAGTTCCTCAGTTGAGGTGACATGATCTTACTCCTAATGCTCAAGCAACCTCCAAAAAACACATGAGCGCATGTGGCGCCCAGAATCCTCCTCAATCATTGTAGAGAAAAATCCTCACCTCTCTCTGCATGCCAAAAACCTCACAGTCCTCAGCTGTGAGGTTTTTTTATGCCCGCAGCAAACCGCGCTGAAGTGGCGGTGGCAGCAGGGTGGCGTGCAGAGTAGCCACGCTTACCACCTCTAAAGAGGTCTAAGAAGGGCGTTTTACCCATAGGGGAGCACAGCTACTTGCCATTTGCCTACCTCAGATAAGTCGCGCTAGCGACGCTTGCTGCTCCATAGCGGGTTGCTGCCTCAAGTAGCTTCACCCCATCGCAAAGGCAGCTTTTAAGCTCAGCACATAGGGGAAAATACTCGGGGATCAAGGGAGAAAACGCTCTCCCTCTTAAGTGTGGGATCTTGGGGTGATAACTTCTTCTTGGTCTGAGGCGCTGTTACGTGGTCGGGACACACGCAAGACACAGAGCGCAGCAAGTGCTACTGTAAGGTGCTCACTCTGGTGCTAAGTTAGTAGCAGCCGCGCGCGGTGGGCATGAGGGCGGGAGTGGCTTTACCTTGGTAGGGCAATTTTAGCTAAAAGGCCACTCTCACTTGTGGTAAAAGGGCTTGTGTCTGGGGTTCTACTGACCCCAGTAAACTAAAAAAGCAAGTCGAATCTCCCATTAGAGACGTGACATGCGCGACCAGCGTGGCAGTAGCAGTGGTATTACAAGTGACGCGCACGCGTGGGCTGTGGGTAGCAGTGGCCAGCAAAAGCGCAGCCTCACATGCAGGGGCAGCAGCTAGCATAGTGCAAGCAAAGATAACAAATTAAGCTGATATTCAAAAAGGCGGATAATTTTGCTACAATACCCCCTGCCACAAGCACGAAACCTCAGTAACTTTGCCCTGTAAAACGCATGGTGGTAGCCCACCATTCCCTGTTTTGTCAGGTGCAAGGCGTCAGGAGTTTGTGGACAGGGTAGTGGTGTCACTCACAGTGACGTCATGAGTCATTTATCGTGTAAACGCAGGGGGTAGCATGGACTTTAGCTCCATGGTAAATGGTGACATCGCGCGCTTTTTACCTTATCACATGAGTAAGCCGCTCTCTGTGATCCAAAAGGATCTGGGCGTAAAGCATCTGTTTCGCTTAAATGCCTCAGAGAGCCCTTTTGGTGTGAGCAAAAAAGTGCGTGACGTGCTCGCCTCTTATGAGGAGCGCATGGCCTACTTCCCTGACGCCCATGCCTACGAGTTAAAGCAAAAGCTCAAAAGCATTTATGGCTATAGCGTCAACCACATCACCGTGGGCGCTGATACCCAAGAGCTGGTCTCGCTCTTGTGCCGTGCCTTTTTAAACCCTGACGTTAATGTCATCATCCCGCAGCTGTCCTCAGTTAACCTCGAACGCAGTGCGCAACTTAGCGGTGCGCGTATCATTACCACCGGCATTATGGATGACTGGACAGCGGATTTAGATGCGGTGCTCGATAGTATCAATGAGCGCACGCGCATGGTGCTGATCTCCAATCCCTCTAACCCCTTGGGCGCCTTTAATGTCTACACCGACCTTGAGGCCTTTATGGAGCTGGTGCCACCTGATGTGATCGTGGTGCTAGATGAGGAGCTCATTGACTTCTTAGGCCCTGGCTATCGTGACCTTTATCCTCTCATCGTCGCCCATCCTAACCTCTTAGTGCTGCGCTCGTTTTCACATGCCTATGGCTTAGCCTCGCTGCGCATTGGCTACATGCTCTCCGGTGAGGAAATTTGTGGTCTGATCAATGTCCTGCGTGACCCTTACAATGTGTCGCAGCTGGCCTTAGATTGCGCCTGTGCCGCTTTGGATGACCGTAGCTTTGTCAAAAGGGTAGTGCACGCTTACGACGTCGAGCGTAATCGCTTTCGCGATTTCTGCGGCTATTACGGCCTGACGATGCTCAATACCCGTACCAGTAGCGTCACCATTGATTTTGGTACGCAAGCTGAGCGCTACTACAATGCCTTAGTGCAGCTGGGTATCTTTACCCGCCCGCTTAGTTACTTGGGCCTCAATACCCTGATCAATATCAGTATGGGACGGCCTAATGTCACGGACTATCTGCTCTCGCCACGCGCTCAAGGCAGCGCAAGAGGAAGAAGCAGCAAGAGTTTCCTCTGCCGATGACTCTGAGGAGGGTACGGAGAATGGCCGTGGTAAAAAGCGCCGCTCCATTGCGAAGCGCCATCATTTGCGCTCTACGCTGGGTAGCCCTGCCGATGGCTCGGACGAGCAACTCTTAGCAGAGATGGAGAGAGAAGCCGCTGCTAAAGAAGCCGCCGCTGCCGCTGCTGAAGCTGCCGATGCCACTGATGCCACAGACGCTGCGGCCGCTGCGGCCGTCCCAGATGCTGCTACCGCTGACGCTGCAGCCACTACTGACGCTGATACGGCTCCCGCAGCCGCCTCTGACGCCACTGCTGACCCGCACGTCGCGCCTTAATCCGCGCATAGCAGGGCGAGCTTTGCCCTGTCTGCAGCAATAAGTGCAAGGACTCTTGCCAGCAGAGCTTTTTCCTTGTAAGTTGCGTTACTGGCAATAGCGAGAGCGTTTACCCCTCTTGTTCCAGCAGAGTATTTTCCCCCTATGTTATGGGCTTAAAATCGGTCTTTGAGGTGGGGGTAAGACCATTGATGCATAAACCTGATATGGAGCACCAAGCGTCGCTACCGCGACGCACCTCTAAGGTAAGTTAATGGCCAGTTAGCTTTGCTCACACATGGGAAAAATGTCATCGCAATAGCCGCTCACTCTTCTTTTTCTGTCGTGCCTTGAGCTACAAGGGCTAATCTTCTCTGGCCTGCTTTGCTGGTACGACTTGTAACGGAGCTTACTGCAAAGATGTCTGCTGCTTTAACCTTAGGCAAAATTAACGCGCTGCATGGTCAAGTCCAGCTGGTAGGCTCCAAGAGCCTCACCAATCGCGCCCTGCTGCTAAGCGCCTTAAGTGCAGGAACCACCACGCTGCACAATATCCTGCGCTCAGATGACAGCAAGGTGATGCTAGCGGCCTTAGAAAAGCTGGGGGTTAAGGTAAAAGTCGATCTGCAAGATGACACCATCGTTACGGTGACGGGCTTAGGCGGGACTTTTCAGTTGCCAGCTGCCACGCGCGAGCAGCCATTAGAGCTCTTTTTAGGTAATGCCGGTACAGCGATGCGACCACTGTGTGCAGCGTTGGCGTTGTCCACTGGCTGCTTTAAGCTTACCGGTGAGCCGCGCATGTATGAGCGTCCTATTGGCGTCTTAGTCGACGCCTTACGCGCTTTAGGGGCCGAGATTGAGTACTTAGGCCAAGAGGGCTACCCACCACTGCTCATTACGGGCTTAGGCAGTACCAATAGCGCAGCTACAGCTACCTCTGCTGCTCGTACTATTGAAGTCTTAGGCAACACCTCATCGCAATTTATCTCCGCCCTCTTAATGGTGGGAGCGCTCTTACCATACCCTCTTACCATTAAGGTTAAAGGCGAGCTTATCTCTAAGCCTTACGTCAAGCTTACCTGTGAGTTATTGCAGCGCTTTGGGGTAGAGGTAGTCAACCACGACTTTGCTTCTTTTACCTTACAGCCACAGACCATTAAGGCTCCACTGCAATACCTCGTCGAGGGGGATGCCAGTGGCGCTACTTACTTCTTAGCCGGAGCGGCGATCGCCGGTGAGATCACGGTATATGGCGTGGGACAAAACTCCATTCAGGGCGATACCAAGTTTATTGAGATCTTAGGGCGCATGGGCGCCTACACGGAGATTGGCCCGAACTACCTCAGAGTAAAGGCTGCCCCACAGCTGCATGGCTTAACCATTGATATGAATGACATGCCGGATGCGGCCATGACCTTAGTGCCAATGGCGCTCTTTACTGACAGCCCGATGACCATTACCAACATTGCCAGCTGGCGGGTAAAGGAAACGGATCGCATTGCAGCCATGGCTACGGAGATGCGTAAGCTCGGCTGTGCTGTGACCACGGGTGATGACTTTATTACGGTCGATGGCAATACTGCCGAGTGCGCAGAGCGTAAGGCACTTGGTGAGGTACCGGTCTTTGATACCTACAATGACCACCGTATGGCGATGTGCATGGCGCTAACGGCGCTTGATCGTAAGATCACCATTAATGATCCCGACTGCTGCCGTAAGACCTTTCCTCAGTTCTTTACGCTGTGGCAGGAGGTGGCGCAGTTTGCAGACAAGGCGTAAGCTTCAGCCTGTCTTCCTGCAACGCCAGCCTGCAATTCCAGCGGCTCTATTCTGCACTTGAGCAGGGGGAGCCGGAGGCTGGTCTTACCTTAGAGATACGGCGCGGTCACGCGCCGTTTAGCGACAGCCATGGGCATTGGTGGTTGCTGCTGTGCTCGCCACTTACAGCCGTGAGTATCCCAAAAAGCAAATCTCAAAGGAGGTAACTGCCTACAATCAGGTGTTTTACCCTGAGAGTAGGTGTTTGCTAAGGCGTTGCTCTCGAGATAAGGCGCCGTCAGGCGCTTTTAGGTTATCTACTACAGCCTGTCCTTTTCCTCAGATTCTTTGCTGCCCAAATCGCCAGCGCCATCACCAGCCCTCATACTCAACCACTACCACGCCACCACCGACCAGCCACTTAGCGTTCTGCGCCTGTCTTTGCAGGACAAGCGCTGGACGCCCTTGCTCTCTTTGGTACATTCGCATGCAGGCTCTTTTGTATCCCCACCACGCACCCCGCCGCGCCCTGCTGCGCCATAAATGTGCTTTTGTGGTGCACTGTTGCCTGCTTTTGGACAGGGGTAAACGCGCAAAAGCAGCGCGTTGTAGCAAAGTTTGCTATGATAAGCGCGTTTTTAAGCCAAAGTACACGCTTGGCCCCTGCTTTTAGCTCTTATAGCTAATGGTGCATTTTGCCCTAAAAGTGGGATGCATACAGAAAGGATGTCGCGCACAGAGCGCGCCTCCGTCAGCAGTGTTAGTGGGTAAGCAAAGCAGCAAGTGCGCAAGCGTTGTGACTGAGGCAGGTGTTTTTCCGCAAAGTAGTAGCGGTTGTGCGCTGGCGCAGAACCATTACTGCTTGGCGTCAATGAGAGGACACGCTAAGTCCACTGTGGTAGCGGCAGTATTTTCGCTGGCTGCTTTTTGCTTGAGTCTCTACACTTAAGAGACGCCAGAGTGGTGGGCATTAGCACGCTCGTGCATGATCAGTACAACCACAACCTTTATTGTTTACATCCTCTGCATGCTGATCATTGGCATCGTCGCCGCCCGTATGACGACTTCGCTCAATGATTACGTGTTAGGAGGCCGCAGCTTAGGCCGCTTTGTTACGGCTTTATCTGCTGGTGCTTCGGACATGTCTGGCTGGCTCTTAATGGGCTTGCCTGGTGCCTTGTTTGTCTCCGGTTTATCCGGCGCGTGGATTGCCATTGGCCTCACGGTAGGCTCGTGGTGCAATTGGAAGTTTGTGGCCGCCCGTTTGCGCTCGTTTACGGCCAATGCCTCAGATGCGCTGACCTTACCTGATTACTTCTCCGCACGCTTCTGCGACCGCCTGCGCATTTGCTCGATCATTTCGGCCATTATCATTCTGATCTTCTTTGTGGTCTATTGCGCCTCGGGCATGGTCTCAGGTGCCCGTCTGTTTGAGCAAACCTTTGGTCTTGATTACACCAATGCGCTCTTAATTGGTGCCGTGTCCACTATCTTCTACGTCTTTATTGGTGGCTTCTTAGCGGTTAGTTGGACGGATACGGTGCAGGCGAGCTTAATGATCTTTGCGCTGATCCTGACGCCTATTGTCGTGATTATGGACTGTGGTGGCTGGGATGTCGCCAATGAGCTGATTGCCCAGAGCAAGCCTCACATGTCGGACTTCTTAACCGGCATGACCGTCATCGGCTTCCTCTCCTTAGTGGGCTGGGGCTTAGGCTATGTGGGCCAGCCGCACATCTTAGTGCGTTTCATGGCTTCGGGCTCGGTGCGCGGTATGGGTGATGCCCGTCGTATCTCTATTACGTGGATGGCTCTGTGCTTATTAGGCGCTGTCTCGATCGGTTACTACGGTGTGGCTTTCGCCATGAAGCACCCTGAGGTGACGGTCAGCAACCCTGAGCAGATCTTCATTATCGTTACGCAGGTGCTCTTTAACCCATGGATTGCCGGTATCTTACTGTCGGCAATTTTAGCGGCGATTATGTCGACCCTCTCTTGCCAGCTCTTAGTGGCCAGCACCACCTTAACTGCTGACTTCTATCGTCGCTGGATTCGCCCAACGGCTTCGCAGCGTGAGTTAGTGTGGTGTGGTCGTGCCATGCTGCTGTTAGTGGCGATCATTGCTTACATCATTGCGCTGGATCCAAATAGCGGCATCTTAAAGCTGGTGGCGTATGCGTGGGCTGGCTTTGGTGCTTCCTTTGGCCCATGCGTGCTGTTATCGGTGTTCTGGTCGCGTATGACCTTACCTGGTGCTTTAGTGGGCATGTCGGTAGGTGCTGCTACGGTTATCGTTTGGGAGATTGGTGCTTTCTGGGGACTGTACTCGATTGTGCCAGGCTTCCTGCTCTCGACTTTAAGCATCGTAGTGGTGTCGCTTTTAACCTACAAGCCAGGCAATGAGTGCGAGAAGCTCTTTAAGGAGCTGGAGCAGAAGTTCTGGGTTGAGGTAAAGAGTAAGTAGAACCAGACCCACACTAAATAGACTCTGCTGCCAGAGCTCAACTGCCCAGTGCCCTGTGGCAGGAATAACATCACAGCCCAGTTGCACGCTGCTACGCACAGGTAGTGGACGGCAACTGGGCTGTGTTGTTTTGGGGCTGGCGTCAGCTACGGTCGCACAGGTGGGGAACTACAAAGAAGAAGAAGAGGGAAATAAGGCGCCACCAGAGCTGGTCGTAGGCAAAGCAGTCCTGAGCGCACGTGCTGTGTCAGGGATAGGGGCAGGGAGAGGCAACTTGCTCCTGAGGTTAGGTGGTATTGATCTTGAGAGCTTTAGGTAAAGGAAAGGAGGAGAGGAACAGGGAAAAGAGAAAAGGAGAAAGAGAAAGGGGAAAGGAGAAGAGGCGGAAGCAGCTGAACTTAGCTGCTGCTTGCAGCGGCAGCGGTGTAGGACTATAGGAGTGAATGCGGTGGCGTCATTGGCGCCAGTGGCCACGGGCGTGGGAGTGTGGTGCCCAGAGCCACTGTGAGAGCTCTTAGCTACTTGCGCGTCTCGCAGTAAGCCTCGTATTCGTCTGGGCTTAAGACGTCACGCAGCAGGGTTTTGCCAACTGGCTTTTGGGTAATAGCCTTAAAGATGTTGGCCTTTACCATGGAGCAGGCCAGACGCTTGGCCTCCTTTGGCGAGTGGTCGCATAAGGACAGAGCCACGTGCTCGTAGGTTGGCTGGAATTGCTTGTGGTAAGCAATGAGCGGCAGCAACTTGGTTGGCGTCAGTCCGTTGTCCTCTGCTAAGCGCAGGTGCTCAGGCGTCAGCTTGCTAAAGGAGTAAGGCTGTGGCAGGTCGCCTGTCGGGGTGAGCACGCCTTGTAATGCGCCGAGGCCATTGATGCTGGAAAAGAAGAGCTCTTGGTGCGCAGCCAGTGGTGGGTAGATAGTCGCCAGTAAGCAGAACAGAGAGACCAGCGCCGCGTTGTTGTGGGCAGCTGGCTTGTCCGCAGCGCCACTTGACGCCGTCACCACCTCCGAGGTGACAGGCGGATTAGCAGTGACGGCCGTGCTCACCGCAGCCTCTGGGACGGGCTCGTTTGCGCCCTCTGGCGCCATGCCCGCAAAGAGCGGCATATCCTGCTCAGGGGCGCTGTCAGGGGTAGCAGCTGCACCGCCTGCGGTGGCAGTATTTGCGGCAGCGACTGCGGCAGATGCACGCTTGGCTTCACGGGCGGCGCGGCGGGCGGCCTTCTTGGCCTCTGCTGCCGCGTGCACCTCGTGGTAGTAAGCAGAGCTCTCTGCCTCATTAAATGGGGCGCAGACAAAGCCAGCGGCGTAGTTAGGGTCGTAGCTTAAGCACTGGCGGCGAAACTCCAGCTCTGGCGAAAACAGCGGATCACGTGGGATCAGGTACACAAGGTTGTCACGCAGCAGTACTAAGCCCCAGCTCTCTAAGATCTTAAGCTGGCGCAGGGCGCCTTTGTTGCCAACGATCTTGACGAGGTCGTCCTCCTTGCAGCACTTAACGCTCTGTAAGCTGGCGTAAACCTGAGAGAGCAGCGGGTTGATTGGCTTGTCTCCATCTACGTCGATCAGCTGCTGCACGGTGATCGTTGGGGTTAACCCTTGGCGCTGTTGGGCGCGCAGGCTTTCCATGTCAAAAGGCGTGACCGCGTCAGGGTTAAAGTTAGGATCGGCGGGAATGAGGTAGAGGTGATCCTCATAGGAGCAAACGCAGCCTAAGAAGCTCAGCGCTTGGATTGGCTTGTGGAAAGCCTTTGGGCTCAGGTGCAGGGCCTTACGTAAGGCTTCGCTGTTGAGGCCGTTGCACAGCAGCAGGGTTCTGAAGATGAGATCCTCATTCTTGCGGCTGCCGAGGTTAGCGTAGGTGGTGAGGAACAGGGTGCAGGTGAGGAAAAACCCAATGACAAGCTCAAAGGTGGCGTTGCGCTTGGACTCTGGCGCGGTGTTGCTGCCAGTGTTGGTGGTGGTACCAGCTAAGACCGCGTCGCTCTTGCCTGCGACAGTGGTGGTGCTACCAAGGGTAGTGGTGGTGACACCGGAAGAGGCGGTGGTGTGATCTACAGGGTTCATACAAGACTCCTTTGTGGGTGGTGCTACTTGCGCGCGCCTTGAGCGCGAGTGCGTAGCTTCAAACTAAAGGGCAAAGCCCAGAAACAGCGCAGCAGAGACCTGCGTGCGCGTCGTTAGCTATAGACTAATCCCCACCTTGGCGCGAAAACCCCCGTAAAAGTGACGTGACCTGTTGTATCTAGTTTAGACTACCAAAGCCATAGTTCTTAGATGTAAATACGCCTGCCTAGGCCGTATCTATAGTCAAGAAACTGCGTATATAAGGGAAAAGCATCATGGCGAAAATGGGGAAGAATTTGATTTTTTGCTTTTTCGCCACAACATTTTAGATGTATACTAGAAATGTTGGTACTAGCATTCCAGCTAAAACGCTATATAAATCAGGTTTTAGCGGTAAAAGAGGTATACATGATGATCACCATAAACATGGCGAAAATTAGCAAAGGTATGATTGCTGCATGGCAAATTAGGGAAAATCGGGTAAAGGGCTGGTAGGGGAACGTAGAGCAGTGGGGTGCAGAGGGATATATAAGCGCTTTCTGCACTTGCAGACGGTGCTGGTCGTATGGGGCGGGCGGGGAAGGAAGAAGAAGAAGAAGAAGAAGACAAAGAAGAGCTGAAGCGAGTAAGTAGGTAGGTAGGTAGGTAGGTAGGTAGGTAGGCAGGTTGGTTTGCAGGAAGCCTATCCCCAAAGCAAAACCCAAAGGAGGTAGCGGCCTACAATCAGGGGTTTACCCTGAGAGTCGGTATTTGCGGCGGCGCTAATCTCGAGATAAGACGCCGCGAGGCGCTTTTGCAGATACCTATGGGTAGGCAGGCGGTAAGATCACCGCTTGTAGTGCAGCACATGAGAGCCGAGGCTATCCCAAGCGGATGCGGATTGAGAGGGCAGTGCGCAGCTCCGGCGGCATGGACGGCGGCTCTTTGGGGGGTGTGAGCTCTGCTGAGCTTTAGAGCGGGATCAGACGGCACAGAGGCAGATATGGCCTACCGTCGCGTAGTTGCGGCTGCTTCCCCCACCGCTAAGATACGGCTTTTACCGCAGAGTGGCTTTATTTACGACTACCACGCAATGGTAAAGTGATAGCCTTTAAGCTGAGCGTGCTCACAGCCAGCTGGCTGCTGATGCTGCTTGCAGAAACAAAAAATGGCCAACTGCCTTGCCGTGCGGTTGGCCATTTAGCGTCGATAGCGCTGTGTACTAGCAGCGCTTACAAAACGACAGTGATGTCGTATCCGGTTGCTCTGCTACTTCTGCAGCAGATTGATGTTCTTTAAGCGCTCTAAGGCCGCCTTGAGCGTATCTTCCTTTTTGGCAAAGTGGAAGCGAATGTAGTTGTTTACATTCTCACGGAAGAAGCTCGAGCCAGGCACTGCACCCACACCCACCTTAGAGGCTAAGTCCTCACAGAACTTGAGGTCTGACTCATAGCCAAACTTGCCAATATCGACCAGCACGTAGTAAGCGCCCTGTGGCTTGTAGTAGCTTAAACCTAAGCTATCTAAGCCCGAGCAGAAGAGCTCGCGCTTGTGGGTGTATGTCTCTTGCAGCTCCTCATAGTAGCTGTCAGGCAGCTGTAAACCGGCAATCAGCGCCTCTTGCAGTGGAGCCGCAGCACCCACGGTGAGGAAGTCGTGCACCTTACGCACAGCATCGATGATGTTTGCTGGGCCCTGCACATAGCCTAAGCGCCAGCCTGTAATCGAGTAGGTCTTTGAGAAGGAGTTACACACTAAGGTGCGCTCCTTCATCCCTGGCAGCGTCGCCATGTACACGTGCTCATGAGGCTTATAGAGGATGTGCTCGTAAACCTCATCGGTGATGACAAAGGCGTCATACTTCTTCACGATGGCGGCAATGGTCTCCATCTCCTCACGGCTGAAGACCTTACCGCAAGGGTTGGATGGATTGCACAGGATTAAGGCCTTAGCACCTTGCGCAAAAGCCTGCTCTAAAGCGGCTGGGTCAAAGTCAAAAGCAGGTGGACGCAGTGGCACGTAGATAGGCTGGGCATCACACAAGATGGTGTCGGCACCGTAGTTCTCGTAGAAAGGCGAGAAGATCGCGACCTTTTCCCCAGCATTGACGGTGGCTAAGACCGAGGCCATCATGGCTTCAGTTGAGCCACAGGTCACCACTAACTCGCTGTTAGGATCAACAGCTTGCCCTGAGAAGTGCTCGATCTTGGCGGCAATGGCTTCACGCAGATTTTGGGCACCCCACGTAATGGCGTACTGGTGTGGGCCGGTGAGGGCTACTTGCGCTAAGCGCGCCGTTAACTCCTGTGGTGGGTCGAAATCAGGAAAGCCTTGGGAGAGGTTGATAGCGTCGTGCTGTAAGCACACGCGGGTCATACGGCGGATAACTGAGTCGGTAAAAGTAGCCGTGCGTAATGCAGCGTGCATGGGAAGAAGATCTCGTGAGGAAAAACAGACAAAAAGAGGTCAGCGCACACAGCACCGAAGCTGAGTAGAGCGCATCATAGCCGATTAGCAGGCGCGCTTACCCGTTGCACCGCAGTGATGCAGCCAAAGGCCAAAGGCGCGCTGCTGTAGTCAGCTTTTATCTCAGGCGTGCAGGTCAGAGCTGAGCCTGAACCCCCAGAGGTAGTGCTTTTGGTAGTAATCCGTAGCAGCTTGGTGCTGGGCGCTACGCAGCTGCGCAGCTGAGGAAGGATTGATCTCATAAGTGACGCAGGCAAGGTTAAGAGGGGTGCTGGCAACGTCTTCACCTCGATATGAAAGGTGCAGGCGAACCTGAGCCAATCTTAAGATTGGGCACGCCTGCTTACCTTAAATGCCGTCATCTCTTAAGTCAGTCGTTTCTGAGCTGAGCTACGCTTAGCTGAGATTAAGCGGTGTAGCCGCTGTGGCTGTTAAAGATGCCCTTGTGGTCGAGCGCGTACTTAATGCGGCGCATTAAGTCCAGCTCATTAGCATCGACCTCTTGCAGGAAGTACTTGCGCTTGTGGCGACCAATGCCATGCTCCGCTGCGACCTTGCCATGCAGCTGATAGACACGGCGATAGAGCTTGGTCAGCACCACGTCCAGCTTGGCTGGCCACTGCTCCACTGGCAGCGCATCTTTGAGGATGCACAGGTGCACATTGCCATCACCAGCATGGCCAAAGGCCAGAATTCTAATGCCGGTCTCTTCACTCAGCTCAGAGATGTAGTCGACAAAGGTAGCGATGTCGCTTAATGGCACCACCGTGTCCACTGGCTCCCAAATGCCGGAAGCTTGCACCGCCTTAGCTAAGGCCGCACGTACAGTCCACACGCGCTGAGCGACAGTCTCGTCCTTGAGGTCTAAGAACTCAATCTGATGCTTAGCTGCGAGCACCTGCTGACAGCGGGCGATCTTCTCTGGCATCTCAACTGCGGCGCCATCAAAAGTGATAACGAGGTAGGCCGCGCACTGTGGCAGAGGAAACTCTTGCTGTAAAAAGGCCTCACCAAAGGCAATGACCTTTTTCTCCACAAACTCAATAGCAGTAGGGGCTAAGTTCGCCGCATGCAGGTCATTAACGGCGGTAATAGCCTCGCGTAAGGAGCTAAAGCCCACTAAGGCATGAGCAGTCGCCTCTGGCTTGTTGATAAGGCGCAGTAGGCACTTAGTGATCACACCTAAGGTACCCTCAGAGCCAATAAAAAGCTGCTTGAGGTTTAAGCCCGTGGCGTCTTTGAGGCACTTGGAGCCTAAGTCTACGACCTTACCCTCAGCAGTGACCACCTCAAGGCCTAAGACAAAGTCACGGGTGACGCCGTATTTAACTGCGCGCATGCCACCGGCATTAGTGGCGATGTTACCGCCAATAGTGGCACGCTTCTCGGCTGGATCAGGTGGATAGAAGAGGCCGCGCTCTTCAACGTATTGTTGCAGGTCACACAGCAGCACGCCTGGTTCGACCAAAATGGTACGATTCTCCTCATCAAGCTCGAGGATCTTATTCATGGCGCTCATGTCGATAATGATGCCACCATGCGGAATGGTAGAGCCGACCAGATTGGTGCCCGCCGCGCGAATGGTGATTGGCAGGTCGTGGTCGTAGGCAAAGCGCACCACCTTTTGCACTTGCTCGGTGTTGTACACTTTGAAGTAGGCTTCGGCAAAGCCGACATCGGTGCCGATAAAGTCGCTCTTGTAGGCCGAGAGGATATCGTTGCCTATGAGCACTTGGTCGGCAGGCAGAAGCGTGCGTAATTGCGCTTCAATGGTGTTGCTGACAGTAGACATGCTGTAATCTCACACAAAAGCAGAGCCGCCATGGATTAACGTGGAAGCACCAGAGAAAAGGGAGCTGCGGGCTGGCTCCGCAATGAAGCAGTGTCAGGTGCTGGTAGTGCTCGTCGTTCTTGTGGTTTTTGGCGGTTGACAGAAAATAAGAGTAAGAGCGAGCACCGAGCGTGGGCTGCGGCCTTGCTCGGTGTAGAGCGCTGCGGGTAGCCGCAGCGCTGAGGAACTTATCAGGTAATAACTACCAGTTTTTTCGCTCTATCTTCAGTGTTGGGGCACTACTACAGAGCAACAGTGCCACTGTCATAGAGCAGGAGCGCCTGTGATGGCTTGTGGTGACCACCATCATTAATATGATGGTGGTGGTAGCCTTTCCAGCAAACCTTGAGGTGAGCCAGTTTGTTGGTAGTTAATAGTTGTAACCTTGCGCACTTGCCGCACGTGGTCTTTGGTTCAGCGCAAAACGCGGTGTTTAGTGGCTCAGCTTGTGAGCCCAGAGGTCACCTAACCATTGCACCAGCTGGACAAAAAGTACCAGCACCACAATGGTAAAGATCATCACGCCGGTCTCGTAGCGGTAGTAGCCATACTGAATGGCGATATTGCCAATACCGCCACCACCGACCATGCCCGACATGGCCGAGAAACCAATGAGACTAATAAAGGTCACCGTAAAGCCACGAATTAAGCCTGGTGCCGCCTCTTTTAATAAGACCTCGCGCACAATGAGGCCCTTGCTGGCACCAGAGGCAATTGCCGCCTCAATCACACCAGCATCCACCTCTTTTAAGGAGCCTTCCACTAAGCGCGCATAAAAGGCAATGGCGCAAATGGACAGTGGTACCGCTGCGGCCACAGGGCCGATCTTGGTGCCGGTAATGGCAAAGGTCAGAGGCAGGGTAAAGACCACCAAGATGATGAAAGGAATGGAGCGCACGATGTTGACGATGTAGCCTAAGACTACATTGAGCTTACGCGAGTTTAAGAAGCTCTCGTGCGAGCTTAAGTAGAGCAGCAGACCAAAGATTAAGCCAAAGATCAGCCCTAAGAGCAGCGAGATGCCGAGCATAATGGCCGTCTCGTAAGAGGCCTTGCCAAACTCACGCTCGATAATAGTGAGAGTACTTGCCCACATGGGGTAATCCTCAAAATCAGCAAAACAAAAGCGCACTACTGCCACACATGGTCAGTACCGCCTAGAGGCAGTGCCACACATGGGACAGTAGGGAGTAGGGACTACATGAAGCGCGAGCTTAGGCTTGTGCTGGTTCTTGCCACAGACGCATTTGTGGCAGCAGCGTCCCGTTTTCTTTGATCACGCGTACTAAGGTACGGCTTTGCAGGTAGGACAGCACCGCCTCCTTTGGTTGGGCTGCCTTACGAATGGCGATAATGAGGCAGCCTAAAGGCTGGTTACCGATGTACTCCACACGGCCGCCTAAGATGCTGATATCTGCATCAAAGCGCTTAATGGCCTCGGCAATCACGCTCTCGTAAGCGTGTTCCTCTTTGTATGTGATCTCGTAGAGGCTATCCTCAGACTCAAGCAGCTCAGGTGGCAGTAAGTCCGCATCATGCTGGCGCATCAGGGACTTACCAAAGTCGCTCTGCGGGCGGGCAAAGATGTCGTAGGTGTTACCGGTTTCTACCACCTTTCCTTGAGACATGAGCGCTACTTTGTTAAAGAGCTTCTTTGCCACTTCCATTTGGTGGGTGATAAAGAGCACCGTGAGGTTGCGCTCGGCCTTTAAGCGCTTCAGCAGCGCCACAATCTCCGAGGTGGTGTCTGGGTCTAAGGCGGAGGTGGCCTCATCGCACAGCAGGATCTCGGGATCGTTTGCTAAGGCGCGGGCAATAGCCACACGCTGCTTTTGACCACCTGATAGGGATGGTGGGAAGACCTTTTCTTTGCCACTTAAGCCCACGCTCTCTAAAAGCTGCGGTACCTTTTGCGCAATGACGGTTTTGTCCACGCCTTTGGCTTTGAGGTTAAAGGCGATGTTGTCAAAAACGGTGGCGTTTTTGATGAGGTTGAAGTGCTGGAAGATCATGCCGATGCGCAGGCGTAAGGCACTAAGCTCCTTCTCGTTCATCGCAGGAGAGACGCTGGTGCCATCGACGATGACTTGGCCTGAGGTTGGTTTTTGCAGGAGGTTGACGGTACGTACTAAGGTAGACTTACCGGCGCCGGATTGGCCTAAAACACCGAAGAAGTCACCCTTGTCGACAGTAAGCGAGACATCGTCAACAGCGGTAAAGGTTTTGTCCTTGGTGCCAAAGCGCACAGTGACGTGATCAAAGACGATCATTTGAGTTTTTTACAAGTAGTGATCCCCGCGCCAGATCCTGCCAGATGAGCGCTGCGTTTGTAGCGCTGTAAGTAGCGCTTCAACAGCGCTGCTGTGGCATGTCACCCTGTGTGTACAGAGCGCAGGGAGAAAAAACGTAAAGCTGAGGGAGTGGTGGTTTTGTTGGCTCTGGGTGAGCATCCCAAAAAGCAAATCTCAAAGTAGGTAATTGCCTACAATCAGGTGTTTTACCCTGAGAGTAGGAGTTTGCTCTGGCACTACTCTCAAGATAAGGCGCCGTCAGGCGCTTTTAGGTTACCTACGTTCTGGGAGTGGTTGTTATGGTCGTGGTAGTGAGCCCTGACCTCAAGAGTAGGGCTTACTGAGAGTAGCTCTTAGGCCGCTGGAGTCTCAGCAGCATCAGCATCAGCGGCAGGGGCGGCAGCTGGCGCTGGAGCAGGGGCCGCAGTGTCAGCGCTAGCAGCACCAACCTTGTCCCACCACTCTGGCTTCGTAAAGAGCTTGAACTCATTGTCGTTGTTGATGCGCTCCTTAAACTCAGGGGATTGCACCACCTTAAATAAGAGCTCCTTGGTAGCAGGATCGTTTTGGCGCACAGCTACGACGTTCTTAATATCCTCAGCCACTTGCTCGATACCTAAGGCGGTGCCGTAGTCTAAGTGGGCAGCGTAAGCGTAGTTGCCTGGGATAAAGCCAATGGTGACGCTATCGAGCGAACGGCTGATTTGCGCTGCTTCCATTGGGACAAACTCGAGGTTGTAGAAGTTTTGGTCGATGTCAGCGGTACTGGCCTTGTTCTCGTCGAGATCAGCCTTTAAGGTGATTAAGTTTAAGTCGCGGGCTAAGCGTAAAGCACGGGCTAAGTTCACGGCATCATTAGGGATGGCTGCGGTACCACCGGAGGCCTTGTCAATCTCATTAAAGGACTTGACCTTTTGGGCAAAGACACCCATGCCTAAGGTTGGCACTGAGGTGGCGCTCTCTAACTTCACACCTTGGGTTTGCACAAAGGTGTCTAAGTAGGCCTTGTGCTGCATGAGGTTGGCATCGAGGTCACCGCCATCTAATGCTAAGTTTGGTTGCACGTAGTCGGTAAACTCGATGACGGTCAGCTCGTAGCCTTGCTCTTGTAAGATCGGCTTAAAGATACGCTCCAGCATTGGGCCGTAAGGGCCAGGGCAGACACCCACTTTCAAGGTCTTTGGTGCGGTAGCGGCGCTATCGGTGCTGGCCGTGGTAGCAGAGGCCGAGGTATCCTCACCACCGCAGGCGGTTAAGAAGAGAGCGGCAGCGGCGGCACATAAGGTCGTGGTCAGAGAAAACTTTTTCATAAGCTCAGTGGTCGTGGTCGTTGGTAGCAACAGCTGCTTTGAGGCTGTTGCTGGGGTGAAAAATCATTTGCCTGTATCCACGCCGTACCGCAGCGGTTAAGCCCTCTTAACAGTACGGAGCATCCTAAGCCCACTGCCTTAGCGATAGCTTTAGCCTTAGCTTGCGAGGCTATGCTCTCAGCTGGCAAGCTGCTTTTTCGGGCTGGTGCGAACTGCTCTTGGACTGTAAGACCAGAGCAAGGTGGAAACAGGTTGGGGGTGGTGTCTCCGAGCAAAAATCACTGCACCTCTAGAAAGTTGCTGCAAGCAAAGCCCAAGGTTTGAGGCCGCTGTCGTCGCCTAAAAACAGCTGACAGCAATGCTGCTTGCTCTCTTCACCAAGTTCAGCTCAGATCAGCGCTTAGCTTAAGAGATGTGGGCTGCTGCGCCTAAAAGACAGCGCCGGATAACAGGGATAATGCTGGAGATGGTGCTCAGAACTCAAAGCAAACGCTAGAGCGACATTTAAGAGTCTTGTGCTGCAAGTAGTGTTTAACTGTGAGAGCAGTGAGCGCGTTGGCAGGGAAGCACAGCTTTAGCTGTGTTCAAAAGAAAGATGCTATGCCATTGCTGGCGTGCACATGGAGGTAGGCATCATAGACATGAAGACAGCGCTGCGGCCAAAGGTGGCGCAGGCGTGAGCAATAGTACGCGGTGCCAAGGCAGCCGCTTTTGGGGCGGCGAGTGAAGAAGTAGACTGCGACATTGTTTGTCTCCTTGTAGGTTGCTTGCTGCTGCCTCAAAAGTGATGCCTAAAGAAAAGAGAAAAGTGGCAGCCAAGCAGGAGCTACTGTGAGCTAAGTGCATGCGAGCATGCGAGCGTGCGCTGTTGCACTTGAGGAGTTGCTCACATTGAAAACCAAAGAAAGCAGTGCGTCAAACGTAGTTGAGAAAAGTGCGCGCACACAGGGCGGTTTTGCCTCATAAAAGCGCAAAAAAGAGAGTTTTGCCCTATTATTGCGCACAACTCATGCTCATATGAGAGCAAAGCGGTGGCGCTCATTGTTGTCACCCTAAAGTTGGGCTCTACTCAGAATTTGTGGGTCACTTAGGAGGTACTGGGACAGCTAATTGCTGATTAGCACTGGCCTTAGCCCAACCACCTAAGACTGGGGCTTGAGCCTATACCCACAGATTCTGTGGAGAGCCTAAAGTTGACGGTGGCAGGGGCGGGCGTAACGCTGGTGATTGGAGAGGTAGAGGTGACGGGATCGTTCTTCGCTTCTACATCGCAGTCTTTACTGTGCAGCGCTTGCTACCACAGGCTGCTGCTGCTGCAACGCTGACGCTACCTAAGTAGAGCCCTCATATGATTCTCCGTGAGTAGCCCAAAAAGCAAATATCAAAGGAAGTAACTGCCTACAAGCAGGTGGTTTACCCTGAGAGTAGAAGTTTGCTCAGGCGCTACTCTCGAGATAAGGCGCCGTTAGGCACTGTTAGGTTACCTACATTCTCCCGTAGCGCGTGCAACGGAGGGAGAGGCGTGCTGTGGCGTGACGGGCCGTGACATGCTTTGCCAAGCCATGGGCCATGAGACGGCGGCGGTATGTCCTTATGAGTGGATATCTCGAAAAAAGGCCATTTTTATCAGAGTACAGCGCTGTTAGTCTCTATTGAGGCATAATAGACTGACACAGCTTTTGGGTATTGAGTACGAGCTTTTGTCTACCACGCTGACACCGCTGCAGCGCACCGCTCCGCACAGCAGCTATCACTGCTTTTTTGCTTAACCGCAGTCCGCCTGCTATGCCTCATCAAATGCGCATCTAGAGCCGAGCTTACTGGGCTCAACCAGAGAGGAGGCGCCAGAGGTGGCTCTGCATTAGAGGTAGGTAGGTAGGTAGGTAGGTAGACTATCAGTAGATACACTTGCGCTGTAGGTAGCTGCTTCCAGCAGTCCCTTTTACGCAAACAGTGGCATCACCGCAGCTAACTCAAAGGAGGAGCAATGCGCAATGGCTTTTTGGTGCTTTTAGCACTGCTTGCCCTCATGGGGGTAGCGCTACCGCTGTGGGGCATGTACAGCAGCGGCGCGTGGTACGAGCTGTGGCAGCAATACGGCCTGCGTGTGCTTGTCACCTACGTTGTAGGCTTAGTGCCCTTTGTCCTCATTACCGTACTTACCAGCAGTTATCGCCTCAAGTCTCTTCTTACCGCCATTTACCTCTTAGCGCTGACCTTTGCCATTATCATTGGGCCGCTGTCTGCGCATGTATCGACGCAGTTAGCTTTAGGCGCGGTGGTGTGCTCGGTCATTGCGTGGCGTCTATTTTCGCTGTGGTGCTTCTTTCACTATTATTTGCGCGCCATGCAGCGCTTTGCGCAGATGTCCGATCTCGATTCCTTAGAGCATGACTTAGCGGCCTTAGCACGGCGGCGGGTGAGCACCACTCTCTGGGTGAATATCAGCGGTTACCTCATCACCTTTCATGACTTCTTGACGGTGGTGATTCCTTTTAAGCGCGCCTTTGATGGTGATTTCTTTGCCATCTTGCAATTGCAGCAAGCGGTGCAAAGCCGTGAGGCGGCCTATAGGCAGGCGCAAGAGGCTCTTTCGCCATGGCAGCGCTGGTGGCAGCGCACCTTTGGCGCACACAGTCATTTGCAAGATGACTTCTTGCACGTGCTCGATAACATGCTGGTCGCTCTAAAGTACTTCAACTACGAGCGCCATAAGCTGCGTGAAGCGGCGCTGGCACCGCAAAGCGCCGAGGTCTATTTTCACTCTTCAATAGCTACCACGGATACTGCTACTGATGTTGCCCCTGTAGCTGTGACCACAGCGCCTGCCAGTGTGGCTGCCACCGCTGCTACCGCAGGTACTGCCGGTGCCGCTGGTGCCACTGTAGCTGCCCCATCCGCTGCAGGACAGGTCGTGTCTACAGGACAGAGGCAAGGCGTCAGCGCAGCGGTGCCGGATAATGCCAAGTGGGACGAAAAGCTCGAGCAGCGCCTTGCTAGTAACGACTATCAGCTCACCGCTGAGCAAGAGCAAATGCTGCAGCTGGTGCTGCACATGCTGTGGATGATGAGTGCAGAGAACCCTAATGTGCAGCGCACCGCCGCTGCCGCACCAGCACAGCGCATTGTGAATTTTGAGGTGGGCACCGCCTTACTGGGCTTTGTGGGGGTCTGGCGCGTCGAGATTCGCTACCGCCTGCTGGCTATGGTATGGCCCTTTGTCTGTTTTTTCCTCTCCTTGCTGGCTTTATGGGGCCTGCTGCAAAGCACCAACGTCACCGCGCTTTTTGAGCTGTTGGGAGCCTTTACGGACTCTGAGCGTCTCTTGTCAGCGTACAGCTTGTGGCTGTCGTTACTGCTCCTTACCGTCTTTACGGGCTTAGTGCTGATGGTGGCCAGCATGGGCCTTACAGGGATTGAGCCTTACTTGCGTCAGCATGCGCTAAAGATACAGCTGATGATGCTGGTTTTGTATGTGCTGCTGGCGGGCACCTTTGTGCTCAAAGGAGGCGCATGGCATCTCTTTTGGCAAGTGCATGCGGACTTAGAGCAGGTAGCTCAAGGCACAGAGGGCTTAGAGCAGAGTCATGTGTTCTTAAGCCCTAAAGTCTTGGTCACCAACATTGGCGAGCCTATGGGCTCGGACTTTAAGACGGTGCGCCGCTTTGGTGGTATTGGTGAGGATACCAATAATCGTTGGGAGATCTTCCGCTTGCCGCGTGATGTGTGGTTACCGTGGGATCCTTTGCACGTCTTCAATGAAAAGAAGTCGGTAGCGTGGAACTACGATAACGCACGGCAGTACTTGCTCTTTTATACCAGCAATTTGCACATTGTGGTGTATGCGCAGCAGGTGCCGTTTACCTCGGAGCAGGTAGTAAAGCCAGAGCTCTTGCAGCGGCTGCAGCCGCGTACTGCGGACGAAGCTACTTCTACCTCTTCTCCTGACGCCGCGTCTGACGAGGCTGGACAAAATACCCGTGCCGAGAGTGCAACGTCAGAGTCGCAACGTCAAGAGGGACAGGCGCAACAGCAGCAACAACAGCCTCAGCAACAGTATCGTTTGCGCATGAATCTCGATGATATTGTGGAGCGCTTGCAGCAACAGCAAAAGCCGCTCAAGCCACAGCTGCCACAAGAGCATGTGGAGGATGCCCACAAGAGCAAAGAGTCACAGTTAACGCCTGTGTCAGAGGCTCATGCTGCCGATCGTCGTGACAGCTTGCTGCCATCACCTGCTACTATGGAGGGCGATGCTGCTGATGACGATAAGCCATGGCTCAAGACTGAGTCACCAACAAATTATGAGCCACCACAACCGGTGCACCCTCATGCCGATCAGCCGCATGTGCTGCCAGCCAGTACGACCATTCGCACACGGCCGCCGGTAGTGGTGCCAACGCCTCAAGAGCAAACGCAAAAGCAGGTTCAGCCGTCAGAGTAAACCCCAAAGAGGTGCAAGCCGCGCTCTGGCAGCTGCAAACAACGCGACGGTGCTGCACTGCTGCACCTCTGCGGCTGTAAGCACCTCTTTGGCGCTGTCTTGGGGCGGCCCTAAGAGTAGCTTAAGACTATGATGTTAAGATTACCGCAAGGGGTAGGGCTGAGCTTTGCGCCTTATCACCAACAACTGTGCTTTTCTGCACACCAGCGCAAACGTGGTCTGTGGCGGGGGTCAGAGCAATCGGAGCTCATGGCTGCCGTGTCTCACATTTGAGGCCTCTACCTTCAATCGCTGCCCAGGAACTCCATGGAAAACACCCCAACTGATCAAACTTACCGCCAATCCTACTTACAGAGAGCAGGCGTCCGCTTTGATTTCAACATTGTGGACACCGTCTGTCGGCGTAAGCTCAACTTTTCCTTTTACTTAGCCCTGATTGCCGCCTTGCTGGTCTTTGGCTTGCCGCCTGGCATGTGGGGCAACCCTGTAGCTGAGGGGGAGCAGGGCCTAAGCTCGGGCTGGCTGCTGCTTTACAACATCCTGTTTTTAAGCCTCATCGCCTATCTGGGAGGCTATCTCTTACGCTTGGTGTACTTCTTACGTTTGCGCGCTAAGTTACGGCGGGATGATGCGCCGCTGGCGGTTGAGGCCTATGCGGTGGTGTGCCTTGATGTGAAGCGCGGGTTTGGGGACTACTTAAGTGCTTGGTGGGGCAAGATCTTTAAGCGGGATAGCACGTACTATTGCCGTTATGCGGTGCTTTACAAAGAGGTGGGCACCATGCATCCCCGTTTCTTTTTGACGGCGGCGACATCGGCGCGCAAGATCTTTTTCATCCCTGAGCATGTGGGCTTGGTGTTTTTACACCGCAAGAAGGAAGGCTTGTACACCCTTGATGATAAGGGCTCGTATCAGACGGCTTCGGAGAAGCGCACGATCTTAGACAAGATGCTGCAACCGTCGGCTAATTTAGCGCCAAAGTCAGGGGAAAACGTCGTAGAAACGTATGATGCAGCGACATTAGCACCATTTGCAGATGGGGTAGTGCTAACCAAGCGCGACGTTGAGGCAGAGAGGGCAGAGGTGGATGGGCAGCTATCTACAGACAAGAAGAGCTGTAGTGATTCTTAAGGGGCAGAGCAGTGTCAAGCGCTGCATAGTACAGGGGAAGGGGGCAACAAAATTGGGCTCTACTCAGAATTTGTGGGTCGCTGTGGGGCGCCTTAGAGGGTAAAGGGATGGCTCATTGCTGATTAGCCCCAGTCTTACCTTAACCGCCTAAGGCAGTGTCATGAGTCTATACCCACAGATTCTGAGGAGAGCCCAAAATTGCCCTGAACATACTGTGTAGCGTGGAGCCTACGGGCAATTCTTAGCGGAAACACTCGTTAGATGTTTTGTGCGGAGACAATAGCCATGCAGGGAGGTAGGTTGGTTGATCTTTAGCTGTGGTACTTGGTGCTCTACAACTCACCAAAGATGCTGGCTTAGCTGTTAGTTTCCACTAACGAACAGTGATCTTGGTAGTGTTGGTCGACTCGCCATACCGTCACCGTCCGCACAGCACCTGACCTGTCTACCTCATGGTTGAAGGTGCGTAACTGCGCTTGACCCCAAGTCTAACTTGACGTCCGGTATGCGCAGCTGTCGCTACAGAAGGTCATTGCCTCATAACTGCGTAATGACCTTAGTTTATGGAAGCCCCTTGGAGTAGGGCGTAGGCGTCACAACCTTGCTGGTTGCCAAGATCGCAAGCCTTACCAAAAGCCTCTTTAGCTAAGACCTTGTCTTGGCGCACGCCTTCACCTTTATAGTAGGCAGCGCCGAGTGCAGCACATCCATGGCCATCTTCCAAGTCACAGGCTTTTTTAAGGAGCTCTACAGCTAAGGCATAGTTCTGCTGTACGCCTTGGCCAGCATAGTAGGCAGCGCCGAGAAAACTACATCCCCAGCCATATTCCAAGTCACAGGCTTTTTTTAAGTACTCTGCAGCTAAGGCATTGCTCTTTTGCACGCCTTCACCTTCATAGTAGGCAGCGCCGAGTGCAGCACATCCATGGCCATATTCCAAGTCACAGGCTTTTTTAAGGAGCTCTACAGCTAAGGCATAGTTCTGCTGTACGCCTTCACCTTCATAGTAGGCAGCGCCGAGTAAACTACATCCCGAGCCATCTTCCCCACCTGTACGGTCGCGTGCCACCTGTGACTAGACAGCAAGCATAGAGTTATCCTCTTGGTTAGCGGCATTCAGCCACGTTGCTGCGCTACGTGGTGT
>CASEBB010000035.1 GCA_949286015.1 uncultured Succinivibrionaceae bacterium | reverse complement strand
TGTTTGGAACGGTGCTGAGGTAGGATTGTATTCTTGTTCAGGACCCTCCCTATTAAAACGGGAGGAAGCCATGTGCGTAAGCACATGGAGACTTCACGAAACGTGCTCATTAGATGGCTATAGCCTCGTGCTTGCCCCTATGACCTACATGTTACGTGACGGCTTTGCTGAGCGCGTGCAGGAGTTTGTACACAAGGGCGGCACCTTTGTGTCGACCTACTGGTCGGGCGTAGTGAACGAGACTGCCCTGTGCTTCTTAGGTGGGTTCCCTGTGCCTTTAAAGGACGTCATGGGTCTGTGGGAAGAGGAGATTGATTCTCTTGGTGATGACCACACTGTGCCTGTAAAGATCGTGGATAAGGGCTTAGAGGCGGTCTTTCCAGAGGCGCAATACACGGCCCGTCAGCTCTGCGCTATTGTCCATCCTCAAGAAGATACAGAGGTGCTGGCAAGCTATGCGGCGGAGTTCTATCACGACTGCCCTGTGCTGACGCGCCACCCATATGGTAAGGGCAATGCGTACTATGTGGCGGCCCGCATGGACGGTGAGTTTGTGGATAGCCTTGTGCAGATGCTCCTTAAGAAGCTGAATCTACCTAACGCCTTTAATGAGCCTGCGCAGCGCTTTGCGCCTGGTATCAGCGCCTTAGAGCGTCACAACGACCAGTACCGCTACATCTTCTTGAGCAACTACGCAGACAATGAGCAGACCTTCATGCTCAATGAGGTCTATGAGGACATGCTGGCCACAGATGAAGCAAAGCGCCACGTGACAGGCTTAGTGCACATCCCTGCCTACGGCATTTACGTCTTACGCCAAAAGCTGTAAGCGGTAGCAGCGCAGCATGGTGCTTACATGCTGTAAGGCTGTAATATCAGGTGGCTGCTCTTGTAGGGGCGGCTGCCTGCCTTAGTGCCAACATGGCTTAAGCGTGGCGTGCAGCAGCTTTGGGGATAGTTGTTGCTATTTCAGGATTTGCTGCTATAATGTTGCCACTTTTTGTTGCTGGTTTAGCTCAGTTGGTAGAGCACCTGTTTTGTAAACAGGGGGTCGTGGGTTCGAGACCTACAACCAGCACCACCTCTTTTTTCCTGCCTCGTTTGAGTGTCCTTAGTGGTCACGGTCTTATCTCTTCTTTCCTCTTTTCCCGCTTTCTTGTCTGCTTTTTAGCTAGCCTTTTGCGCTCTTTTTGTCTTTGTTTAGCGCTCTTGCTCTGTGCTGTGCTTTGAGGCGCTGTGATGCTGCTCTTCCTTTGGCGTGAACGGCTCTACCCATCACCAATGCCACCACCACCACTACAACCAACTCTTAGTGCCGAGGTCGTGCCTCGCTTCAGCTTGGCATCCCACAAGGTGCGCAGCAAGCTGGTAAGGCCGACAGTACCCCATGATACGCACCATACTCTGGGTAGTTTGCCCCCTGAGAAGAGGTGCTTTTGGGGGCAGGTGCCTGCCTACGAGCAGCTCTCATCGCTCACGTCATTTCCCGCGACGCATGTGCCGAGATACCACTCTCAGGTAAGTGCGGTAGGCCTTGTCTCATTAGGGTCATCATTAAGGATGGCACAGCGTGAACTACCACAAAGGAGATCAGCGCAGATGTGTGGTGGGGCCGCGCGCCTTAGCGCGATGAGAGCGTGGCAGCATATCTCTGTACGCACGCATAAACTCCTCAGAACAGCAAAATAAGCCTGTAACGATGACACCGCCTGCTTTTGGGTGTACAGTGAAGAGTGTAACTTTTTTCAGTGAGGCTTAGGTCGGCTTGCGCGTCGACCTAAGTTTTTAGCAAGCGCAGTCGCTATATCTGTCCACTGCCGACGTGTAAAAGCGTGTAAGCTCCTGTGCAGCCACGCACAAGGACAGGGCAGAGACAGCAAATGCACAGTCAAAATGGCGCTTTTTGCTAGGAAAAAGTGCTGTTTAGGCCGTAAAAGCACGCGGCGTTTGTGACAGGTGTGGGCTTTTGGCAACTTCAGACCCATATTTGCTGATAATTTTGTTTATATTAAGCTTAGAGCTTGGAAGCGCCGTAGAATACCGCCACAGAGCGTGGACGGATACCATATGGTGCTGTTACCATCTCTACAGCAAGGTTGCCTGAAACAGAGGAGCACACTTTTGGCGGTGATGTGAGCTTACGCGTCACACTAAGGTGTGTACCTTGCACCATGAGGACAAAGCTGCTTTTGCTTGTTCGCAGGCAAAGACAGTTTAGACTCAACCACAGCAAAGCGCTGCTGAGCGTCACAAGCTCTGCTAGCGATGCTTGCTTTGTTGTGTAGCCCTTTCTTGAGAGAATAGGGGGACTGGTTTTAGCCGGTATCCAGTGGCTGGCCTTACGGCTTAGCACTCTCTTAAGACCTATCTCGCGAATCCTGTAGGGCTAGGGATGCTCTTACACTCAAAGATATGCTGCGACGTGATCTCTGCGGCACCTGCTTGATGTTGTGAACTGCCCTTTTTGGGTAAGAACACAGGATCTTAAGCGGTGTTTTCAGGGAGCACGGGCATGTTACTTGGGGTAAGGGATAACAACTCTCAAGCGTATAGCTTGAGCTTATGCGGGGGAAGTTAGTACTGTGATGAAGAAGAATCTTTTAGCTTTAACTGTTGCTGCCTTAGTTGCGGCTTCGAGCTCGGTTGCTGTTGCTGCTGTGCCTGACACCTTCTACGCTGGTTTCCGTGCTGGCTACGCCCATGCTGATTGGGATAGCCCAGCTGACACCGACTACTGGACTGATGGTGATACCGCTGGCTATGGCTTAGGCGTGTATGGTGGCTACAGCTTCAATGAGTACATTGGCTTAGAGCTGGGCTATAACTTCTGGGATGGCTTCGAGGCTGAGGAGCAGTATCCTGCTGCTAACGTCGCAGCTGAGACCAAGGATATCCGCGTCCACGGCCCTGAAGTGACGGCTCGTGTCTCTCTGCCTCTGTCTGACAACGGTAGCGACGTCTTCTTACGTGGCGGTGCCATGTATGCCTTTGCTTCCGGCAGCAGCGATAAGTTAGCTCCAGTGGTTGGTGCTGGCTTCAACTTCATGATGACGGACAACCTGTCCTTACGCGTAGGCTACGATCGTTACTTCTCGGTCTATGACGACGATGAGGAAACCTCCGGCATCGACTTTGATGTTGATTTAGCCTACCTGTCGTTAGCCTATGTGTTTGGCAACCGTACTCCTGCTCCAGCCCCAGTGCCAGTGCAGCAGACTGTGACCACGACCACTACTTACAACTTAGACGCTAACACCACCTTTGGTTTTGATAGCGCTAATTTAAGTCAGGATGGCCGTGATGCCATTAGCCAAGTGGTGCTGGAGGCCCAAAATGCTAACCTCACTGATGCGCAATACAGCGTCACTGGTTACACTGACCGCTTAGGCAACCCAGCCTACAACCAGAAGCTCTCCGAGCGTCGTGCTCAGGCTGTGGCTGATGAGTTAATGGCTAAGGGCGTTCCAGCTGGTGCCATCTCGGCTGTGGGTATGGGCAGCTCTGACTCCGTTACCGGCACGCAGTGCGATGGCTTAAGCCGCTCTGAGGCTATCAAGTGCTTAGCTCCAGATCGTCGCGTGGTGGTGAACGTCACTGGTACCACTACTGTGGAGACCACTGAGACTACTGAGGCCGCTCCTCTGTAATAGAGCCTGCTGTGGCTTGATAGTCTACCCTGACGTCGCTTAAGTGCAGTAGCAGTAGCAGTAGCAGCTGAGCACGTCAGGAGCAAAAAAACCCCTGTCAAAGTAAGCTTTGGCGGGGGTTTTTTCTTGGGCGCTCAAAGAGCAGCGTGCTGCGTGTGGACTACGCTTGGGGGAGCTTGCCCTCAATGTCCTTGAAGGCCCACAAGTACAAAGTAGCTGCGGTACCCACAGGACTGACCTTACGGGCATAGCGGGTAAGAGAGCTTTGCAGCTGGGTTTTGGAGAGCTTCTTGAGATTCCGGTGCGTGAGCATGGCCCAGCCCTGCTGCACTCCGTAGTCGCCGAGGGCAAAGCAATCGGGATCACCAAAGACCATAATCTCAATCATATTCACTGACCAAGGGCCAATGCCCTTTACAGAGCACAGCTCCGCTAAGCGCTGCTCTGGCGTCATAGCTTGCAGCTTCGCAGCGCTCCATTGTCCGGAGCAGAAGCGGGCGGTGACTTGCTCCAGAGTGCTGATTTTAGTGCGGGCAAAGGGCAGTAAGCGCTCACCATTTTCGCTGCTGCGGACACAGACCTCATGCAAGGCCTCAGGATCAGTGAGGTATTGCGGTGGCAGTTTAGCGATGATGCCGTCGCGGGCCTTATTGGAGAGCTGCTGTCCCATAATGGTGATAACAAGGCCGGTGTAGATATCAGCATGCACGGTGCGCTCTAAGAGCCCAAAGTGAGCGATAAGCGGTTGATAGCGTGCATCACGCTGTACCAGCAGCTGCGCCTCGGCAGCGCTGACACGGATGACGTGCGTGGCGTAAGGAGTGTCTTCAGTAGTAGGCATAGGAGGTTGTGGGATGTGCAGCGCAGATCGGCAGCAGTGTAGACGGGCGTGGGGCGGGCGCTGTAAAGCTCTAAGATCAGGGACACCGCTCCTGAGTGACAATGAGGAGTGGTATGGAGAGCAGGCCGGACAAACACACCGCGTGGCAGGGAGAAAAAGCAGGGCACACGCGGAGGAGGCTAACTGGGAGTGGAAGCGCAGCTGGAAACTGAGAGCGTGGTGCTACTTGTTGTTGTTATCGTAGCTGCCGCTTAAGTCGATTTCTTCGACGCCGTCCTCATCATCGCTTAAAGCGCCATTGATGATTTGTTGGTAGTAAGACAGCGTCGACTCATCTGGGTGGTCTAAGGCTTGGGTGAACATGAACTTAATCTGCTCTAACACCGTCTCGCGCACGATAAAGACCAGCTTGGACTCATGCTTACCCTCTGGCCACGCATCCATTTGCGAGATTGGATAGAGCTGCCCCTGCACACCGTGGATGATGACAGGCTTATCCTGACCCTCGATGTCTAAAATGCCCTTAACACGCAGCACGGAGTCGCCATATTGCTGGTTAATGGCATTGATTGCTGCCAGCAATACTAAGGAGTTGACTGGCTCATGGCGCACAATGGCAAAGCTGTCGATGTTGGTGTGAGCAATGATGCGTGGCTTTGCTACAGCGGCATCAAACTCGGCCTTAGCAGGGCGGAATGGCGAGGCTAATTGCACCTGAGCTTGCTCGGCGCCATCAGCTTGAGCGCTGTTACCAGAGGCGACAGTGGTGCCCGCTGGCAGCTTAATGTCGAGCCACGAATTGAGCTTTTTGGTGTTGTTGCGATCGGAGACCTTGTAAGGGCCAATCTCCTCAATCACCTTGGGATTGATGTTGCCCTTAATCACAGGGTAGATCTTAGCGCTGCTGTTGATCTTACGGGCAATATCAAAGATAGCCTCGATTTCATCAGCATCGATAAGGTCGGTCTTGGAGACTAAGATGATGTCGGCTAAGGCGATTTGCTTGACGGCTTCGTACTGCTTTTGTACTTGCTCACGCACGAACTGACCGTCGAGGACGGTGATAGTGCCGTCGTAGTAGAAATTGTCGAGGCAGAAGTCGTCGTTATTTAAGGTGCCGATGACACCAGCGGGGTCGGCAAGGCCGGTGGTCTCGATGAGCACACGCTTAAATGGTGGGATGGTGCCTTGTTGGGCTTTAACGAGGTTGGTGGCGAGGGATTGAATGAGTTCGCCTTGCAAGGTGCAGCAGATGCAGCCTGAACCTAAGAGCACCACGGTATCGTCCACGGCTTGCACCAGCTCATGATCGAGGCCGACATCGCCGAACTCATTGATGAGCACCAAGGTGTCTTTAAACTCATCAGTGTTAACCCACTTGTTTAACAAGGTGGTTTTACCACTGCCTAAGAAGCCAGTGATGATGTTAACAGGGATCTTGTTATCAACTTCGATTTGCTCAGACATAGTCGCACCAAAGCAAGAGAGCGGGGCCTAAAGAAAGGGCCGACGCATAAAAAGGGGCAAAAGCTGCCGTGGGTATTGTACTCCCTTTGGGGGCAGTAGTTAGGTAGAGGCAACTCAAGAGAGCGGCACTTACACACCTCGAGATGAATGGTGCAGGTGAGTCTAATCATCACTTAGGAGGGTGCACCATGAGTGCCCTAAAGCCAGTCAGCGAATAAGTTAGTTGTTCCTTAGGGAGGCTACTTAATGGGCAGAGCTGACACAGGGTGCAAGCTACTCTCTGGAGGGATAAACACGGGCCTACAATCGCGGGAGCGCACATGCTTGCGCTGATAGTAATGGCAAAAGCGCAGCGTGTACGTGCACAAGTGTGCTGTAAGAGCGCTGCTATCATTAATACCGATAACTACTTATAAGCGGTGCTGCGCGGCGGGCATGGCTTTTAGAGCGAGTGGCTGCTGTGTGGCTGGGGGCTGTCTTACCCAGAGGCGCAACAGGCTCTTACAAGCACAGGAGAGTTGAGCGGGACGGATAGAAGGTAGCGTGATTCAGTTAGTTGCGTGCTGGCATGGAGTAGCGCTGGTAAGCACAAATGCATTTCACGGCGTCTTTGCACGAGAGAGCGTTAGCCCGCACCACCACCACCACCGTTTCTTGGCAGCAGCTCCTGAGAGATGCGACAGTGTTATCTCTGGGGTAGTGCTGGTGGTGCTTTTAGTGGTACCAACGGTAAAGCCTGCTCTCAGCTAAGCTTTGCGCACACTGCCACAAAGACAACAAAGGCGCCTCAGGGCGCCCTTGCTTTTGGAGTGAAAAAGGCTACGGTGGTAGCTTGGAGCTCTCGCCTCAAGGCCTTACAGCGGTGAGAGCAGCCTACGCGTTTTGTGACGGCTCTGCTTTAGCCTCATCATCCTCTTTGCTCTCATCACTCACGCCCGTTAAATCCAGCGTGGACAGATCGGTTGCACCGTTAAAGAGGAAGTTTAAGGCCTTTTCTAAGGCCGGATTGCGGTATCTGTCGGCCTCATTGAGGATGTCATGATACGCATG
This sequence comes from uncultured Succinivibrionaceae bacterium, assembly GCA_949286015.1. Taxonomy (GTDB): domain Bacteria; phylum Pseudomonadota; class Gammaproteobacteria; order Enterobacterales; family Succinivibrionaceae; genus Anaerobiospirillum. The sequence continues at coordinate 18,793 of CASEBB010000035.1, read as the reverse complement.
AGGGATCAGCTCAAAGCGTGGTGGTACCGGATCGTCCTGATGCAGCTGACAAAACTCACGCGTGGCCTTAGTGGAGACCACCATGTCCGCACCTGCGCCCAAGAAGAGGCTTGGGAAGTTAAAGCGGCACTTAATCTTTTGCAGACGTAACTGCGCTTGCAGGCAGCACTTTACAAACTTGAAAGTAGGGCCCGCTAAAGCCAGCTGTGGGTGCTGGGCATAGTAGTCGTGGTAGAGGTTGTAGCGCAGCTCACTGTGCGAGTGGAAGTTCTCCTCAAAAGGAACGCGCACATACTCCTTACCGTGTGGGGTATACGCCAGTGCAAACGAGCGGATATTGCACAGCACCTTCAGGGCAGGGTAGAGCAGCTTTGGCGGAAATGGGTAGGTGATACCCAAAAACGGCGCCACACCCACAAAAGCCTGTGGCTTAAATGGATAGGAGGTGTTAAAGCAGAACTCAAGGGAGATCAAGCCGCCTAAGGAAAATCCCATCAGCTTAAAGTTTGGGCCGACATCCATGTAGTTAAGGATGTTTTCGAGGTCTTGGCGGTAGTGCATAAAGCGCTCGACGTGGCACTTATTGCTATCGTAGAGCACCATAGAGGACTGGCCCTGACCACGGACAAAGCACACGAGGATACGCAGGCCCTTGTCTTTGAGGGCGTAGAGCAGCTCGGCGTACTTATGCTCGGTTTCGGCTCTGCCAGGGACGATGACTAAGGTATTAGAGCTGTCAGCTAAGGACACGCCGCTAGCGCCCTTTGGGGCAGGCAATTCCAGCACGCTTAAGAAGAGGTTATCGCTAATGCGAATGCGGTGTTGCTTTAACTCATTCTCAAAGAACGCATCAATCTTAGGGTAGTTGATGGCTAGCGCGGGTTCGGTACCGAGGTTGGTGAAGTCGATCATGTCCTTATCTCCTTAAGTCCTGACAGGGCTGAGGAGCTGTCGCTTTTTCGGGGGTGACCACTTAAGCTTGTACGGAAAAGGGTAAAAAAGCGGGAAAAGCTAGTCTCTGCGGGTACAGAGTTACTGTAGCTGTGGTGTGAGATTTTTGCAAGGTGCACAGAGCGCAAAAGCGCAAGATAGGGCGTGATGTGCAGCATGTGGCGTTGTACCGCATTATTAGATTTAGCGGCAGAGCGCGGCTCTTCTGAGGGCTTAAGGGCACATAAGTTGGTAAAGCGTGACGCAGGGCGCTAAAGAGCCACTTTTACCCAAAAGACCAAAAGAGCGTGTGTTGCGCTTAAGTGCTGAAGTATGGCGGCAAAGCTGAGCAAACACGTTCCAGCGCCTCACGGCGCCTGTAACCTAAGAGGCGAGATAGCCTCAGGCACACACACACACATCGTTCAGGGTAAGGCTGACTTTTGGGCTCTCCTTAGAGTTTGGTGGCTACCACAACGTAACCTCATACCTTGAGGCAAGCACATGAGCCGTGGTTATGGCGTTTCATCTTAACCACCTAAAAGTAGTGTTAGGGCTTTACCCACCAAGCACTGAATAGAGCCTACTCAGCAAAGCAGTGGCTGGGGCTTGTCTGCATGTAACCCGAGGCGGTAGCGGAGCAACACATGCAGATAAGCTGCGCTATTCTCTGTGGTGTGCTGGTGGCAGTCTGGCGAGCTTACGCTACAAGTCAAACAAAAACGGAGCTGAACGGATCCTGGCAACACGCAGGCTGTAATACTGTCTGCTCTAAGGTGCCCTCAATGTACTTAGCAGCCGTGGCTATCAGCTTGAAAGCTATTAAGACATCTGTGGCCTCAAGATCCGTGGTGGAATCTTGCTTCAACGCATGTTTTGCCAAATGGCTGGCGTATAAGCCACATCTTGCTAGGATCCGTTCAGCTCCACAAAAACGCCAGTGCGCTTTACTGCAAGGCAGCAAGACTACACTGGCGTTTGTGGTGATCACCAGAGCCTTAGCGGCGGCGTACCACCTTGATGATGTTAGGTACGTCCTTGATGCGGCGCATGATGCCCTCAAGGTGCAGGCGGTCACGTACCGTGACTGTCAGATTGATGAGGTAGGTGCCATCGTCCTTAATCTCGGAGTTAATGGCATTAATCTGCGAGCCGACAATGTCCACCGCATTGGAGATCTCACTTAAGATGCCCTGACGGTTCTCCAGCTCCACTCGCAGACCCGTCTGGAAGTCGAGATTGGCCGCCACGGCCTTATCCCACTCCAGCTTGATGAACTTCTCCGGATCCTTATCGGCATCACGGACATTGGAGCAGTTGGCGTTGTGCACCACCAATCCCTTAGTGGTGATGTGGCCAATGATCTCGTCACCTGGCACTGGCATGCAGCACTGGGCAAAGGTGTAAGGCAGGCCACCGGTACCAATGATTGGACGTCCCTCGTCCGTAGCCGAGAGGTCGCTCTTGAGCTTCTTGGCTACGACCACCGCTAAGATGTTGCCTAAGGCCACATCAATGAGGAGGCTGTTAAAATCAGGCTCCTTCAGCTCATGCAGCACGCTCTCCATGAGCTCAGCAGGCACCTGCTCCAAACGCATGTCCTTTAAGACATTCTGTAAGAGACGGCGGCCAATGAGCACGCACTCTTGGCTCTTTAAGCTCTTGAGGTACTGACGGATCTTGGAGCGGGCACGTGGCGTCACCACCGTCGATAACCACAGCGCATTAGGCTGCGCCGTAGGCGAGGTAATGATCTCTACCGCCTGACCCGATTGCAGCGGACGGCTTAATGGGTACATGCGGTGATTGACGCGGGCGCCAATGCAGTGCTGACCAATGTCCGTGTGCAGCGCGTAAGCAAAGTCCACGGCGGTGGCACCAACCGGCAGATCGAAGATCTTGCCATCTGGAGTAAAGACAAAGATGGCATCAGGGAAGAGGTCGGTCTTTACGCCCTCAATAAACTCGATCGAGCTTGAAGCGCTCTGCTGCAGATCAATAATGTTCTTGATCCACTGCTGGGCGTTCTTTTGGGCGGTAGTGGAGGTAGGCTCGGAGCCATTCTCCTTGTAAGACCAGTGTGCCGCGACACCACGGGCGGCCATCTGATCCATAAACTCGGTGCGAATCTGGATTTCAATTGGCACGCCATGAGGGCCGACTAAGGACGTGTGTAGAGACTGGTAGCCATTGATCTTAGGGATGGCAATGTAGTCCTTAAAGCCGCTTGGACGTGGCTTGTAGAGGTTGTGCATCTGGCCTAAGACGCGATAGCAGGTGTCTACATCTTGGAGGATGATGCGGAAGGCGTAGACGTCCATGATCTCGCGGAATTGCAGCTCTTTTTTCACCATCTTTTTGTAGATGGAGTAGATGCGCTTCTCGCGGCCCAAGACGCGGGCAGGGATGTTAACCTCTTTTAAGCGGCGGGTAATCGAGTCAAGGATGTTGTTGATGATTTCCTTGCGATTGTTGCGGGCACGCGTCACTGCAGCCTTTAAGACGCGGTAGCGCATGGGATAGAGCGCGGCGATGCCCAGTTCCTCAAGCTCGACCTTGATATCGGAGATGCCTAAGCGGTTAGCGATAGGCGCAAAGATCTCTAAGGTCTCACGGGCGATGCGCTTACGCTTATCAGGGCGCAGCGAGCCTAAGGTGCGCATGTTGTGCGTGCGATCAGCAAGCTTGATGAGGATGACGCGGATATCCTGCGTCATCGCGAGGATCATCTTGCGGAAGTTCTCGACCTGAGCTTCACGGTAGTCATGGAAGCGCAGTTTATCGAGCTTAGTGACGCCGTTGACCAGCATCTCCACGGTCTCACCAAATTCCTGTTTGATGTCCTCTGGGGTGACACCGGTGTCTTCTACCGTATCGTGCAGCAGCGCCGCGATAATGGACTCTTTGTCCAAATGCATCTGCGCAATGATGGTAGCAACCGCGATAGGGTGAATAATGTAAGGCTCACCGGAGGCACGCTTTTGTGGCGCGTGGGCTTTATCGGCCAGCACAAAGGCGCGGTCGATAGACTCCATACACTCCTCTGGCAGGTAAGATGAGGCCAGATCGTGCAGAGCGGAGTAATAGTGGAAATTAGGTGAGGCGAGGGCCTCGGCTGATGGCTCTACAGGTGGACGGGGCTCGTTGGGGTTAAAGAAGTCCTCTGGCTTGAGGTCGGCTTCTTGGTTAAAGAGGCCACTGTCACGGGCATTGAGGTTGGTGCTGTCTGAGACATCGGTCTCGGTGACCACATCAATGGTGCCACGGCTTTGGGCGCTAGTAATGGCCTCTTTTTCGGCGGCGACGAGAGCAGCGTCGGTTGCCTCACGCACTTGAGGCAGAGACTCACGCTTTTGCAGCGACACCGGAGCGAGGTCGCGGGGAATAGGGTCGACGAGGCTTACAGGGGAGCTGGCTGTCGCATTAATTGTATTTCCCGTGTTAGTGGCAGCTGGGGCGCTTGGGCGCATGGGACTGCCACTTTGAGCAGTAGTCTCGTGGCCACTGCCGTGATCGGACACGGGCGAAGCTGGGTTGTGTTCTGGGGAAGACAATTGTTGCGGACTCCTTGCAGCCTCGAAAACAGTTGGGGAGGACGGGTGTGGGTAGCTTTACTTTTGCTCTTAACTGTTTTGCTGTCAGTAGGGGTAATAGCACGCTGCTTGGTAACTTTGCGCACATGAGTGCGGCAAAGGGTGTTGAGATGAGCGCGTGATGTGTCCTCTGTTCTGTGCGTGGTGGGTAAAAGCTGTGGCAGCGAAGCAAAGAGCGCGGTCAGATTGCTTGTATGGCAGATTAGTGCCAACCACTGCGCCATGAGGACATCTTAGTGTGTAAGACCATCACTTAGCAGTGTACTACTTTTTGGTGCAAGTGGGATGACTGAACTTATGAGGTGCTAAGTAGGACACAAAAGGGCTTGCCTTGGGGCCATTTAAGGGCAGGGGAGAAAAGCGTGGGGAAGAGGGAGCATGATACGCTGGTGCTTAAACAGGGTGGTGCTGGGGCGGGTGCTGCTAACGCCGCAGGTGAGGCTAAGGCATGAGTGATCTTAAGTGATGGCTACAAGGTGAAATGATGGCAACGACCTACACCTCAAGATGAAGGGTGCAGGCGAGCCTGAGCCTATCTTTAGGTTGTGCCCACACGACTGCTGTAAATTCCGTCATCTATTAAGTCAGTTGTTCCTAAGCGCTCCATAAGCGTAAGCGTGTGTGCTTGCAGCAGCAACAACGGCTCTCTGAGTAACAGGTAGCAGTCATGCCCTCAAGGTGTAGCTCTGCCATCAGGTTATAAGGCGCCAGCGCGGCTATTTGCTTTTGGCTTGCTCTCGGCTATTTGCTCTTGGGTTCCGCCACAAAAAGTTAAGGCCGCAAATGCGGCCTTAAGCTTTAGAGCACTGTGGTAAAGATGCTCTTAGAGGAACATCTCAGCACCATCGATAGGTGGGAACTCACTATCAGATGGCATGGCAGCACTCTCGCGCATCATGTCCTTGCGATCTTGCTTGTCGAGGAAGTCCTCAGAAATGAGGCCAGCCTCAATCTCGCGCAAGGCAATTACGGTTGGCTTGTCCTTTTCCTCGTCCACTAATGGCTTGCTGCCATTTTGGGAAATCTGACGAGCACGACGAGCAGCAATCAGCACTAAGTCAAAGCGGTTGCCAACCTTAGCCACAGCATCTTCTACTGTAACTCTAGCCATTCACTATACCTCAGTTAAGAAAGGAGCTTACGGGCTTGTCCCTTGGGCTCGGGTGGTGGCATCAGGCCAGACCACACAAAATTCGGAGGACGATGCTAGCAACCCTAAGGGATCTTGCAGGCATCAGACGCGCGCGGCTTTTTATGAGCAAAACTCTTAAGAGAGGCGCGGCAGAAAAGGGGGGTGCAACGACCAGCACCGTGGAAATGAGCTTGAATCTGTGCTTTTACCTACGCCTTTACTTTAGGCGCGTGGTACCGGTGGCGTAAACACACACTATGGCGCGTTAACGCGGTAGTAAGCTCACACAGAACCTGCTATTTTAGCAAAACTCAGGCTCTTTTGTTTAGAGTAAGCCAGCAGCGCTTAGGCCTCAGAGGTTGCAAGGTGCATTTCCTGAGCTTCGCGGCGGATATTCTCTAAGAGCTCGTGGTGATTGGCCTCAATGAGCTTTAATTGGCTGCGGGTGCTTAAGATGATGCTGCGCAGCGTAATTAAGCTCTCATCAAAGTCATCGTTAATGATGACGTAGTCGTACTCATTGTAGTGTGAGCTCTCGGTCATCGCTGCGTTCATGCGCTTGGCAATGACCTCCTCAGAGTCCTGACCACGCTTTTGCAGGCGCTCTTTTAACACCTCCAGAGATGGTGGCAGGATAAAGATCTTTACGGCCTCAGGCATCTTTTGCTTAATGATAGCGGCGCCTTGCCAGTCGATATCAAAAAGCACGTCCTTACCTTGGCTTAACCACTCCTCGATGATCTCGCGGGAGGTGCCGTAGTAGTTATCAAAGACCTTGGCGTACTCTAAAAAGGCATCGCGGGCGATGAGCTGTTCAAACTCTTCAACGGAGACAAAGTGGTAGCTGACGTGGTCGACCTCACCTGGGCGTGGGGCGCGGGTGGTGTGCGAGATAGACAGGCGCAGGGAGTCGTCTAAGTTGAACTTACGCAGTAAAGCGTTAATCAGAGAGGACTTACCAGCACCGCTTGGTGCCGAGACGATAAAGAGGGTACCTTTGGACATATTGCAACCTGTCTAGGGGCAAAGAGAGGGATTGGGTGATGGTGGTGTGGTAGCACTGCGCAAGCCTAATGATCTCAGGATCTCTGGGCCTAGGGGAGGCTAAAAACCTAGGATAGAGCGTCACCTCTGAAGGGGTGAGTGCTGGCAAAAACCTACACCTCGAGATAAAGGTGGTTCTAGACTTAGCCTACCTTAAGGTGATGGCAATAAGAGCATCAGCAGTAGCAGAAGCAGGGGCAGAAGCAGGCTCTTACTCGGCGGCTGCCTCGTCGTCACCACGGTGCAGCGTCTGGAACCAGTTGCTTAAGACGCCACGCGTCTCCTCAAGGCCAATCTTTTTCCATGCTGAGAAGCAAATCACCGTAAAGTTACCACCAAACTCAGACAGCTGTAATTTCACCTCGGCCATCGCCTCACGGCGGGCCGTGACGCCTAGCTTATCGGCCTTAGTAAGCAGCAGTAAAGCAGGGAGGTTTGCGGCCAGTGACCAGTCGATAATGAGGCGGTCGTGATCCTTAAGGGGATGGCGGATATCCATGGTGACCACAATACCGCGCAGCGCTTGGCGCTTTTGCAGGTATTCACTCATCGAGCGCTGCCACTGGCGTTTCATGCTATCAGAGACGGCGGCATAGCCATAGCCTGGCAAGTCGACAAGGGTGCAACCTTGCTTTACCTGAAAGAGGTTAATGAGGCGGGTGCGACCTGGCGTGCGCGAGGTCTTGGCTAAGTGGTTTTGGTCGCAGATAGCATTGAGAGCTGAGGACTTGCCAGAGTTAGAGCGACCGGCAAAGGCGATCTCGGTGCCTAAGTCAGTTGGCAGGTGCTTGATGTCAGGGGCGCTGGTTAAAAAGCGCGTTTTTCTAAAGTCTAAGAGCGGAATTTGTTCCATGGTTCCCCCAACTGCTGGGTTGTAAGAGACCTGCTTTTACGTCACGCTACGTCGCATCACATCACGTCACATCACATGGTGTGGGATGCTGTAGCGGCAGCGGCGCTGCATCTCAAGGCGGTAAGCGCAAAGGTGAGCCGCTGGCTACTTTTGTTTTGGGTAAAGAGCCGTCATGAACATGCAGAGGGCAGAGGCTTTAAGTGGCAGGTGGCTACCAATACCACTACACAGAGGTGTGGGTAAGCTCAGGAATTGAGCACGGTGTACGGCTGTGGGCAGCGCAGTGCTGCGTTTGCAGACGTAATGGGCTTACTGGTCTCGGCCAAACAAAGGGGCGGCTTACTTACAATAACAAGTCACTGAGCCGCCATGGCACGCACAGAGGGCAAATTCCCGCATAGGCGCACCGGCTGAAAAAATTTGGCTTATTTTACGCGATCTGAGGCGTTTTTGCGTGAGCGCTGTAATAGCGAAAGAGAAAAGCAGCACCGAGATGGAGGCAGGACAAAAGCGGGAAAGGATGCTAGCCGTGATGTGGTACGTCAGGGCAGGGTGCAGGGAAAAGGCAGATAGTTACGGGGCGTGACGGGATGTAAGTCAGTAAGCGCTGTGGAGTGAGGACAGCGTCGTGGCGTGACCACGACAAGGCGCAAAGCGCGGCCCGCCCTTTGGCAGGCGCGGCACAGCGAAGAATGGTCTTACCAGAGGCAGAGCTGTGCGCAGCACGCAGCACAGTGCGGCTTAGCGCTGCTCTGCACCTCCGGTAGGTTAGACCTCAGTAAGGCTTAGACCAGACCGGCCTCGGCCAGAATCTCTTCTGGCGTCATCGCCTTCTTTTCCTTGGCTTCGAGATCACGGGCCAGCTTGAACTCCGTGTGATCCATAGCCAGCTCCAGATAGAACACATTGCTCTGGGCGGTAAAGAAGGTGATACGCGACACCTCTGGGTGATCCAGCGTCATGTTAATGCTGATCTCCACCTGATGTGGCAGCGACAGCATCTTTGGCTGCGACTGGTGGATACGGCCGTTTAACTCCGAGCTGATCTTAGAGGTGAAGTTACCCACCATCTGGTTCATGAGCTCACCTAAGGTGTTGCTCACTTCTTCGGAGGTGTAGTTGGTGGCCAGATCGTTCTCTTGCAGACCCATTAAGTGCATGTAGCTGCGATAGAGCTCCATGGCCGTGGCCTTAGGGAAGTTGAGCACCACCATGCCCGAGAAGGTGCCGGTAAACAACACAAAGGTGCCGATGTCTGGACGCAGGGTTGTGTTGTTGATCTTTTGGATCATCGGGGTGTAGGAGACCTTGTCGTTCGTGGCTGCGGTTAAGACGTCGCAGACGCTATCACATAAGGACAAGAGAATGTCGTCACAAGTAATGACCTTTTGGTTTGCAATTAACATCAAAAACCTCGATTGCCAGCCACGAGCCTTGTGGCATAAAGCGCCAGCGTACTGTTGCATGCTAAGGCGTAATAGAAAGATCTTGCAAAGATTGTACTAGGAAAAGGCAAAAAGCGCTAAGATTTAGGGCAGAGATAAGTGGTTACAGCGCAACTGCGCCCGCAGGCAGTGGCTTTTGGTGGGGGCTAACAAAAGTGGTGCAAGCTTGTGCACCATGGCAGAAAGGCGAAAGGTGGTATGGGTTTTACGCTGCGCGGTGCTGACAGGTACCATCAAAAGCAAAAAGCCTCCAAACGGAGGCTTTTGTGCGCAAAGAGCACGGCGGGCACTGCATGCGGATCAGCTCAGCTCAGCACAGCTCTGCTCTGCTCTGCTAAGCGCAGCTAAGCTGAGCTGCATGACAGCCTCAGGAGATACTAAGGATGAATATTGAGCTCCTTGAGCTTACGGGTCAGGGTGTTACGGCCCCAACCTAAGAGCTTGGCCGACTCTTGCTTGTGATTAGCCGTAAAGGCCAGTGCCGCCTCCAGCATCACACGCTCAAACTCAGGGGTAGCCTCAGAGAGGATGTCGTGCTCACCGGCGCGTAAGCGGCCATCCACCCAATTGCGCAGCTGCTCTTGCCACGAGGTTGGCTCTTTAGAGGTACCAGCAATTGAGGTCGTGGCCTTTGGCTGCTGATTGCGTGCTTGCGAGTACTCGCTTGGCAGGTCGCTCATCTGGATATCGCGGCCGGTGACCATAATCGTTAAGCACTTGCACAGGTTTTTCAGCTGACGCACATTACCTGGCCATGGTTGACGGCATAAGAATACCAGTACCTCAGAGGTCAGCTTCTTTGGCTCGGTGTTGTTCTCTAACGCCGCCTGCGCTAAGAAGTGGTTAGCCAGCATTGGGATGTCGTTATTGCGGTCACGCAATGGTGGCATGTTGATGTGGATAACATTGAGGCGGTAGTAGAGGTCAGGGATGAACTTGCCCTCTTTGTTTAAGGTCTCGAGGTTTTGCGAGCTGGAAACAATGACACGCACATCGGCCTTGCAAGGGGTGCTCTGACCTAAAGGCAGGTACTCTTGGTTTTGCAGCAAGGTTAAGAGGCGAGTCTGCGCATCCATTGGCATTTCGCCAATCTCATTGATAAAGAGGGTACCACCCTGAGCGCGTTCAATGGCGCATGGGCCAAGATCGTTAGAGAAGAGCTCGAACTCAATGCTCTCTTTAGGAATGGAGGCGATATTAACCGCGATGAAGTCGCCCTTACCACGGCGTTCAGAGTGGTTGTGTAAGGCTTTGGCGACTAACTCGCGACCCGTGCCGCTCTCACCGAAGATAAACACTGGCACATCAGTCTTGGAGACACGGCCGATGAACTTAAAGACGTCCTGCATGGCAGGGCTCTTACCAATGATTTCCACATCATCGTTATCGCTGTGGGTAGCACCAACGCTTTGCTGGGCATTGTCCTTTTTGCGATTGGCTAAGGAGACGCGGTGCACCGCAGCGCGACGGATTAAGCTCATGGCCTCTTCAATGTCAAAAGGCTTTGGCAGGTACTCAAAAGTGCCATGCTCATAGGAGCTTACAGCCGAGCTTAAATCGGAGTTAGCGGTGATGATAATGACAGGGATGTTAGGGTCAACCTCGTGCACCTTGGTGATCAGCGTCAGACCGTCGGTTTGCGTACCTGGCATGTTGATGTCAGAGACGATCACGTCAGGGATTTCGGTCTTTAAGGCTTCCAAGGCCTCGTCACCACTTTTAAAGGTGCGATGACTAATACCGTTGTTGTTCAGGGCGCGATCAAACACAAAGCGGATGCTATCTTCGTCGTCAATCACCCAAATAAGAGGATCCATAACAACCTCGTGTTGTCATTAAAACGAAATGTTCACAGTCAGCCACCCCTAAGAACAGAACACAGTTAAGAGGCGGGGTTGGCCTGAGCAAAGCCACCTTAAAGCGCTCACGGGGCATGCAGCTTACGCTGTTGATATGCGTTACCTGCACGAGTGTGCTTATCTGTACATGCACAGGTGGGCTTTTGAGCTTAAGCGCACGGCTGCGCAGTGCTTGGCAGTATAGTGCAGAGCAGTGCTGTGAGTTTAGGTTAAGGCTTTGGTGCTGAGAAATCTGAGCTTGTCCCTCGCGTTGGAGCCACTAAGAGGAGGGAGCCTCAGGGTAAGAGGCACACCTTCTTAACTGGCGTGAGGCGCAAGTGAAGGTACAAGGCTGTATTTAGAGGGCAGAGGTGGTAACCGTTGCTGCTTTGCTTCCTTAAGCTTAAGGGCCTTAATCTTTAGGGGAGAGGCGCCAGCAGCGGCGGTTACATCCAGCGCTGTTTACTGAGCCTCGGTAGGCGTGCGCTTGCGGGTACGTGCCGCGCGCTTGGCTACAGGGGCTGGGCTCTCATCGCTGCTTGCAGCGGTGGTCGCGTTACTTACAGATGCGGCCGCATTTTTGGTAGTGCGGCGCGTCTTTTTCGCTACGCTCGGTTTAGCGCTGGTGTCGGCATCGCTAGGTGGAGCACTGCTCGTATCTGTTGCTACGGCGTGGCTTCGGCTGCGGTTCTGCCCACCACTTACGGGAAATGATGTCTTTACAAACTCCTCGGTGGAGGAGGCGGAGGTGCTGTTGGTGCTGGCGGTAGCCGCACGCCCTGCCTCTAAAGCGCTGGTAGCACTGGAGGTAGGCAGCATATCATTACCAGAAACGCGTAAAGAAGAGTGCGCGTTAACACTTAAGGCCTGCTTTAACATGGCTTGACCATTAGCCTGCGCCGCCGCTGTGGTGGAGTGGTGGCGTGTCTTACGGCCGGTGCCGTTAATCGGCAGGATGATCTTAAACATGGTGCAGCCAGGCTTGCTCTCGCACTCAATGGCACCGTGATGATGTTCCACAATGTTTTGCGCAATGGACAGGCCTAAGCCGTGGCCCTCAGCGCGGGTGGTGACCATTGGGTAAAAGAGCATGTCCTTGATCTTGGGCGGAATGCCTGGGCCATTGTCGATGATGTCGATCTCAATGGACATAGGCGATTTGATGCCATTGACCAAGGCTCCCATTAAGGCGCGGGTGCGAATCTTAATGGTAGGGTAGGTGGTATGAGACTCGGTGAGGGCCTGTACCGCATTGGAGATGATGTTGATTAAGGCCTGCTGCATGGCGTCGACGTCTAATAAGAGCTCAGGCAGCGATGGGTCGTAATCCTTTTCAAAGCGCAGGGAGCCTTGGGTGGCCATGTGCTCTAAGGAGAGCACCTTCTCGATCACGTAGTGGATGTTGGCCATCGATTGCGGATTAGGACGCTGTGGCCCTAAGAGGCGGTCGACTAAGTTCTTGAGGCGGTCAGATTGCTCGATGATGACCTGAGTGTAGTCCTTAAGCTCGCTGTCTTGGCTATAGAGCATTTCAAGGAGCTGGGCCGCACCACGGATACCGCCTAATGGGTTTTTGATCTCATGAGCCAGATTGCGGATCAGGTCACGGGCGGCTAAGTTCTGGTGATGGCGCTGCAGGTCGTCGTTTAGCTTTTGCTGGTAGTCGAGGCGATGGATTTCGACTACTAAACCACGGGCGCGACCGGTGTACAGCGAGATGTACATGTCGGCGTGAAAGCGCAGGTGCGGATCAGGCGCAAAGGTGATGTCAGTGGCAGTAAAGCCCTGAAACGAGGGGGTATTGGAGTTTTGCAGGGTCTCGATCAGGTTTTTTTCATTGTGATCGAGCAGCTCTAAGAGCTTGGTGCCTTGGAGTTTGGAGCGCGAGGTCGAAAACAGCTGTTCGGCGGCGGTGTTAGCAAAGGCGATTTTGAGCTGCGAGTCGGTCACTAAGATGGCCGTAGAGACGCTTTCGATAATGGTTTTGGCATCGCACTGCATGGAAGCTACTCTTTTGTGGGGCAACTGCTGTGGCTAAAAAGAAGTACGCTTAAGGCGCACTGTCTGCTGCGGCCTCTTATAAGGAAGTACGCAGAGCTGCGGGCCAAATCGTTACTGGTGCCAGCAACAGTGCCATGTTTCGCCGTGAGTGACGCGGTTGCATCCAAAGCATGAGGTCTGAAATCAGGGACGTTTTGAGATCACGGGGCAAAGGCTTAGGACAAAGTCTTGAGGTGACGGGGTGGGGGAGAAAAACAGTTGCGCAGCAATAGGGGGTAACAAGCTTGAGGGAGTTGCTCTCTAATGAGGCAAAACTACAAGCGCCGTTTTAGTGCTCTTGTGTGCCACACAAGAGGGCAATACTGCACTTGCACCGGAAATCACGACAGAAAAGGCCTTTGTTTTGTGATCTAAACCGCTTTCATGATCCATTTTAGAGCGCCATAGTTTAAAGAAAAGCAAAATTTCGGGGCTGTCTTATTTTGGGGCACAAAATCGCGCAATTTGCACTAATTTGATACGCAAATTTTGCGCTTTCTTGTGACGTGTTTTGTGACAAATAGCAGAAATATCGCGTTTAACAAGAAATTAACTGAAAAGCAATATACAAAGTGGTGCACCAAAAAGGAACGCAAGAAAAGTGCATTCACGCGTATTTTTCCCCATAATGAGACAGGGTGGCACGCAAAAGGGACGGGATAAGTTAAGTTGGGGTAAAGGAGGCGGGCTTGAGGGGGATGTTGAAGGAAAAGAGGAAACAGAGAGAGAGAGTGTGTGTGTGTGTGCGCTTGCGTTCTCAAGGCTGTGGCCTTATATCTCCAGATAACAAAAAGGGAGTGCCCAGCACCTCCTTTGGTGCCGTAACACTCCCTCTTTTGTTTTGTCGGAGGCGCTCAGCTACGCTCAGCACTCAGCTTCAAGCACTAAGCTGTTTCAAGCTCTAAGCAACGTTAAGCTGAGCTAAGCGCCGCCATTACGCGCCAGAGACTAAGCTGTCCCTTGCTCTTACTTGTCTTCCTTAGCAGCCTTGCCACCGCTAGCACGGAAGGCACGAACACGCTCCAGCTCCGACAGGAACTTCTTGCGGATACGAATCGACTTTGGCGTGACCTCTACCAGCTCGTCCTCATTGATGAACTCTAAGGCCTGTTCTAAGCTCATGTGCACCGCTGGGGTCAGAATGATGTTGTCATCAGAACCAGCCGCACGCACGTTGGTGAGCTTCTTGGTCTTTAAGCAGTTCACCGTTAAGTCATTGGAGCGATTGTGCAGACCAATGATCTGACCCTCGTACACCTCTTCACCGGCATCGACAAAGAGGCGGCCACGCTCTTGTAAGAACCACAGAGCATAAGGCACCGCCTTACCCGTGTCATTGGAGATCAGCACGCCATTAGTACGCTCACCAATCGAGCCACCGACAAACTCATCGTAGCTGTCGAAGGTGTGGTACATCAGACCAGTACCCGAGGTTAAGGTCAGATACAGGCTCTGGAAGCCGATTAAGCCACGCGAAGGAATGCGGTAGTCAAGACGCACACGGCCCTTACCATCAGGGTTCATGTTCTTGAGCTCACCCTTACGACGGCCTAACTCCTCCATCACGGCGCCTTGGCTGGTCTCGTCGAGGTCTAAGGTCAGCACCTCATATGGCTCTAAGGTCTTGCCATTCTCGTCCTTGTGCAGAATCACCTCAGGACGCGACACACCTAACTCATAGCCCTCACGACGCATCTGCTCAATTAACACCGACAGGTGCAGCTCACCACGACCGGACACGCGGAACTTATCAGCCTCGGCCGTGTTCTCCACCCGTAAGGCCACGTTGTGCACGAGCTCAGTACGCAGACGCTCTTCAATGTTACGCGAGGTAACAAACTTACCCTCACGACCGGCAAATGGCGAGGTGTTTACGCAGAAGGTCATCGACACGGTAGGCTCGTCCACGCTCAGCGGTGGTAAAGCTTCAACCTGATTTGGCGCGCAAATGGTGTCGGAGATCTTAAGCTCACCTAAGCCCGTCACGGCAATGATGTCACCAGCGCTCGCTTCTGGCACCTCGGAGCGGTGCAGACCTAGGTAGCCTAAGACCTGACCGATCTTGCCTTGACGGGTAGAACCATCAGCACCAACAATGGTCACCGCTTGGTTAGCCTTAGCCGAACCACGGGTGACACGCCCCACGCCGATTACACCTACGTAGGAGGTGAAGTCCAGAGAGGAGATTTGCATCTGGAATGGGCCATCTAAGTTAGCCTGTGGTGGGCTGACCTTATCGACAATGGCCTTAAACAGTGGCTCCATGTTGTCGCCATGCTCGTTTGGATCCTCACTGGCCCAACCGGCTAAGGCCGAGGCGTAGATCACAGGGAAGTCTAATTGCTCGTCGGTAGCGCCTAAGTTATCAAAGAGATCAAAGACCTGATCGATGACCCAATCAGGGCGGGCACCAGGGCGGTCGCACTTGTTGATGACCACGATTGGCTTGAGGCCACGGGCAAAGGCCTTTTGGGTTACAAAGCGGGTTTGTGGCATTGGGCCGTCTACGGCGTCGACAAGCAGCAGAACGGAGTCTACCATCGACATGACGCGTTCTACCTCACCACCGAAGTCGGCGTGGCCTGGGGTATCAACGATGTTGATGTGGTAGTCGTTCCACTTAATGGCGGTGTTTTTCGAGAGAATGGTGATACCGCGCTCTTTTTCAATGGCATTAGAGTCCATGACGCGCTCTTGACCCAGCTCGTTGCGGTCTAAAGTGCCGGATTGACGCAGTAACTTGTCAACTAACGTGGTCTTGCCATGATCGACGTGGGCGATAATGGCAATATTACGGATCTTTTGAACATCCATCGCGAAAAACAACACCTAACTTAGTAAAAGGAGTAGAGAGGCCCACGCATCCGTGCCTCGCGGCACTGACCGCAGGCGGTTGCCAGAGGGCATGGCCCTTTTTGCAGAGACATGGCGCAAAAGGCAGGGACATGGCCCCATGGGCAAAGGGGCAGCATGCTGTGCTGTAAGGTAGTGGCACAGCCGTATACGTGGCCGGAGGCAAAGTGCTGTTATCTCTCGTGAAGAGAGGGTGGCTAAAGTAGAGCGCAGCGGTAGTGCGCATAGGGAGAGGTGTATGGTTAGGAATGAGTGATCTAATAACTGACGGATGCAGGGTGGAGTTCTGGCAACAAGCTACACCTCGAGATAAAGGGTGCTCTAGCCTGAGCCTACTTTAAGGTTAGGCAAGTATGATTGCCCTAAATCCCGTCAGCTATTAAGCAAGTCGTTCCTTACTGATAGGGGCCTACGCTCAGAGATGGCGCCACCTAAAAGCAGCATTTGCCGCAAAAATTCTGAGAGCTAACGCGCGTTTTGGGCTGCTAGCGCTTGCAAAAAAAGCGCGCTTATTTTAGCGCAAAAACAGCGAGTACATGCGCCAAGGGGGTGTTTTCTCTGTGGCCACAGAGAGCGGTGGGCGCAAAGCGACAAAGACGGGCTCTACTCAGATTTTGGTGGACACCACAACGTAGCCTAACATCTTTAGGCAAGCACCTGAGCCGTAGTTATGGCGTTTCATGTTAGCCACACTACAAGTAGTGTGTGGCTGTATCCACCAAACTCTGAGGCGAGCCTAAAGACGTGGCGCTCTGCACAAGCTGCTGCAGCGAGAGGAGCCAGCTTACGTGGTATTTACATGGGGCGCGATCTGCAGCGCGACCTTGTCCGACCTCTTATCCCGTGGCACGCCGCTGCGGCTGGTGGTTTAGTCCTGTGCACCATGAGGGAGCTAACACTCACCGGAGGTTTATGCTCACAGGAATCCACCGCTAAGAGGCTATTGAAGCCCAACGTCAGGGGCATGCATGCTGGCCTTAGAGCTGGCTTGCAAGGCAGGAGCTGGCAGCTGGTGCCGTTATAAATGCTGCCGCTATAAAAGTCGCTGCTACTTGCTCTTTAGAGGCGCGCGTGCACTGTGCTTTGTTTTACAATCTCTGGGGATTGTCTTTACGGCAATGACACTGGCAGTCAGTCACTCAGTATGGCTTAGCTGTGCTGCTCTGATAAGAGGGATCAGGGCTGTACTTATGAGGCCGCAGCATGTATCTGCATGTTTTAGCTTGCCTCTGCCCTGCCTCTAAGTGCGGTAGTATGCACGGCGCTTGCTGTGTAAGCCCTATTGTCTCAATACCGGCCTCCATCTGGGAAAAAGGAGTTTGGCCATGCGCGAATTAATAAAGTTCTTTGCTTGGCGCATCAGACGCGACGAAATCGGCCTTGAAGCGGCAGCGCTGGCCTTTACCTCGGTTATGGCTTTAATCCCCGCCCTCACCATTGTGGTCTCTATCTTTGCCATGGTGCCTGCATTTACGCCGATCAAAGAAGAGATGATGCGCTTTGCCTCAGAAAACTTCTTACCGGTGTTTACGGATGCCATTGGTGGTTACATCTCAGAGTTCGTGTCGCATGCCTCGACTATGACTCTGACAGGCTCGCTAATGCTCTTTGTGGTGAGCCTGATGCTGATTCGCTCGATTGACCGCACCTTAAACCGCATTTGGCGTGGTGGTAGACGTCGTGTGGCTATGACCTTTGCCATTTACTGGACGATGCTCACGGTGGGCCCGCTGTCCTTTGGTATTACAGTGTGGGTGACGACCCGTGTGATTGCCTCTAACCTCTTCTCTTCTATGGAGATGGAGGTGGCGATGCGCACCTTTTACTTTATCCTGCCTTTCCTCATTGAGACGGCCATGATCTTTGTCTTGTACATGGTGATGCCGGTGGTGCTGGTCAAATGGCAGGATGCGATCTTAGGCGCCTTACTGGTGGCGGTTGCCTTTGAGATCTCTAAGCGTATCTTTTCCACCTTCATCCTTAACTTCTCGGATTATGAGGCTATCTACGGTGCGGTGGCAGCGGCGCCGGTGCTCATGATCTGGATTTATATCAATTGGTGGCTGATCTTAATTGGCGCCGAGTTTACCTCGGTCTTAGGCGTGGTACGTGGTGGTAACGCTGACCGTGTGCCAAAGCTGATTTCCTCGTTAGTGAACCTGATGTCGTCAGCCAAAGAGGAAGATGTCCCTGTAGTAGGTGAGAGACGGCAGGCTGATGCCCGCGAGTTAGACGAGTTAAGAGAGCGGGAGCTCTTACGTTCACTGGAAAAAGAGGATAAGGCTGCTACCGCTTTTGCTGAGGGGAAGACGCCTTTGTTGCAGCGCTTTAAGTTAAAGGGTAAGGGCTCTGACAAGAGCGAGCAGGTGGGAGAAGAGGTACAGGCGAGCAAAAAGAGCATTAGAGTGCACATCACGCCTACGCGTAAGAATACGGCAGAGAGCGATAGCACCGAGCTGTAAGACCTGTAAGGCGCAGCTTTCTTGCTGCCGCTGACGCTAAAGAGATCATGTGGTAGCCACCAGCAGCTGCTGCTCCTAAAGGTGGTTACCATTGGCTAGGGAGCGCGTGCTAAGTACGTAGGCAAGGTGATCATGCTAAAGCGCCTTCCCCACAAGCAAAAGTTTGTTTCTAAACAAAGCATGAGGGGAAAGTGCACTTTTGGCTGTTGCTGTGGTGGCGTGCCCAAAGCTCCCGTCAGTCTCAGCGCCAAGTGCGTCGCTATGGCGCGCTTACAGCCTGTACCTCTGCTAATTTACGGCTCTCAGCACAGAACACCATGGCCAGGCGCCACAGTATTTGCCTCTTAAACAAGGTGTCGCCGTAATTTCTGCTCTGTATCTTCGCCACTGCTTGCTTGAGTAAGGAGCTGGTCTGATTGAGCTTGTCGGCATACTTTAGCTCAAAGACCACTGTCGTCTGCTCCCAATCAAACACTAAATCAGCTCGCCCCGGCGATTCGTGCAAGTTGACCTAGAGTTGTCGGCGCATGCCCCACTCGTAAGAGTGGGGTTAGCCGACATTTAGTATTGGGGCTTTAGCCAAGCACAGCGTACACACATCCT
>CASEBB010000034.1 GCA_949286015.1 uncultured Succinivibrionaceae bacterium | reverse complement strand
GACATTCATCATGCCTGTCCAATGCCCCTAATTGATCCCATACATGCGCCTGCATGGCTATGGATGGGGTTCCTCTTTAATTTCCGAATCTACCACTAGCCATCCCCCTCTGTGGGCGTGCTCTTCTCTCGGTCTTTGCCGCTGTTAATGAGCCCCTTCCCCACCGTTCTCGTGCCCATCCCGTCTTTGCCGTTCTGTTTTGGTGCAAATAACTCTTTGTGCCCACGCTTTTGCACGTTTTTGAGGAAGATCACTTAATATAAACTCTCTTGTGCTGGCTGCAGGCGGCCAAAATCCGTTGCATGGTCACCCTGCAGTACTTCCAGCACCAGATGGTTTCCAGCTTAATGCTTCGGCTCTCCCTAGCATCACCAGGAGCTGCGCCACGGTCATCACTATTACTTACGACTTTTTAAGGAGATGGCTAAGCTTTGCGCCTGAGATCACGCGCAAGCTTTGGCTTAAACGCTTATGGAATTTGCAACTAAGTGTCTGCACGGTGGTTATGAGCCAAAAAACGGCGAGCCAGGTGCTCTGCCTATCATCCAAAGCACCACCTTTAAGTACGACAGCACCGAACAGGTCGCTAAGCTTTTTGACTTAGAAGCTGCTGGCTTCTTCTACTCCCGTTTAGCCAACCCAACTGTGGACAACGTCGAGAAGAAGATCGCAGCCTTAGAAGGTGGCGTGGGCGCTATCTGCACCAGCTCCGGTCAGGCCGCCTGCTTAATCTCGCTCATGAACCTGTGCAAGGCAGGCGATCACGTCGTTGCTTGTTCCAACCTCTATGGCGGCACCATCAACCTCTTAGCTGTGACCTTTAAGCGCTTTGGCGTCGAGATCACCTTTGTTGATCAAAACAAGAGCAACGCCGAGCTGCAGCAGTACTTCCGTCCAAACACCAAGGCCGTGTTTGGTGAGACCATTGCTAACCCATCTACCGATGTGTTAGACATCGAGCGCATTGCTAAGCTGGCGCACGACAATGGTGTGCCTTTTATCATCGACAACACCTTTGCCACCCCATATCTGTGCCGTCCAATTGAGTTCGGCGCTGATATCGTGATGCACTCCACCACCAAGTACTTAGATGGCCACGCTTTAGGTGTTGGTGGTGTCCTTGTCGACAGCGGTAACTTTGATTGGACTGCGCACGCTGATAAGTTCCCAGAGTTTGTCGAGCCAGATGAGTCCTATCATGGCTGCATCTACACCAAGGCTTTTGGTAAGGCTGCTTACATCGTCAAGGCCCGTGCCCAATTAATCCGTGACTTAGGCTGCCTGCAGAGCCCTCAAAACGCTTTCTACGTCAACTTAGGTATTGAGACCCTGCCACTGCGTATGGAGCAGTACTGCAAGAACGCCTTAACTGTGGCTAAATTCTTAGCCAGCCACGATAAGGTTAAGGCTATCAGCTACCCAGGCTTAGAAGGTGATGCCAGCCACGCCTTAGCGCAGAAGTACCTGCGTGATGGCAAGAGCTCGGGTGTGATCTCCTTTGTCTTAAAGGGTGGTCGCGATGCCGGTGCTCGTTTCATCGACTCCTTAAAGATGGTGAGCTTAGAGGTACACGTGGCTGACATTAAGAGCTGCGTGCTGCACCCAGCAAGCTCGACGCACCGTCAGTTAACCGATGAGCAGTTAGCTCATGCTGGCATTGATGCGGGCTCGATTCGTCTGTCGGTGGGCTTAGAAGACGTTAACGACACCATCGCCGACTTAAAGCAGGCTTTAGATCAGGCCTAATAGCCCAGACAAGCTAGCAGCGCCACCGCTGTGTCTTTGTGCAAGCAAAAGCGCCCTGTGCCGAGCCCAAAAAGCAAAGTACAGAGCGTAAAGCGCAGACAGAGTAGAGCGCGTGCAGCTACCCCTGCCCTTTACCAGCTTGTGGGCAGTCTCAGCGGTAAGGGGCCCAAACAAAAGGCGCCAGCGCCTATCCAGCGTAAAACGCGGGTAAGTGCTGACGCCTTTTTGTTTTGCAGTGACAACGGCTGCAAGCAGAAGTGAGCTTAGAGTTGAACTCTAGCCAGAGCTGAGCGGCACAGCAGCGCCACAGCGGCGCAAACAAGCGTCTGACGGCGCCTTATCAAGTAGTGCCACAGCTACCCCAACTCTCAGGGTAAAACACCTGCTGGTAGGCAGCCGCCAAACGGCCTCTCCTGCAAACACTACCACGAGAGGCTATCGGTGCGACTCAGGGCTTGTGCAGCTACCAGATGTTGCCAACTACCAGCGCGGCGCCCTGCTGTTTCTCCTAAGTAAGAGCCGCTATCTCAAAGTGCACCTTGTGATGCTGGCTGCGTCGTTGCGGTGTGTGTTCCCTACTTAGCCGCCCTCTGCTTTAAGGCCTCGACTAAGCGGCCTTTCACGTTTTCAAAGCCACCATTGCTCATGACGATCACGGAGGTGTGCTCATCTACTGCCTTTACCACCTGCGCAATCAGCTCCTCAGTAGAGTGCTCCACGATGTGTAAAGGCTTTGGGCAATCGTGCTGCAGGATCGACATATCCCAGTGCACGATATCTGGCTTATAGACAAAGATCTCGTCCGCCTCTTTAAAGGCAGCACCTAAGTACTCACGATTGGCGCCCATCTTCATGGAATTAGAGCGCGGCTCAAAGACACAGACAATACGCTTTTGCGGGCCTAAGTGCTGGCGTAAGCCATCAATGGTGGTAGCAATAGCGGTTGGATGGTGAGCAAAGTCGTCATAGACGTGGATATCACCAATAGTACCGACCAGCTCCATACGGCGCTTTGGCATCTTAAAGCTCTGTAAAGCTTGGGCACTGGTGGTAAAGTCCACTCCCACACGCTTAGCTGCCAGCATCGCCATAAAAGCGTTATGAGCGTTATGCACGCCGGTACAAGGTAGCGTCACCTCATACACTTGCTCGCCTTGAGAGGCGGTGGTATCCGTGAGGCTAAAGCGCGAGCCGTCCGGCGCAAGAAGCGTAAAGCGATAAGGGCAATCATCCGCGCCCACGGCTAAGCCGTGTGACCACAGGCCCATATCGATGACGCCTTGCACATTAGCATCATGGGCAGGGTAAATCACGGTACCCTCACTTGGGATGATACGCACCATTTGGTGGAATTGCTTCTGGATATCCGCCACTGAGGCAAAGATATCCGCGTGGTCATACTCTAGGTTGTTAATGATGGCCACATTAGGGTGGTAGTGGACGAACTTAGAGCGCTTATCGAAGAAGGAGCAGTCGTACTCATCAGCTTCGATGACAAAGTACTCACTGTCGGTTGCACGGGCGGAGTAGCCAAAGTTTTCTGGCACGCCACCTACTAAGAAGCAAGGGTTAAGACCAGCGGCCTCTAAGATCCATGTCAGCATGGCTGTAGTCGTGGTCTTACCATGGGTGCCAGAGACGGCCAGAACTGTCTTTTGCCGCAGGTAGTGCTCTTCTAAAAAGCCTGGGCCTGAGACGTAGTTAAAGCGCTCATTGAGCATGCGCTCAATGACGGGCATACCGCGCTTCATCACATTGCCCACCACAATCAGGTCTGGCTTGCTATCCAGTTGCTCTGCACCATAGCCCTGATAGATCTCGATGCCTGCCTTTTGGAGCTCATCACTCATTGGAGGATAGACATTTTGATCCGAGCCAGTGACTTTATGCCCAGCGTGCTGAGCGATCAGAGCGATACCACCCATAAAGGTACCGCAAATACCCAAAATGTGGATGTGCATAGGAATCCGCACTCACTGCCCTGTAGGAGCTCCCCAGAGCATGGCAACACAGCTAACATGGCGCTGACCTAAATGCTCTTAGCTCTTGCTCCCCACGGGTAATCACCCCACGGGCAAAAAACGATAAAACAAAAAGCCTCACGCTGCATCCTGAGGGCCTGTAAGCACTACCGCTCAAGGTGCAAACGTGAGGCTTATTTTAGCCTAAAGCAGTCTCTTAGCGCGGGGCTGTTTTCACAGCGCCCGCCCCTGTATTTAGCAGCGCCCGCCCCGCTTTAGCTACTCGCTACTGCTGCTGATCTTGTGGCAGAGGAGAGATGCTGAGGTTAAGCACGCACTTTAAGTACGGGGTAAAGGCACGCGAGTAAGTAGCGACCTCTTTACCATTCTCATCGATCTCAATGGCGTACACTGGGGTCTCAGTCTTATTACCCCACTCTACGGCCTCTTTTGCGCCCTTTACCAGTAAGCCCGTATCTAAGGCATCAGTCTCTAAGGCCGAGCGGGCAATCACCGAAACAGACACCGTGCGGTGATCGATTGGATAGCCGGTCTTTGGATTGATGATGTGCGAGTAGAAGTGACCGGTCTCGCTGTCTAAGAAGAAGTTACGATAGGAGCCAGCCGTAGAAATGGCCATGCCCTGTGGGCAGACGGCAGTGAAGACCTTTTGGCCTTGGCTCATTGGATCCTCAATACCCACACGCCAGAGCTTACCATCTGGGTTAGCGCCCTTAGAGCGGATGGCACCAGCGACGGCAATCATGTAGTTATTGACGCCCTTTTCATCGAGTAAGGCCGCCAGCTCGTCAGCGGCTAAGCCCTCACCGATAGTGGATAAGTCAAGCTCAACACGTGGATCCTTTTTCACAAGGAAGGCCGAATCACCAGCACGGCGTAATTCGACCTTATCGATACCCACGTACTTTAAGGCTTCGTCGATTTGCTGTTGGGTTGGCGAATGCTCAATAGTGCCCTCAGGGCCAAAGCCCCAGAGGTTAACCAGCGGGCCCACAGTAGGATCCATAGCCTGATCGATACGCAGCGACTGGCGACGCATCTCCTCTAAGATGTCGGCCAGATAGCCGCTGATCACGAAATCCTTGGTGCTCTTAAAGGCGTTAAAGCGGGCGATCTCTGCGTTAGGATCAAAGGTCGAGATGGCGTTAGAGACCTTAGTGAAGACGAACTCGGCGTCAGAGCGTAAGGTGTTTTCACCACCTGGGTAACCACCAGGCACGGTGACGTAGTAGAAAGTACCGAAGGTCTTACCTTGGATCTTGGTAACCTCGGTAAACTTTTCTGCGATCACGTCTGTAGGCTCAGGAACCTTTTCTTTTTCGCAAGCAGTGGTCAGAGTCATAACACCCAAGGCGAAGCAGCACGCAGCGAGCGCCTTAAGTTTAGGGTGGTGGCGCCATGCAGAAAGGTGGGTACTGGCCTTATTGGAGTTGAGGCCGCTTACGCGTGTGCTCTTCACTTTTCTTCTCCGCTGATAACAAAAGACACAGGTCGCGTGGCGTGGTAAGGGCGCGGCCACTGGTTGAGACGTTTAGACGTTTAGCAGTGCTGCTCTGCACTGACAAAGCTGCTGCAGGTTATCGTAACAATAACGACAGATCAGAAGTGCTTAGCTCTGGCTGCTGGCGCCGTGATTATACCTGCTTAAAGGCGATCTCGGTCTTCTCTAAGCAGTTCTTGCCAGGCTTATGGCCCTCATTGCCATGGAAGCCACATGAGCTGTTATTGCAGGCAGCACAGTTGATACCCTCTAACAGGGCATGAGCCTCACTCTCACTCTTTAAGGCACCGCGCTTAAAGATCAAGCTGATAGCCATAAAGAGGACAAAGATCAGAAAGATCGCAAAGGAAACTAAGTAAATCATTTTTTTTCCCCCACCGATGCGGTGAAAGCCCTAAGACATGGCAGGTATGGCGCCATGGTGCTGACCAATGAATGGCCTCTTAAGGAGCTCTCACTTACGGCACAGCACAATGCTTAAGTGTGGCTGTGCACGAGGCACTTGCTGCATGATGAGCCCTCTGTTAAGGAGGGTATAAACATGCAAAAAGAGCTATTTTGTCAGGAATTCTTACCAAGGAAGCGTAGCTGGTTCAATATAACCGAAAAAGATAGCAGGCACACGATCTGTTGCGCAATTTTTACAGCAGTGCGGATTTTGAGGGCGTAGCAAAAGACGGGTGCACAAAGGAGAGGCTTTGGGCTTTAGGCAAAAGTGAGGGAGAGCGGTAGCTGCGCAGCCTTTTGGTGATAATAGCAGCTGGGAGAGGAGATACCGCTAACAGGATGGTAAGGATCTGTAAAACAATAAAGTTTACAGAGAGCTGTCAGCCCCCCATGCAGGCTACCAACAATGTTGGTGATTCTGTACCTGCCGTTTTGTAAACCTTATTTCGTTACAGATCCTAAGGGCGGATGGGAGCAGATGCTTTTGCTGGATGCTGCACAAAGGGAAGCTTGTTTGGGCAAAGGACAGCTCTCAAGGCACTTATAGCAAAAAGGCGCCAAGCTCGAGATGAGCCCAGCGCCCTCAGAAATAACAAGATCTTGGCAGAGACACGGATCAGCGGCCACCCATCAAGAGTGTGCGGCCAGAAGAGCCAACTCACAATGCGGTGCTCAGCACAGCTGGGAGCTACTTCTTATTTTGCTCTTCCAGACTCTTGTTCAGAACATGACCGCAGTACAAAATCAGGCCAATGAATGGCAAGATAACAATAAGGCTAGCAAAAAATTGCAGCATGTTTCCTCCGGTTGATAATTACATCAAGCAGCAGTGTACTGGCTGGGGTCATACGTAGCTGCAAGATTGGGATAGGAAACAAGGCGCTGTATTGGTAGAGCGATTAGAGAGTACAACGCCGTTAAGTAGTGGGAGTGATTGACGAAAACAGGGCTAAATCAGCTTTGCCACATCTGCGACAGCTTCTTGAAGATCACACCCAATGCAATCATGAGCACAATCAAGAAAGCAGCAGCTGTAAGCCATTTTCCCAGTCCAACTGGAAGAGAGTCCATAGTGCTCCATAAGTAGGCTCCAACGGAGACAAACACGGTTGCTAGCAATAAGAACATCTTCTCCAGAAAACCAAAGAGTCGGCTGTTGTCCTTCTTTGGGTCTTGCTCACCCTTCTTAGGGTCTTGCTCAACATTCATCTGAGCTTTCTCAACATTCAGCTGGGCTTTCTCAACATTCAGCTGGACTTGACTAACATTCAGCTGAACCTGCTCAGCATTCTGAGGAGCTTGCTCCTCCTTCTGAGGCTCTTGCTCCTTCTTTGTTGGAACGAGATTATTCAAATAATCCTCCTTAATGGGATTATACCGAACTCTCCGCA
Organism: uncultured Succinivibrionaceae bacterium; assembly: GCA_949286015.1. GTDB lineage: Bacteria > Pseudomonadota > Gammaproteobacteria > Enterobacterales > Succinivibrionaceae > Anaerobiospirillum. The sequence continues at coordinate 19,114 of CASEBB010000034.1, read as the reverse complement.
CCACTCGATAAAAGTATGTTTCGCTGCTCTGTAGCACGCCTTACCATGCGGGTAAGTCATGCTTACATACGGAGATTGCGGCGGGTTAGTGTAACGACTGACCGCTAAAGTGCTGTCAGATTGGTGGTGCTTTGCTCTACTCATGTTTTCACCTCCTGTTATGGGGTAGAAACAAGCCCAAGTGCAGGGAGCGATATCAGTAATGACGCAATGCGCGCCTGTTGAGTAATACATTACCCCCTGCCCTCTGCGCAAAATCCCCTCAAAAGTGACGTCAAAACACACTAAAACGCTCTTCCTGCCTATAAATATGCGGCGCAAGCCAAGTTTTGCACCAGCCGCAAAATACGTATACTCCGCTACATAACCTTGACAGGTATTACTAAAAGATGGTCGTGTTGCTCTTGATATGCGTAGGTTAATTGCATGCAGAGCCAAAGCAAAACTACGCTAAAATGAACAAAACAGGAATTTTTTGGAGAAAACTGCACAATATTAACCAATCAGTTTTGGCAAAACTTTTTTGTTGTGACACTTTGCTCAAATCACGGACTGCTTTTCTATACAGACCATGCGCAAGAATGGCTTAAATAAGGTAAAGATGACCAGATATGAGGCGTGATAAGGTGGATTGGTGCCCTGTGGATATGCAGCAAATGAGAGATATAGAGGCTTTGAGTAATGAGGAGAGGTAGGGATGAGGTATGTGAGAGGCGGGCGCCAGCCAGCAATAATTGTTCCCGAATTCTCTAGGTTCTGGAGCAGCGCCTCGCGCTTAGCAGCGCAGAGCAGACCGATGTCTCTTGATTCTGGCTTGTGTGGTGGTCTTTGAGCTTAACGTAGTCAAAGGTGGTTGGTATTTGTGGTGCCGCCTTGCATGACGCTGATCTTCAAGCGAGCTCCTGCTACCCCTAATCGGTCTCTACCGTTAGAGCCTGCTGAGGCAGCTTGATGCATCCCAGCCCAGCTAAAGCGCTGTAAGCGCACGATCCCACCTTTCTGCCTACATTCCTACAGCCAACCGCTACACTCAGCGCCAACATCAGCAGTCTTATCGCTCTTATCGCTACCTCTTCTTTGTTACTGTCGTATGGTGGCACCAGCTGAGCGCAAAGCACACCTTAAGCCTAAGCTTTTGGCCTAAAACAAGGCTTTTAGCTGTTGCATGTCACAAGGCCAATCACTAAAATGATGCCCTGTGTTTTGGGGCGCAGGACTTCGGCCATAGCGCTTCGTCTCTTCTCTTTTTGTCCCCTACCTCCTCAGCGAGGCAAGGACATAGACTGCCTTTGTAAGTAACACCCCCATGCTTTAAGGCTCACACCTCACTGCTGTAAGCAGCTGTTGAGGCTTTTGTGGTGCTACTTACCTGCTTTTTGGGAATCTTCACTGATGCGCACTAGTCGTTACTTGCTCGCAACCTTAAAAGAAAATCCGGTTGAGGCCGTGGTCGTTAGCCACCGCCTGATGTTACGCGCTGGTTTAATCCGTCAGGTTGCCTCTGGTATCTACGATTGGCTCCCAACTGGTATGCGCGTCTTATCTAAAGTCGAAGCTATCATCCGTGAAGAGATGAACAAAAAGGGCGCCATCGAGATCTCGATGCCAGTAGTGCAGCCAGCCGATCTCTGGCACGAGTCCGGCCGCTACGTCAAATACGGCCCTGAGCTCTGCCGCTTAAAGGATCGCAAGCAAAACGAGTTTGTCTTAGGCCCTACTCACGAGGAAGTGGTCACCGCCATTGCCCGCAACGAGATTAAGTCTGCCCGTCAGCTGCCACTTAACCTCTACCAAATCCAGACCAAGTTCCGTGACGAGGTACGCCCTCGCTTTGGTGTGATGCGCGGCCGTGAGTTCATCATGAAGGACGCCTACTCCTTCCACGTTGATCACGCCTCCTTAGAGCAAACCTATCAGGACATGTATGACGCTTATAGCGCCGTCTTTACCCGCTTAGGTCTGACCTTCCGCGCTGTCGAAGCCGATACCGGTAGTATCGGTGGTAACCACTCGCACGAGTTCCAAGTGTTAGCTGACGCCGGTGAGGACACCATCGCCTACTCTGATGCCTCAGATTACGCCGCTAACATCGAAATGGCCGAGGCCTTAGCTCCGCAAGAGGAGCGTGGCGCACCAAAGGATCCTTACTCCAAGGCTCCAACCCCAGGCTGCCACACTGTCGATGAGGCCGCCGGTGCTTTAAACATCCCTGCTGACAACGTCTTAAAGAGCTTAGTCGTGCACGCTGCCTATGAGGTCGATGAGGACGGTAAGCGTATCGATGACAAGCCTTTAGAGCTGGTGATGCTGTGCTTACGTGGCAACCAAGAGCTCAATGAGATTAAGGCTGCTAAGTTAGGTGGCATCGCCGATCCAATTGAGTTCGCTACCGAAGAAGAGATCGCCGCCTACACCGGTGCCCACCCAGGCTCCTTAGGCCCTGTGGACTTTAAGGGCCGTATCATCTTCGATCGCGCGGCCGAGAAGATGAGCAACTTCGCCTGTGGTGCTAACGAGGATGGCTACCACTTTATTAACGTCAACTTAGACCGCGATATCCCTAAGTACGAGGTCGCTGACATCCGTAACGTGGAAGAGGGTGATCCAAGCCCAGATGGTAAGGGCACCTTACACCTGCGTAAGGGTATCGAAGTAGGCCAAGTATTCATGCTCGGCACCAAGTACTCTGAGGCTATGGGCGCTACCGTGACCGACAAGAACGGTAAGAACATCCCAATGGAAATGGGCTGCTACGGTATTGGTGTGACCCGTGTGGTGGCTGCCGCCATTGAGCAGCACCATGATGATAAGGGCATCGTCTGGCCTGATGCTATGGCCCCATTTACTGTGGGTATCATTGCCTTAGGCTTAGGCAAGTCCGAAGAAGTGAAGAATGCTGCCGAGAAGCTCTACAAGGAGCTTGAGGACTTAGGCGTCGAGGTGCTCTACGACGATCGTGATGAGCGTGCTGGCGTCATGTTCTCGGACATGGAGCTCATTGGTGTGCCACATGTGGTGGTGATCGGTGCAAAGAACTTAGCAAACGGTCAGGTGGAGTATAAGAACCGCCGCACTGATGTCCGCGAGAACGTTAAGGTCGATGACATCTTAGCCTTCATTAAGGAAAAGATCGGCCGCTAACGCTAAGCTCTGGCAGGAGCTGTACTGGCTAACGCTTACAAGCGCCTGCTAGACGCTTTGAGCGCCAAGCCGTGCACCTGCATGCCCAGCCAGCACTCAAAGCCTGCACTGTAGCGCAATAAGCGCCACAAGCGTGGCTGTGTGGCGTTAGCCGTGCACTCTGCACTCATGTAACACTTCCTTTGCTGCCCACCACCGCTGTGGGCAGCGCTGTTTCTGGAGGCAGCACTGCTGCCCCTACCACTGAACTTTCCCCTGCTGTTTCTGCCCTTTCCCGCGCTCCGCTCTCCTCAGCTTTGCCCGCTTTACCTCTCTGCTTTGCTGGTACAGAGACATTCACCGCTGCCGCCTGCGCAGTCGCTACAGTTACAGCCGCGCTCCATGGCGTCCCCTCCGGCTTAAAGCACCACACCACAGTTTTGACCACGACGGCATCACGCCCAAACATCGCACAACGTTATTACCGCAAGAGCGTGTGTGCAGTCGCGAAAAAGAGCGAGCCCGCCATCAAGCAAGCATGCATGCATGCAGGTGAGAACTCCGCAACCACTAACCTTGGTGTCATCTCCTCCGCCGCTGCGCAGCTAATGTCCCCTAGCCGCAGGGTACGTGATAGCGACGTCCGCTTTGTAGGCTGCTACTGCACTTTCTTTTTCGGGAGACGGGCTTGATGTTACCGCCGCAGAGACTGCGGACGCCTTGTCTGTGTCTGAGACAGGACTCTGCACTCTGCGCTGACGCCTTTATCTGCCCGTGGTGGTCTGCCTGCCTTGCTTTGCCCTTGCCAGTGCTTGTTTGTCCTTAGCCTCTTGCCTGCCCTTTACGGCCCATGCTCGCTCTATCCAGCCCTTGTCTGTTTTGCCATGCACCACTCATGTCAGTAGCACCAGCTGCACCGTTAGGGAACCACCTCGATCCCTCCCACCACTCTTACCACCATCGCCCTAAAGGCCGTGTCTATCCCCTTTGAAAAAAATTTTCACAGGCACGCCAATTTTACCTTTGCCACCTCTTGTCGCAGCCTCCCTCAACTTTGCCCCTCCTTGGTGCTAAAGCCCATATTCACGGCCTTTGCTCTTATTTTGCCAAGCTCAATCTAGCACAACACTGATGTTTATCGCATCCTTACCCACAAAGCCCGTATTTATGCCGTAATCTCCCCTACCCCCTTATGCGTTACCTATCACAGGCATTCTTGGATATGCCTCACATTTTTGGAAAAAATTTTTGTGTAAACGTTACCACAAACGCTCTTTCGCCTCCCTCATAAACGGCATAAACAAGCGCTTTTACCTCTTGATATGGCAACTTAGTTAAGTTATTTTCTGCAAAACACGTCTAAAAGCACGAGTGTCAAACTGCGATAGAGCTCTCGTTTTTTCTGGCCTCAAATCAATATCATGTCACCAAGTTCTGAGCCCACAGCGACAACGACACTGTGGTCTTCTTAAGAACAGCGTTGCTACACGCACTAAGGCTACAGCCTTATCCTTGGAGAATTTGGGTCAACTATGAAGAAGTCTTTACTCGCAATCGCCGCTACTGCTGCTCTGTCTATGGCTGTTGCTACCTCTGCACAGGCCAGCGATGTGTTAATTGGTTCGTGCATCTACAAGTTTGATGACACCTTTATGACTGGCGTCCGCAACAATATGGAACAGGCCGCCACCACTTTAGGTGCCGAGATCGAGCTGGTGGACTCGCAAAACCGTCAGCCAATGCAAAACGATCAGGTTGACACCTTTATCACCAAGGGTGTTAATGCCTTAATCATCAACCCAGTGGATCGTTCCGCTGCCGGCCCATTAGCTGACAAGGCTAAGGCTGCCGACCTGCCAATCATCTTCGTTAACCGTGAGCCAGATCGCAAGATCTTAGACAGCTGGGAGAAGGCCTACTACGTGGGCGCTAAGGCTGAAGAGTCTGGCACCATCGGTGGTCAATTAATCGCCGAATACTTCAAGGCTCACCCAGAGGCCGATAAGAATGGCGACGGCAAGCTCCAGTACATCTTAATCAAGGGTGAGCAAGGCCACCAAGACGCTACCTTACGTTCTGAGTACTGCGTCAAGGCTATGAAGGACGCAGGTCTTGATATCGTCGAAGTTGGCTCCGATAACGCCAACTGGGATAAGGTACAAGGCCACGACAAGATGAAGAACTTCATCACCTCCTTAGGCATCGATGGCATTGAAGCTGTGCTGGCTAACAATGACGACATGGCCTTAGGTGCTGTGGAAGCCTTAAAGTCTGAGGGCTACAACTTAGGTACTGATGGTAAGGATCCATCCAAGTTCATCCCAGTCGTGGGTGTGGATGCTACTGCCCCAGCTCTGCAAGCTATCTCTAAGGGCCAGATGTTAGGCACCTCCTTAAACGATGCTAAGAACCAAGGCACCGCTGCTGTACGCATTGCCGTCAAGGCTGCTAACGGCGAGGAAGTGACCAGCGAGTCTATCGGCTACACCTTAACCGATGGCAAGTATGTCTGGATTCCATACGTTCGTGTGACCCAAGAAAACTACAAGGACTTCATGTAAGCCTAGTTTTCTCTATGCTCAGTTGCTCGCACTACGCCGCCTTGAGTTAAATCAGGGCTCAGCGTAGGAAGCAAGCTTTATCCGACAGCCCAGCAGCGGCTCGCTGTTTGGGCTGTATTTGTATGAGCAACGAGCATTCACGGTGCACTGCCGCTGAGGTACTTACGGCGGTGTGACCTCTTAGGCTGTCGCCTGTGCGCTTGCGCCCAGTGCTGCCACGCCTAACCTATTTGGCCCTTTATCGGGCTAAGTTTAGGAGTGTGCGGCCCAGAGCCTCTGTCCTTGATGATCATAAGACCAAGAGCAGCTGGCAAGGAGCGACAGTCGCTACCTGCTGTGTGAACCGCTAGGTGAGGATAAAAGCGGTTTCTGACCTCAATTCTTGCGTCTTTTCCCAAGAGTAGTTGTCGCTAGTGGCTAGCACTTACCTTTAAGTGCTGTGCCCATAGTGTCTCTAACTGGTCTTCATGGGAGTAAGACGGAGCGCAGTTGACTGCTGCAGCCTGCTTTTTTGTTTATTTGCCCAAGTGCGCCTGCTGTGTGTACTGCTTGTGCCCTGCACGAACGCGCTCTCCCCATGGTGCGCATTTGCAACGAGCACAGCAAAGCAAGGCAAGTAAAGCAAGTAAAGACAAGGCTCAAGAGCGATTAACTGCCGTGCCGAGGGTGAGGCCCCACAGCAAGGTAGAGGCTTTTTACGTGAGGATCCACAATGAGTCAATATCTCTTAGAGATGAACGACATTGTGAAGCGCTTCCCTGGCGTGTTGGCACTTGATCATGCCAACCTCAAAGTCAGGCCAGGTACCGTTCACGCCCTCATGGGTGAAAACGGCGCCGGTAAGTCCACGCTCATGAAATGTCTGTTCGGACTCTACCACCCTGACGAGGGTGAGATCTTATTTAACGGGCAACGTATCACCGATATCCCGAACACCAAGACAGCTCTGAACATGGGTATCACCATGATTCACCAAGAGCTGCACCCGATCCGCTTCCGCTCCATCATGGAAAACGTCTGGATCGGCCGCTTCCCAACTAAGTTCGGTTTCGTTGATCACAAGGCCATGTACGACAAGACCGTAGCCCTCTTTAAGAGCATCGGTCTTGAAGTCGATCCACGCATCGAAGCCCGTCAAGTCTCGGCTTCGACCTTACAGCTGGTGGAAATCGCACGCGCTATTTCCTACGACGCCAAGATCATCATCATGGATGAGCCTACCTCCTCCTTAACGGAGAACGAGGTGGACTACTTGTTTAAGATCATCAACAAGCTCCGTGATGAGGGCCGCTCCATTATCTACATCTCGCACAAGATGGAAGAGATCTTAAAGATCTCCGACGATGTCACCATCATGCGTGATGGTAAGTATGTGGGCACCTACGCGGCAAAAGACATCGATCAGGACTTCATCATCAAGAAGATGGTGGGCCGTGACATGTCTAACCGCTTCCCAGTACGCGACACCAAGCCATCAGACGAGGTGGTGCTGGAGGTCAAAGACTTTACCGCTGCCAACCCACGCTCGTTTAAGGACGTATCCTTCCAGTTACACCGTGGCGAGATCTTAGGCATCGGTGGTCTGGTCGGTGCGCAGCGTACTGAGCTGGTGGAGACCATCTTTGGTTTACGTGCGTTAGACCACGGTGAGCTCTACAAGAACGGCAAGAAGATCGTCGTCAACAACGTGCGTGATGCCAAGAAGAATGGTATCGCTCTGTTAACCGAGGAGCGTCGCCAAAACGGTATCTTCGGCATCCTCTCCATTTTGGACAACACTGTGATTGCTGCTCAGCAATCCTTTGCCAAGATGGGTATTCTCGATGACGCCAAGCGTGAGCCTGCTGCGGCAGGCTCATGTAAAGAGCTCAACGTGAAGACCCCTAATCTGGAGACGCCAATCAAGAACCTCTCTGGCGGTAACCAACAGAAGGTGCTGATTGCCCGCTGGCTGCTCACCAACTCTGACATCATCATTTTCGATGAGCCAACTCGCGGTATCGACGTCGGTGCCAAGTACGAAATCTATACCTTAATGCTTGACCAGTTAAAGCAGGGCAAGTCAATCATCATGATCTCCTCGGAGATGCCTGAGCTCATGGGCATGTCCGATCGCATCATGGTGATGTGCGAAGGCCACGTGACGGGCTTCGTCGACAAAGACCACTTTGACCAAGTTGAGATCATGCGCTTGGCCTCAAGCTTTAAGAAATAGGTAGAGGGCTTCTTTCATGGCCACAACTATTACCCAAACCTCTTATTACAAGGGCCTGACAGGCTTGGGTGTCGGCGTGATCGTCATCGGTGCGATCTTATACTTCGCCGCCATCAAGACTCTGTACGACTTACCTGTACTGTTAATGATAGTCGGTCTGTGGATGACCATCCAAAACGGCTATCGCTTCTCGCACCCACGTCAGGGTGCACCTGACATTGTTTTCAATGCCAAGACGCTCAATAATGCCATCACCAACTACGCCATTATCATCGCCATGGTGGTGTTAGTGCTGATCATCTGTATCCTGCAACCGCGCTTCATGCAGATTCGCGTGGTGCTGGACATTATGACGCAGTCGTCCACGAAGCTCATTATCGCCTTAGGTATCTGCTTTACCCTGATCATTGCCGGATGCGATCTGTCAGCCGGTCGTATTGTGGGTTTAGCTGCCGTGGTCTCGACTTCGATGTTACAGACGGCAGATTACGCTAACCGCTTCTATCCAGACTTAGCGCAATTACCACTGTTCATTCCAATCATCATTGCGGTTGCGATCTGCATGCTCTTTGGTGCCTTAAACGGCTTCCTAGTAGCACAGTATGAGATGCACCCGTTCATTGCCACACTGGCAACGTCGGTGATTGTCTATGGTAGCTGCTCGCTGTACTTCGATTTACCACCTAACAACTCCCAGCCTATTGGTGGTATCCGTCCTGACTTTGCGGCCTTAGGTCAGACTAAGTTCTTCCAAGGTGGTGGCTTCCCAGGCATTTCGATTCTGATTCCAATTGCGGCGGTGATCACGGTCATTATCTGGTTCGTGCTCAACAAGACCGTCTTTGGTAAGAATGTGTATGCCTTAGGTGGCAACCGTGAAGCTGCGGTGGTGGCTGGTGTTAACGTTTATGCCACTAACCTCTTCATCTTCATTTTAGCTGCGGGCTTATACGGTATTGCTGGTGTGTTAGAGGCGGCACGTACTGCCGGTGCTACTAACCAGTATGGTATGGGTTACGAGCTGGACGCCATCGCTGCCTGCGTGGTGGGCGGTGTGTCGCTGATGGGTGGTATTGCTAAGGTCTCGGGCATCATCGCTGGTGTGTTCGTGTTCACCATTATCACCTACGGCTTACAGTTCATTTCCGTGTCGCCAATGTGGCAGCAGGTGATTAAGGGCATCATTATCGCCACCGCCGTTGCCATTGATATGGGCAAGTACAGAAGAAAGAACTAGCGCGAGCTTAAGTACGAAGTACGAAGTACTAAGCACTTAGTGCTTCGTACTAAACGCTAAGCGCTAAGCTCTGTGCTGAGAGCTAAGCGTGACGCTTCACACTAAGCACGGAGCTAAGGTTCTGCGGGCGTAAGAGCTGCTCGGCACAGCTGAGAACAGGCCTTACAGCCAAAAGAGAAAAACCTTGTCTCACTGAGTGCGGCTCCAAGGTACCGCACACCATGGGCGAGCTTTAGGCTCGCCCTTTTTCGTTTCTGGGAAGTGCACTGCTTACGATAAAGCCCCAAGCACTGTGGTGGTAAGCGCCGCCGCAGCGTTACCATGTGCGGGCACTCTGCACCAATACAGCGCACAGCTAATATCCAAAGCCCAAATTTAGGGCGCTAGTCACAAAATCAGCCTATATATCAGCTTTTTGCGGGCTTACTCCCACAGCACTTATGGGGCAAATGCTAGAATCTGCTAGGTGGCCTCATATGGCCATACGCAGGCATTCTCTAAAGTGAGCCACTCCTGTGTGAGAACTTGCCTTGATGCCCACCATGTGCTCACAGTTAGCCCTGTAACCTCCAATGCCTCAAGAGACCAGCACCACATGCTGCGCTCATGAGAAAAAGGCACTCCGGCCATACTGCACTGGCGCACATGGTTGCCACCACTGATGTGACTGAAACTGCTGCTACCGTGACCTCGCTCAAGGCGCGGAGCGAGGAAGATACTCATGAAGAAAACTCTGTTAGCTCTGGCTTTTGGTGCTTTATGCGCGGCATCTTTTGGCTCTGCCGCTACTGCTGACACCATTCGTGTGGGTACCCACCCTACTTTTGCGCCTTTTGAGTTTACCGACACCGAAGGCCAGATCATTGGCTTTGACCTCGACATCATCAAGGCTATTGCCAAAAGCAACGGCGATGAAGTGCAGATCGAATCCATGCCATTTGACGGCCTGATTCCATCGCTGCTCACGGGTAACCTCGATGCCATTATCTCCGGTATGACGATTACCGAAGAGCGCCAGAAGCGTGTGGCTTTTAGTGAGGGCTACTACGACTCCGTGCTGTCGATCATCATTAAGACCGATAAGGCCGACACCTACAAGACTGCTAACGACCTCAAGGGCCAAACCATTTGCGTGCAAATTGGCACCACCGGTCATGCTTTAGCTGACCAGTTAAGCCCAGGTAAGGTTAAGGCCTTAAACAACGAACCTGATGCCATCTTAGAGTTAAGCAACGGTGGCTGCGAGGCCGTGATTAACGACCGCCCTGTGAACCTCTACTACCTCAATAAGGCCCAACTCTCGACCTTAACCGAGTTTGTTGATCCATCCTTTAAGGAAAAGGTCGATAAGTTTGGTATCGCCGTGCGTAAGGACAATCAAGCGCTGGTCGATAAGATTAACGCGGGCTTAGCCAAGCTTGAGGAGAGCGGTGAGCTCGATCAGATCTACGTTAAGTGGTTTGGTCAGACCCGCGACGGTAAGGCTCCAGAGACCGCCCCTGAGGGCACCGTAGCCAATATCATTACTGAGGCCGGTGAGGCTGTGGCGGCAGATGAGGCTGTAGAGAGCGAGGCGGCGCCAAACCCAGCAAACGTGCAATAGGCGCTAAACGCCGCTACCAATAGCAGTAGCTGCCATAAAAACACAGAGGCTCGCAGCAGGCAACTGTTGCGGGCTTTTAGGCCCTCTACATGGCTCTCCTACCAGCCTTGAACGCCAGCTCAAGCGAGAGCCCGCGATCCCTTTTCCTTACAACCTTGCTCAGCTGCCCTGGTTTTCCAGCCTCTTAGCGCAGGATACGACCTGCGACCAGAAAGACCTGCCGCTGCCTGCACCTTGCCTCCCCTATCCTGAACCCTGATCCTCTCACCGCCAAACCACATCCATAAGAGCGCCTCTGCACATCACCGCCGCGCAATGTTGCTGCTCACCCTCAATCCAGACCAGCCAACCACAGAGTTAACAGCGCCACTCAGAGCGCCATAACCTCATCCCTCAGCTTCGCTACCTGATGTACATCTAAAGTAGGTTAAAGGCAAGGCTTGGCACCCATACCCGCGAACCTAAGAGCTGACAGCTCAACTCAGAGCGTCAGCACTTCATCCCTCAGGGTGATTAAGATGCCAAAACCAGCTTGTAGGCTCATAAGCTTAACTTGCAGCACTAATCATCATAGGGCATATACGTACACCAAGAGCATCCTCAAGCCTTGGCTGGCTTAAGTTCGCAGGTATGCTTGGCTCCCCATGGAGAACATGCCCGCAACGCTAATGGAGCTCGGTGCTCTCTGGCACTGTTGCGTCGAGTTCCTGTGCAATGACGCTTAGGGTGCCGTTACATTACCGCCCAAAAAACGCAAAAGCCCCGCATCATGCAGGGCCTTTGGAGCTGCTTACGCAGCGTGTTTTGTGAGTAGCGTCAGGGCTTAGATGATGACCAAACGGCCCTCAATCGCACCTGCCTGATCTAACGCCTCTAATACTGACATCAGATCACCAGGGGCTAAGCCCACCTCGTTAATCGCACGCACTAAGTCATCAAGCGTCGCTCCCGTATCCAGCTTAAACATACGGGCCTGCTCTTCTTGGACGTTAATATCGGAGTTTGGCACAATTGCGGTCTGACCCTGCGAGAATGGTGCAGGCTGCGATACGGTTGGATCCTCATTCACCGTCACCGTTAAGCCACCGTGGGTCACTGCCACTGGCTTTAAGCGCACATTAGAGCCCACAACAATGGTGCCAGTACGAGAGTTAACCACGATACGGGCCTCACCCTCGCCCTCGGTAATCTCCAGATTCTCTAAAGCCGAGAGGAATTCCACGCGCTTGCTTGGGTCACGTGGGGCACTGACGCGAATCGACACCGCATCCTGAGCTACAGCCGAGCCCTGACCATAGAAAGCGTTAATGGTGTCTACCACGTTCTTGGCGGTAGTGAAATCAGCACGGTCTAAGTTAAAGGTGATGCTGTCAGTGAGGTTAAAGTCATTTGGCACCTCACGCTCGACCGTCGCACCATTAGAGATACGACCTACGGTTGGGGTGTTGACCACCACACGCGAACCGTCAGCACCTTCAACGCCTAAGCCACCCACCACTAAGGAGCCCTGCGCAATAGCGTAGATATTGCCATCGACGCCACGCAGCATGGTTTGTAAGAGCGAGCCACCACGCAGCGAGTCGGCATCACCAATAGCCGAGACGGTGACATCAATGGTTTGACCAGGCTTGGCAAAAGGAGGTAATTCGGCGTGCACCACCACTGGAGCCACGTCCGAAATACTCAAGGTGGTGTTCTCTGGTACCTTAATACCAAAGTTATTGAGCATCGAGCGGAAGGTTTGCTCAGTGAAGCGGTTATTGTTTTCACCGGTACCAGCGAGACCTGCCACTAAGCCGTAGCCTACCAATTGGTTAGAGCGCATGCCTTGGACGGTAGCTAAGTCCTTAAGGCGAGCTGATTGCGCTGGGGTGGAGAGGAGAGTAGAAAACAAAGCCACGGCCATGCACAGAAGTGGCAGCCAGAGCTTACTCTTAAACCAAGTCATTGCACTCACCTACTCACACAAGCGGTTAGAAATCACAGCCAGCAGCCACGCCTCAAAGTGGGTACCCCCTCTTTGCGGTGCTGCCGGATCAAAAGGCACAAAGCTTAACGGCCAGCCCTGCTCAACACGCAATGCCTTGTACTCAATCATGTCCAGCATTGCGCCAGCAACGCACGGCGGCCTTTCCTAAGATAGGCTAAGCTAAAAGGCCCGTCCTTACTAAGCGTAAGGGCTAAAAACAACAAAGCCGCCACAAGGCAGCCTTGGTTGTGCTCTCTTTAGAAGAAGATGTTAAAGGCGCTGTTAAAGAAGCGGCTTAACCAGCCACGCTCTTGGGTATCAGCGAAGTCACCGGTGCCACCGTACTGAATACGAGCGTTAGCAATACGCTGTGAGGAGACGGTGTTATCAGAGCTCACATCCTCCGAGCGGACGATGCCCGTGACACGGATATACTCATTGCCGTTATTGAGCATCAGCCACTTTTCACCACGTACCACAAGGTTGCCGTTAGCTAAGACCTTGACCACGCTCACGGAGATATTACCCGTTAAGCTGTTGGACTGGCTGGCATCGGAGTTACCCGTAAAGTCAGAGCTGTTGGATAACCCCACCGAGGTATCGTAGCCGTTAATCGTTACTGGACGACCACCGATCGAGAGCGCACCAAAACCAATGTCATTGCTCTTACCCAAGGTGGTACCGGCGTTCTTCGAGGCGCTGGTTTGCTCCTCTAATTGCACCGAAATGAGGTCACCGACCTTGTGGGCACGGGTATCAGTGTACAGACCATTATTGGAAGAGTACGGATTAAACAAACCGCCACTTGGCAGCGCTGTGGTGTAATCCTCTTCAGGCAATGCCGGAGCAAAGTCTGGATCGTCAGGCTGTGGGCCCAAAGCATCAAGGGCACAACCCGTTAACATCACAGGCATTAAAGCGGCTAATAAGCACAGTCGAAGCTTAAGCATACTCGTCCTACGGCAGATACTGCTCTGACTAGAGCACGCACAGTGCAAGCACCAACAAAGCAGCTACGCTAGAAAGCAGCGACGCTACTTTGCAAGCTTGCAGCGCAAGCGCACTCTTGGCTCCCATCTACTCCCTAGCTTTTAGCGGCAGCAACGCTGCTAAGCTAAAAGCGTACAGCACGCAGCGCAGTCTCCACTCTTTGCTGCTCCCTGAGCTCTGACTAAGAGTGTGACTGCGGCGCTTTACTCAGCTTACTAGACTAGACCGATTGGATCAGCGAGCCCATCATGGTATCCACGGTGGTGAGCACCTTGGAGTTCATTTCGTAGACACGCTGAGCTTGAATCAGATTGACCAACTCTTCGGTAACTTGCACGTTGGAGGTTTCCAGCATGCCTTGACGAATGCTACCGATGCCGTTTTCACCGGCGATACCCTGAATTGGCGTACCCGAAGCGGCAGTCTCTAAGTAGAGGTTGTTGCCAATTGGCTCTAAGCCTGACGGATTGATAAAGTTGGTAACAGTGATCTGACCTAAGTCCTGCGCTTGAGTCTGACCGGCTGTCTGTACCGAGACCTGACCATCGATGGAGATGCTAATACCGGTAGCATCTTCTGGGATGGTGATCTGTGGCAGTAAGACGTAACCCTCGGCGGTCACGATCACACCCTCGTCGTTCTTGGTGAACTGACCGTTACGGGTGTAAGCGGTGGTGCCATCAGGCAGCTCGATTTCAAAGAAGCCGTTGCCATTGATGAGCAGGTCAAAGGTGTTGTCGGTGGTTTCCACATCACCTTGGCCAAAGTCCTTTTGCGTGGCCACAACACGGGAACCGGCACCGATCATTAAGCCCTCTGGTAAGAAGGCATCAGCGGTAGAACGACCACCAGGCTGATTAACCTTTTGGTATAAGAGGTCTTCGAAAATCGCGCGGCTCTTCTTGTAACCTACGGTTGAGGCGTTGGCGAGGTTATTTGAAGTAACCGAGATATTGGTTTGCTGGCTGTCGAGACCAGTTTTACAAATCCACAGAGCAGGAATCATGGGTGCCTCGTTTAGATTCAGAGCCTAAACTCACCACGCTAAGCTTTATCTGAGCTAAGCCTATCGTGGGCTTGAGCTCCAAACCCGATCAAGTACAGAGTACGTCGCTTGGGGCAACTTCTCAAAACCGGAGGAGCTTTTGGACTAACCGCTTACCTGAGTTCTCAGGGGGTTCTTCTTGCGGTGTCCACACGTGGCAGTGGCCTTTAGCACTTACCACGCACAAAAGAAAACGGTGAACAGCTAACTTAGCCTAGCCTAGCTTAGCTTAGCTGTAGGCCAGTAAGCGGTTCTGGGCGTCGTCCATTTCACCTGCCGACTGCATCATTTTCATCTGCATATCGTATTGGCGCTGGACGCGGATTAAGCTCGTCAATTCTTCGACAGGATTGACGTTAGAGGCCTCAAGCATACCGCTTTGCACTTGCACGGTATCGTCTTGGGCTAAGATGGCGCCATCACGGGAACGGAAGAGGCCGTCATAACCTTTTTCGATGGAACGCACATCGGGATTAACAAGCTTGATGCGCTGATAGGTTTCGACCACATCAGCCTCAGCATCGATAGGCTTGCCGGTGAGGTAGCCATCGGAGTTAACGTTAATTTCGGCTAATGGGGTTGGTAGAACGATTTGGTTGCCGTCTTCGTCAACGATTTCCAGACCATTGGAGGTACGCAGCACACCATCGGAGCCAATGGAGAGGTTACCAAAGCGGGTATAAGCTTCATTACCATCGCCGTCGCGCACAGCGATAAAACCCTCACCCTGCACCGCGATATCGAGGGTGCGACCGGTGGTCTGCATGGCGCCGCCATCGAAGTTATAGCCAGGGATTTCGGTCATGGCAAAGGCACGCGTTGGGTAAGCGTTACCAAAGACGCTCATGGAACGAGTGTTTTCAAACTCTGCCTTAAAGCCGGTGGTATTAGCGTTAGCGAGGTTATTGGAGCGCACTGACAGAGAATGGAAATTCTCCTTGGCGCCTGCCATCGCTACCCATAACAAATTATCCATGAAGCCCCAAGCCTCTATTGCAACCAAAAACACCTGAGTGGGTGCAATCAATATGCCACGGGATGGCAGAGGTGAGGGGCTTGTTTAAGCCAAAAATGGGGTTAGGATGATGGCCAAAATAGAGCACCCAAACAGCCCTTTACCCCCTACTGTTAACAGCCATAAAAGGGCGTATTTACGGCCTTAAGGCGGGGTGAGCAAGGAAGAGCGCAGAGGGCAGAGTAGCGGGTTGGCTCGATGGCTAATCTACACCTACCGTGTGAACTCAGCAGGCACGAGCACGCCGGTGTAATAGCAGACACCTGAGGCTACCCAGTGGGAGTGAAACACAGAAAGTGCTAAAACAGCGTGAGAGCAGAGTCCGTAGCCGCCTGCAGCAGTCATCACCACTGGCAACACGCCACCACAACCTATTACCTACCTACCTACCTACCTACCTCAACACACTACTCTGTCGTAGCCACACCACCAAGAGCACTGCGAGCTTACACTGGCTATAGCCAGCTTTAGGGTAAGGAGCAGCAGCGCGGCTTACAGTGTGGCACTACTCAGCGGCACTCTTAAGTTAGCTGATGCACAGTGGACGGTGCGAGGCTGGTGCGCATGGTGTTTATGCACCATAAAAAAAGCCAGCACTGAGGCTGGCTCTTTTTGGTCTTGCTTAGAACTACAATGGACTTAGATCGTGACCTTCTTGGCTTCGGAGAAGCTGATCTCCTTATGACCATACAGGCTCAGCATCGTGTCTTCCATGGTCTTGCCTAAGGTGACCGAGGTCACTAAGGCCAGATTGGCAGTTGGCAGCTGTACCGTTTGACCTTTAGAGTTGGTACCCGTGACCTCTAAGATGTACTTACCGGATGGGCAGTAAGTGTATTGTGGATCTTGGGTCTCGCTATCGTTATCGCCGGTGGTGGTACCATCATCGGTACCCTCTTCACCAGTGGCAGTGCCATCGGTTGCGGCGGTAGTAGAGTCCTGCGCTGCTTCAGCGTTAGCGGCGGCGTCCTCAAGGGTACCAGGATCCTGTACACCGGTCTTAGAATCAGCCACTGGGCCTTGTGGCGAATAGATACCAGGCCATGCAAACTTGGTTTCGCCAGTTAAGCCAGCAGCGGTATCGGTGTACACGACCTGACCGGTGGTAGCGTCCTTAATCTGGAGCTTGAGGTTAGAGTAAGTCTCATCGCCAGCATCGATCGACCATGCGACGGTGTTACCACCATCGTAATAGCCCTTGTTAGAGTCGGTGTAGACGTAGGTACCAATCAGCGAGGTAGCGTTTAAGGTCGAGGTGTTGTTAACGGTATCGATCACACCCGTCATGTTCGAGTTGATCGAGTTTAAGCTCTCCACCATCGACAGCTGCGACATCTGGCTTACTAACTCAGTGTTGTCTGCTGGATTGGTTGGGTCTTGGCACTCTAACTGGGTGGTGAGCAGCTTTAAGAAGTCTTCCTGCGTTAAAGTCTGGTCTTTCACCTGACTTGTCGCATTCTGTAAGTCGCTCGCAGTAGTGAAGTTCACACCAGAGGAGTATCTGGCGTTGTTATCAACTGCAGTAGTCATGAAAAATCCTCGCCCAATCAACAATGTGGCTTAAGCCCGCTTCCGTGCATATATCGCTACAGGTTGGGAGGGAATGCGCGCTCAAAATACAAAAAGAAGAGACCAATGAAGCTCAGGGGTCGCAAGCGACCTAAAAGCTAGCAGTGACATGAGGAGCACTGCAATAGCGCGCCCAGACGCTAGGGAAGCACACAAAGGCTATTAGCGGCACGACAAGCAAAGCCAAAACACTATTGCTTTGCTTACCAGCAGGGCATTTTAGGGGAGGTAACGCATTTAGTATGCCACGCATTTGCGGCCCCATTTTGCGGCCAAATGGCTTGTTTACGGCTTTGGTTCGGGTGGTTGTCTCTGGGAAAGAAGGCCTTACGCACAGGTGCGTTGGCTAGTGGCGCAGGAGGCAGAGATACGCAGCATTAAGGGCAAAGAGTAGCAGGCGGGGGCAGCTCTTGGAGCGCATAGGACACAGAGAGCGCAGAAAACGCTAGCGTACAGCGCGGTCAGAACCGCACCGCTGTCCCAGCTTTACAGCGTGCAGTGGCAAGCAGAAGCGCTCTTTGGTGGGATTCACCTCTGCACACTCTAAAGTAGCAACCGTTAAGAGCACAGAGCACTCTTGGTAGCTGTTTCCACATGTGCCTCTAATCCACTGCTAAGGCGTTAGCACTGGCGTGACTTGTAAGTAACCCAAAAAGTAAATCTCAAAGGAGGTAACTGCCTACAATCAGGTGTTTTACCCTGAGATTAGGATTTTGCTGAGGCGCTACTCTCGAGATAAGGCGCCGTCAGGCGCTTTTAGGTTACCTACGTGACTGTGTCCTGATGCATGCAGCAGCTATCAGAGCGGCAGCGCTTAGCTCAGCGTGTTATTGTTTGTGGCTGCCTCAGTCCCGTAGCGTGCACCGTTATGCTGGGAGCCTTAAGCTCGCCATATCTGTGGCAGGTAACACCTCTGTGTTGCGGTCGCAAAGTGTGATCCTTTCGGCATTTTTAGCAGGTCTGAGCAATTTTGTCAGAGGGCGACTGCTGCAAGCTAAAAGCACGGGGTTATGATGAGTGCGGCCTAAGATCTCCTTGCTAAAAAGCAGGGGCGCTCTTATCACGCCATGTGAAGAAACCAGATAAGGACAGCCTTTTAGGGCTGCAACATCGTATGGATTATCTACAAGAACAGGACGTCAACAAGTCTTACCGCATCCTCAACATCGGTGCTACCACCTTGGTCGGTGCCTCCTATCAAGGCGACATGGACATCATGGCCGCCGCATGGGCTGGCGTGTGTGACTTTTCTAAGGGTTACGCCATTATCGATAAGAGCCACTACACCCGTCCGCTCATTGAAAAGTCCGGTAAGTTTGTCCTCTGCTACCCAAGCGCTGGTATCGCAGCGCAGGTGATGAAGCTGGGATCGATTTCCAAGAACGACGATAAGGACAAGTTAGATCACTGCGGCATTGAGCTCATTGAGCTTCCAGGCTTCTCGATGCCGGTGGTCAAAGGCTGCGTCGCTTACCTCGAGTATGAGGTCATCCCTGAGGCGCACAACGAGCAAGAGTACGACATGTTTATTGGCCAGTGCAAAAAGATCGTGACTGACACGCGCGTCTACAGCAACAACCACTGGCACTTTGATAAGGCAGACGACAGTCTGCGCACGCTGCACTATGTGGCGGGTGGCCACTTCTACACCATTGGCCACGAACTGTTCTTACAGGAGTACGGCGACGACTAAGCCTGTAAACGACCAAGTGGTGGTTGGCGTCGACCTTGGCCTTAATAACGCGTGCGTATGCTCTGCTATGACTTCAGATGGCACTGTCCTCGGCAGA
>CASEBB010000033.1 GCA_949286015.1 uncultured Succinivibrionaceae bacterium | reverse complement strand
TTGTTTGGAACGGTGCTGAGGTAGGATTGTATTCTTGTTCAGGACCCTCCCTATTAAAACGGGAGGAAGCCATGTGCGTAAGCACATGGAGACTTCACGTTAATACCGCCTAAGGTGGCTAAGTGCTTGGCAAAGTTTACCTGCGCAGGGTTAAAGTCCGTACCGTACCAGTTGGTATCAGAGGCGGCCGCATGCATATTGATGCTGACGCCTTGGCCAAAGCCTAACTCGCAGGCGTAACCAGCTTTCATGTCAGGGAAGGCGAGACCGGCAAAGGTAAACACCGCTTTGGCGTAGAGGGGATTGAGCTCCTTGTAGTAGCCATAGGTGTAAAGCAGGTCGGTTTGGTACCCCATGTTCCATGAGGACGACATAGTTCTCGCTCCTTAGTGTCGTCTGTGACAAAGTACTGAGAACCGTGGCAGGCGTCCCTGTGTTGAGCAGCAGTTCGATGCAACAGGCTGTTAGTTCTGCTACACCCTGCTGTGGTGTAAGGCAATGGTTATGCTGAGCGTGGGGCCCTACAATCTCAATTCACCGTCACGGTCTTTGGGGGACAAAGGGATTAGCACTTACCACCCAGTCCCCCAGACCTGAGGTTTGTGCCGTTATAAGCCTACTATCGTCTGCGACCGCACCATGCAAAACAAAACAAAGCAAGGCAAAGCAAAGCGGTCGTGCCCATACCCTGAGGTTAGCAGCGCTGCAGCAGCGCAGGCGCACCGCCATCCCTCATGTGCGGTGCGCCTGCCCATGTACTCCTACCCTGAGACAGCGTAGCTGGGCAAAACCAGTGACTGGCCCTCACCAATCACCAGCCTCTTGCGGCTGCTATTGCTGCTAACCCCATAAAAGCCCCAAAAAGCGCTTAAATATGGGATTTTTGCGAAAAGGTCGGCTATCTAGGACTAGGCTAAAAATACTAGTAAAAAAAAAAATGCAAGTTGAATTTTGAGGTTCTTTGTTGTAAGTAGGGGATGCCTTCATGTGTCTATCAGGGATCGTGACCATTTTGTTCAACAGATGAACCAAATTAGGTCACACCTTTTTAGTGCATCCCGTGATTACGATAAAGAACCATTTTGAGGGGTACACACCACTCTCAAGATAAATTAGGCCTTACCAGCCTTAAGCACATACTATGAATTTGCCACAGGTCATTAGCGCTAACGCGTGCACGTGCACACTAGCTTTTATAGCTACATGGCTTTGCTTTTGAGCTCTGCTATGTGCAGAAGTGCTTAAGCGGAGCAAGCTAGTTTTATGGGAGGTACAGAGGTAATGGTAAAAGGAAGGGGCAGCATAGAGCTGCTGTGGTGGCGGCAGGGATAAGTGCCGTGGTGCTCTTTATTGGTGCAGTTGAAGAGAAATGGGATGTGCTGGGGAAAGATGGTGAGAGGGATTGAGATGTACTGGGGACAGTAGACAAAGGCGGTGTTTAACACCGCCTTTGTGCTGGACTACGTGTGCTACAGAGCTCTGGTAGAGCGTAGAGCTCGGTCAAGCTCCACCCGCAGTGATACCCCCTCTAAGGATAGACTCTATCTTCAGAGGTCTTACCGCAGAGGGCACGCTGCCATCGAGGGGAGAAACCATATGCCTCAAGATTGGGGCATGGGGAGTAGGGCGCGCTCCTTGTGCTCGGTGGCATTACGGAGCATTGCGCCTTGCTCCCTTGGGGTGGATCATTACACCACTAAGAGGCTCTCTAACATTGGCAGGTGCTTGTTAAAGAAGAAGTTGATCTGCTTGGCGAAAATGTCCTTGTTCGACTCGCCTTTCTCATTCTTCTGATCGTCGAGGCCTGCCGTGAAGGTCTTAAAGTACTTGCTCATAAACACCTGCTCATTGAGCTCTGGCATGCGCTGCCGTAAAGCTAATAAGCGACGGGTTAAGTCATCAATGCTCACCGCACCTTGGATGACTGGAGAGGCTAAGTAGTGGAGCTTCATCAGGTCGTGGTCAGCCAGCAGCTGGTTGTTTAAGCGCAGACTGTGCTCTACTACTGGGGTAGTCAGCTCGTTTAGCGGAATCGCTGGAGCGAGGTAGAGGTAGCAGGTGAGAACATTGATGACCTCTACAATGGAGCTGTCGGTAAACAGCGGCTGGCCATTTGGTGCAGTCTGGGTGTTCTTACCGTTTTGCGTGACGATCTTGTAGATCTCGGCAACAGTGTGAGGCTTGTGATCGGCAAAGACCTTCATTACTGGCTCGTACAGCTCTTTGGACAGATTCGCCTCACCCACACGTCCTTGTGCCTTGAAGCTAAAGCCCTCAAAATCTTTGATTTGCACAAAGCACATGTTAGCCACTTCTTGCTTAAATTGCTTGGCCGTCAGGATGCGCTTGCCTTTGACAAAGTAGTCACGACGAAACTGCTGCATCGTGATAAAGTCACGGCTCGCCTCATACATTGGCGTGCCTTTGAAGCGCTTTAAGAACTCCAACTGCTCAGTCGTAAAGTTGAGCATGTCCATGTACTCAGGAGTGGTGGTGTTGAGCGCAAACTCGACCTTGGCACGGTCTAAAGTGTTCGCCAAGTCTTGGAAGTGAATGATATCCCAGTCATCATTGAGATATTCGGCAAAGATGTAGTTTGGTTCGTGGTTCTTTAAGCTCTGAATGCGTGGCTCAAGGTAGTTGGTACTGACCACCGTCGCAGGCTGCACTTTGAGTAAATCATCAAGGAACGTGTTGATGGCGTCCACGTGCTCCTTTGGCGAGGCGCTTGGGCTAACCATGCGATCGTTGTAGGTCTTCATGAGGTAGCGTACAGGCTCAAAGGCAAGGAAGCCTGGCGAGACGTTGTAGGAGACATACACGACACCACCGATGTTTAAGTGGTCACGGATGAAGTCGACAATGTAGCCTTGGTTTTCACGGTTAATCCACGACCAGATGCCATGCAGGCCAATGAAGTCAAACATTGGCAGGTCGTCACGCTTGGCTAACTGCTCAAAGGAGTTATCCAAGAGGTGTACAGGAGTTTGGCTTAAAGAGGCGATCTGGCGCGCAAAGTTAACCTGCAGCGGGTTAAAGTCGGTGCCATACCATTGGGTGGTCGAGGTGGCAGCATGCATGTTGATGCTGATACCCTGACCAAAGCCTAATTCACAGGCATTGCCGTTCTTGAAATCAGGAAAAGCTAAACCCGAGAGGGTAAATTGGTATTTGACGTAGAGCGGATTGAGGTCTCGGAAATAGCCGAAAGAATAAGGGACATCAGTGTGATAGCCCATGTTCCAAGAAGACATGATCTCTCCTGTGACAAGGAAGCAGTTACATGAAGTTGTAGATGCAGCGCGCCAAAGAGGTGGTTTAAGTCCCCTGTCCTTGTGTTGCAGGGGGCCTCTCAGGTTACGCTCAGGGCTGCGCTGAGGTCTAAAGAGCCATAGAGAGCCAGAGCGTAGGCGACGCAGCAGCGTGTAAGTAGACACTGTCAACTTACTGTGAGGTAAGCTTTGCCAGCTGTTGTGGCTGGTAAGAGCTACGCTCATATCGTACATATGACTGCAAAAGTTAGGGCAGCTTAGCGTAGTGGCCTTGTCCAATTTTCTGTTTTTCTTGCCATATCGTATTTGGGGCTGCCCCTCGTTGGGGTAAAGAGGCCTGTAACAGCTGCCGTGCTCAAGAGGGAGCAAGTCTTAAAGCAAGTGCTGCGTGGTAAGAGCATGTTAGCGCAAATCGGGCTCGCTTGCCGTGTGCAGTATCAATCTTTGCGGGATGGGGTGCAGAACTTGACACAGTCACAGCGAGGGGGTTTTTCCCATATGTGAGCACAGCTACTTGCCATTATCTACCTCAGAGATACGTCGCGGTAGCGACGCTTGCTGATCCTTATCTGGTTTCTGCGTTAATGGTCTTAACCCACATCAAAGGCCGATTTTAAGCCAATCACATAGGGGGGAATACTCTCAAGGAGCAAGGGGGAAACCGATCTCGTCACAGCCACAGTGCCGTAAGTCAGGTTGAGCCTACGGGAAGCCGATGGAGGCACGCTGTGCCGTGCATTGTATGTAGAGGCAATACGGTACACCGTTGCTGTGCGTAACTGCGCATAACTACGCCCCATTCGGAGATGACTGCTACCCATACCCAAAGAGGGCTTTTGTCTCCATACCCGCGAGCGTAAGCCCACCACAGCTTGAGGGGGATGGAAAGATTGAGCTAATAAGTGACGGATGTAGTGGTGCGTGGTTGTAACGTCCCACCTCGAGATAAAAGGTGCAAGCGAGCCTAAGTCTATCTTGAAATGGGCATGCATGCATGCATGCGTGCCCTAAATTGCGTCATTTATTAAGTCAGTCGTTCCGATCTTGGTGTGTGTGTGTGTGTGTGTCAATGCTTTGTGGCTCTGATTTGATTAGTGCTGCCAGTGACAGCTAATAGCTTCTTACCAGTTGGTTTTGCCCTTGGCATCACCCTGAGTTAGGGGGTATGAGGTTCTGCTGTCTTAGTGGCACAGCCCCGTCTTTGGTTCGCGGGTAGGTTTTGCTACCGGTGCATCCAGACTTAGGTGTTTATGCCGCTAAGGTATGGCTTCCATCGCTAATAGACGCTTCCCGCTGGGGTATGGTGTCTGCTGCGCAGTCCCGCCACCACCACCACCATCAACAACAGCACCTCCATGACTATTACCATCACTACCGTAGGTGTCCCAAAAAGCCAATGCCAAAGGAGGAAGTTGCCTCCAAGCAGGTGTCTTGCCCTGAGAGTAGGTGTTTTCTGAGACGCTACTCTCAAGATAATGCGCCGTCCGGCGCTTTTTAGGATATCTACTCACTACCATTCCCCTCGGGGTCAGGAATCAGCGCAGGGCGAAAGATAGGGAAAGGCGCCTTGGTCACAAGCGGGATACGGGATACGGGATAGGTGGTACCCATAGCGCATTGCACCTTAGGTCTGCACGATGCCGTAAGTTGGGGCTATCGCTGCTACGGGCCGCTGCTCAGCTAGCTCAGTTCGGCCAGCCAGAGCAGCGCCAGCAATAAAGATCACCATGTGCGTTTTTCTCACACTTTGTTAGCCCCTGAGGTAGGCAGATTCCGCGTGTCCTTTGGGTTTATCCCGCGCTTACTGCTAAAGCTTACCGTGCACAATGCTGGCGCTTCCCAAAAAGCCTTTGCAAGCATCTGCACTTTGTGCTTTAATGGCCTTGCTTGTCGGAGTGCCGTAATTGGCTGAGATGGCATGTCGCCGAATCCGTGTACCTGAAAAGAATAATCTCTGCGTAGGAAACAGGCTTACATTTCTTCTTTTCACCGCTAAGCTCTGCATTCTCTTGCAAGTTCTTGCAAGTGCAGACGCGTCCAGAGACCTCGGAGTGATTTACAAAGATTGCTCTCCTTGCAGGTCACACCACCACCACCACCACAGAGTAAGGCTCAAGGCAATTAAGAGCCAATTACCTCACAGGTGGTAGTCAAAGACGGCGGGCTCGACAAGTCAGATGCGCTCACTGCTTAGGGATTTGTCGATGCTCCAGCTCTTATCAGTTCTCCGCTTACACCCACGTCAGGCTCCACAGCAAGATAACACTGCTGTTGGCTCCACTGCTACCACTGCTACCACCACCACTACCACCTTTGACAGCTCCAAGATCCACTTTGATGACTTAGCCGCTGCTAAAGCCGCGCACCGTGCCGCTAAGGCTAATCCTAACCACTCTGCGCAAGCTGCTGCGAGCAAAAAGCGTCCTCAGCACCATACCATTACCGTGTCCTTTGCCTCTGATGCTGACAGCGTGCCTAACGCCACTTCTGAGGTACATACCCTCAAGGTGCCTTACGAGCAGCTGACCTTAAGCAATGGCGATCGCATCCTGCGCTATATCGTCGATCACGAGGAAGAGGGGCAGCAAACCTTACAGCGTCCTCAAGTGCGTGCCGCTTTCTATGTCGGCCGTGGGGACAGCCCAAAGACCCAGCTCCAGTACGCTCAAGATGGTGTCATCACTCCAGAGATGGAGTACGTAGCCTTACGTGAGTCCGCTGCCAGCTTAGAGTTCTTAACTGAGCAACGCGACTTTGCCGACAAGTTCTTAGGCAACAACGATGTTGCCGCCTTCCTTGATGATCAGGTGCTCTTACAGCGCCGGAAAATGAGCGTTACCCCTGAGTTTGTGCGGGAGCAGGTAGCTGCTGGTTTTGCCGTCATCCCAGCCAACCACAACCACTTAGAAGCGGAGCCGATGATCATTGGTAAGCGCTTCTTAACAAAGGTTAACGCCAATATTGGCGCCTCGGCGGTGTCTTCCTCCGTTGAAGAGGAAATTGGCAAGTTAAAGCTGGCCTTAAAGTACGGTGCTGATACGGTAATGGACTTATCCACCGGTCTGCCATCGCTCATGGAGCTGCGCTCGGCCATGCTGCGCGCCAGCCCTGTACCAATCGGTACGGTACCAATGTATGAGGCCTTAGATCGCGTCGGTGGTGATGCCAATGCCTTAAGCTGGGATGTGTTTAAGCAGGTCATTATTGACCAAGCTGAGCAGGGTGTGGACTACTTTACGATTCACGCCGGTTTAATCGCCAAGCTCTTACCCGCAGCCGCGCGGCGCTTAATGGGCATAGTTTCGCGTGGTGGTGCCATCATGGCCTCGTACATGATGCAGCACGAGGCAGAGAATATGGCCTATGAGCACTTTGATGAGTTAATGGCTATTTGCCGTCGCTACGATGTTGCGCTGTCCTTAGGTGATGGCTTACGTCCTGGCGCTATTTATGACGCCTGTGATGAGGCGCAATACGGCGAGCTAAAGACTATTGGTGAGCTGGCTTTACGCTGCCGTGAAAATGGTGTGCAGTGCTTTATTGAGGGCCCAGGTCACGTGCCGTTAAACCGTGTCGAGGAAAACCAAAAGCTCGAGGACGAGTACTGCCACGGTGCGCCTTTCTATACCTTAGGACCACTGGTTACGGATGTGGGTGCGGGCTTTGACCACATCACCTCGGCTATTGGTGGTACCACCATTGGTATGCATGGCACCGCCATGCTCTGCTACGTGACGCCATCTGAGCACTTAGCTTTGCCTACACCAGAGGATGTCAAGCAGGGCCTTATCACCTACAAGATTGCGGCGCACAGTGCTGACCTCGCCAAGGGCCTCACGCAGGCTTATAACCTCGACCATGCCATGAGCCGCGCTCGTGCCACCTTCCGCTGGTATGACCAATTTGCGCTGAGCTTTGATGAGCAGCATGCCTATGAGGTGTGGCGTGCGCAAATGGATGAGGAGGACTGTGAGCACGAGGCTTCGTTCTGCTCGATGTGCGGCCCGCGCTTCTGCCCAATCCGCTTAAACCGCCGTTTACAGAGCAAGTACCTCTAAGAGAAGAGCAGAGAAGAGAGCGGAGTAAGCGCAGTTAAGTGCAGTAAGAAACGACTGACTTAGGACTGACTGACTGACTGACTTAATAGCTGACGTAATTTAAGGCAAGCATGAGTGCCACATCTGAGGATAGGCTCAGGCACAACTGCACCATTTATCTCGAGGTGTGGGACGTACCAGCACTTTACCTTGCAGCCGTCACCTATGAGGTCACGCTTTCCTCAGCTCAGCTCAGCGTCAGCGCAGCAAGAACCGCAATAGCGGCAGGGGCATCAATTGCAGCGCTGCTTACTGTCTCTTGTGAGGACTTTTGGGCTCTTCTCTTGGTTTGGTGGATAGAGCCACGACACTACTTTTAGGTGGCTAACATGAAACGCCATAACCACGGCTCATGTGCTTGCCTCAAGGTGTGAGGCTACGTTGTGGTATCCACCAAACTCTGAGTAGAGCCAACTTTTCCTGAGGTTTTGTACAGCAATTGCGCCTTACTTGCGTCACTCCTGCCTCTCCCGCCACTCCCACTGTTGTCCTTACTGCCGTTACTGCATGGTGGCAAGCTCCTCTCGCCACGGTACAGTGCGGGCACATGACCACAAGTGCTACCACCGCGCAGCGCATAGGCCAGTGCACTCTTAAGTGCTTGCTGCCGCAAGGGGCACCCCCCTTACTTTGAAAGGTGAGGCCATACTACCTTTCCTCTGAAGCTGTAAGCGCCGTAAGAGCTGTCCCTGCCCTTTGCCCCAGTGGGCGGGCGCAAGGTACTTACAGTAGCAGGTGTCTGCAAAGGAAAGGTTCGACTGCAGCAGCTGCTGCGGCAGCGGCAACAGCTGCAAGGGTAGAACAGAGCGCCCTTTGATGCTCGCCTATGCGTAGCGTGTGGGAGATGCCACAAAGCAGCAGCGCTCCTGCGCTCAAGTAGGGGCCCATGTGCTGGCGTGTGGCGAGACCAACCAGAGTAGAGCTGGTGCCCGCTACACCCAACGCAGAGTAGAGCCCACTTGTGGTCATAACTACCACTTAAGCGGCTATGCACGAGGCGCTTGACGCTAAAACGCTCCCGTGTGAGGCTGTATCTCTGGGGAGCTGGGCAGCCGCTTAGATATAAGGTCTTTTGCTGATTGGTTATAATGTTTAGCATGCTGTAGTGCTCAGGTTGCGCACCTTGCACAGGCAAGATGGTAGGTAAGGAGCGTGGGTTCAGCCTCTTTGCGGGGGGCCCGCTTAGCGCTTACCTTTTTACCAGCAGGCCTGTAAGCTATGCTCACGCGTCAAGGCATGACGTGTGAGCTGGTTTCGGGATAACCATCTTTAATGGTGTATCTTTCCCAGCAACCCGAGGCGCTACGTTTTTCATCGAGAAGAAGTTTTGCTTTATGACTGATCAGGATATGTTGGCTGTAGCAGAGAAAGGAGAGGGTGTGTCAGAGCGTCCACTCGTGCTCGTGATTGCTGGTGTCGATAGCGGTGGCGGTGCAGGTATCACCGCTGACGTTATCTCGGTGCACGATCAGGGAGCATGGGCTTTACCTGTTGTCACCGCCTTAACTTGCCAGAGCTTAGATCGCGTGACCTTAGTGGCCCCAACCTCGGTGGAGGTCTTCACTGAGAGCATCAAGCTGGCAATGAATGATTGGCCTACCAAGCCACTGGCGATCAAAATCGGTTTAATTACCGATGACAAGATCCTTGACTGCCTGTTAGAGCTCTTAGACACCACTTTACAGGGCATACCTGTGGTGTGGGATCCAGTCTTAACGGCTACTGCCGGTGATCTTAAGAGCACCAATCTCTATAAGAAGCTGCCACAGATCTTAAAGCACACCACCGTCTTTACGCCAAACCTGCCCGAGGCTTTAGCCTTAGCCGGTTGGGATGAGTCAGAGCTCTTTGCTAAGGGCGGTGTCTTTAAGCTGTGTGACGTCTTCTTAAATCAAGGCGCGCAAGCTGTGCTCTTAAAGGGCGGTCATAACGTCTCGGCTTTAGATGCCGTCGATGTCTTTAAGAGTCAGACCCACGCTTTTGTCATGGAGCACGCTAAGCGCGAGGGCTTAGGCGCGCATGGTGGTGGCTGTGCCTTATCTTCTTCTTTAGCGGCCTTAATCGCTTGCGGCTATGCGCTGCAAGACGCGGCGGTCTTAGCTAAGGTCTATGTGACCCACGGTATCTTTACCCCAGATGTCGCTGTAGGTCACAAGCGCCCACCGATTGCGCACCATGCCTTAAGCTACGACCTTAAGTACATGCCGCATATCATTGAGGAGAACTTTCCACCAAACGCTGGCCCATTCCCTTCTTGCCCATTTAACATGGGTCTCTACCCTGTGGTCGATAACACCGAGATCATGGAGCGCTTACTGGCCTTAGGTGTAAAGACCATTCAGCTGCGCATCAAGACCCAAGTGCACGATGACGAGAGCGATCCGCATCTGTGCGCAGAGATCCATCGCGCTTGCTTCTTAGGTCACAGCTACCGTGCCCGTGTCTTTATTGACGACCACTATAAGCTGGCCGCAAAGTATGGCGCTTACGGTGTGCACTTAGGCATGGAAGATCTGCAAGAGGCTGATCTTGAGTTTATCGCCCAGTCTGGTCTGCGTTTAGGCGTGTCGACTCATGGCATTTATGAGGTGTGCAAGGCTTTAAATCTGCACCCATCGTACATCGCTATTGGCCACGTCTTCCCAACCAAGACTAAGGAGATGCCATCTAAGCCACAAGGCATCACCAAGATGGGCCTGCAAGCGCGCATGTTAAAGGGTGTGGTGCCAACCGTAGCTATTGGTGGCATTAAGCTCAATCATGCTCAAGAGATTCTCGATGAGGGTATCGACTCGATTGCAGTAGTGACGGCTATTACTGAGGCTAAGCGCCCTGCGATAGAGACGCAGAAGTGGATTGCGATCTGCCGTACTGGCCCATCGGAGCTCTTTGGCCAAAAGGCGCATGCTTGGCATGAACGTCAAGATGAGCAGCAAGTGCCAGAGCGCTCGCCACTGTTTGTGGCCAATCCACGCTACTAACGACCACTCAACGCAACGCCAGAGACTTAACTTGCGACTTACCAGCGGCTGCGTGGTGAGCAGCTGGTAAGGTGGTAGCGGCATTTATCCCCTGTAGCGCTACAGGGGGTAGTGCTGCTAGGAAACGACTGACTTAAGAGATGACGGATTTAGGGTAAGCAGGCGCGCCCAGCTGTAGATAGTTTCAAGCTTACCTGCAGCATTTATCTCGAGGTGTGGTGCTTTGCCCGCACTCACTGCTGCAGCCGTCACTTTTAGGGCAATCATGCTTAAGTCACAGGCGTCATAATGTGCATCTTGTACGATGTGCATCCTGCACCGCATAATGCAAACTTTTTGGAGGCAGAAATGGCCCAAGATAACGACCAGTACGAAGACTACGATCTCGACGGTTATGAAGACGGCTTCGAGGACGAAGAGGATCGTTATAAGCGCCAAGAGATGTTGCCTGAGTTTGCTGGTAAGCAGGACTTATTAGCCCAAAAGCACGTGGCCATTGTGGGTGTGGGCGGTTTAGGCGGACTGTGCTCCGTGCTCTTAAGTAACGCCGGTGTCGGTAAGCTCTCGCTTTTTGATAGCGATAGCATTGCGTGGTCTAACTTACATCGGCAGATCATCTTTACCGAGGAAGAGGCAGAGGCCCTGATTGCTTCTAAGATTAACTCGGTCACTAAATTCATAACAAAGCGCAATAGCGCGACGCACCTTGACACCAGCAATGGGACAGTGACCAGTAAAACGATAGAGGGGCTTAAAAATTGCGATCTGGTGCTTGATCTGACCGACAACCCAGAAAGCCGTGCTGACATTGCACGTGGCGCCCTGCGCGCCAAGATTGATCTCATCGAGGGCGCCGTCAGTGGCTATACAGGGCAGGTGGCTCTCTTTGCGTTTTCGCAGCCGGACTTTGTAAAAAAGCACGGTTGCTACAGCTGCTTAGTTCCTGAAATGTATCAGCCGTTTAAGGGCATTACCGGCCCCTCGGCTGCCTATGTGTCCTCGCTGG
Source organism: uncultured Succinivibrionaceae bacterium (assembly GCA_949286015.1). Classification (GTDB taxonomy): domain Bacteria; phylum Pseudomonadota; class Gammaproteobacteria; order Enterobacterales; family Succinivibrionaceae; genus Anaerobiospirillum. The sequence continues at coordinate 15,994 of CASEBB010000033.1, read as the reverse complement.
TAGCACATATCGCCTTAGCGTACTTGCTGGGGGATAACAGCATGGTGGGCACCTTAGTGCGCACAGATTTACAGCATCTGACCATGAAGAAGATGCAGTTACAGCCTGATCCTAAGTGCCCTGTGTGCAACTTCTTACAGCAGTTAGGGTAAGCAGGGCATGCCGCTCTACCACCAGTCTGTGGAGTGTGGGGGGCACAGCTTACAGCCTGCGCCTAAAGCTAACGCTACAGGCGGTGCGCGCCGTCACTCTTGAGAGCAGTGGTACTACTGCGTATTCAGCGCACGCGGTGCTATCGCTCTCAAGGTGAGCGCTGTCCCTTGCGTCTTTATGGTCACCAGCAAACACCAGTTTAGAGTCGCCACCAAATAAGGTCGCGTGCACGTGCCAAATAAGGCGTAGACGCAAGCCAGCTCTGATGGCGACTATCCACATTACAGGTTTAAGACACCATGCCAACAATGCAAATTGAGGTTAATAACGAGCCACGTGAGGTTGCTCAGGGCCAAAGTTTAAAAGAGCTCATGGCTAGTCTGCAATTTCCTACAGAGGGCACGGCCGTGGCGGTCGATGATGCCATTGTGCCGAAGTCGCAGTGGGACAGCTTTGTCCTCACCGCAGGCATGAAGGTCGATGTTTTTAGTTTGGTCGCAGGAGGTTAAAAGGTGGATAAGTTAGTCTTAGCCGGTCAGGAGTTTGATTCGCGCCTGATCGTGGGTACGGGCAAGTACGCCAGCGGTGCCATTTTGCAAGAGTCGATTAAGGCCAGTGGTGCCCAGATCGCCACCATGGCTGTAAAGCGCGTCGACATTAAGCACGGCACGGACGACATCGTGAAGCCTTTAAAGGATTTAGGCGTAACGCTGATGCCTAACACCTCCGGTGCCCGCAACGCTAAGGAAGCGGTCTTTGCAGCGCAGCTGTCGCGTGAAGCCTTAGGTACGGACTGGATTAAGGTCGAAGTGCACCCTGATCAGAAGTACCTCTTACCAGACACCATTGAGACCTACAACGCCTGTAAGGAGCTGGTAGCACAAGGCTTTAAGGTCTTTGCTTACTGCCAAGCTGACCTGTGCTTATGCAAGGCCTTAGAGGAGCTGGGCGTCGCGGCGGTGATGCCTTTAGGCAGCCCTATTGGTTCGGCGCGGGGCTTAGAGACGGAGCCTTTCTTAAAGCTCATCTTAAAAGAGTGCCGTTGTCCTGTGGTCGTGGATGCCGGTATTGGTGCCCCATCTGAGGCGGCACGCTCCTTAGAGTTAGGCGCCTCTGCGGTGATGGTTAATACCGCGATTGCCGCTGCGGGTGATCCGATTGCGATGTCGCGTGCCTTTAAGGCTGCCTGTGAGGCGGGCCGCTTAGGCTATGAGGCGGGCTTAGCGGCGCAGTATGAGACGGCTAAGGCTACATCGCCTATGGAGCAGTTCTTACACTCGGTGTTAGAGGCGGAAAAAGAGGCCTAAGGGCCTAAAGGCCTAAGAGACTTCAGGTCTCTCTCTGGAGCGCACAGCATAAGTGTGCTGCACACAAGAACACATGGCGCCAGCAAGGAAGGAGCTTGTGTCTGCCTGCATGTAGGGAAGAGACGCTGGTAGGCACAAGCCGAGGATAGAGGAAATGAGCTTTTTTGATGAAATTTCCAAACTCGACATCGACAAGTTTAAGGATGTAGTAGAAAGCCGCACCGATGCCGATGTGGAGCGGGCGCTCAGCAAGGACGGCGCGCTGGGCGTAGAGGACTTTGCGGCCCTCATTAGCGACAATGCGCGTAAGCACTATTTAAAGGAAATGGTGCTGACCTCGATGCAGCTGACGCGCAAGCGCTTTGGCCGTACTCTCAACATGTACGTGCCACTGTACCTCACCAACCTCTGCACCAATAAGTGCGCTTACTGTGGCTTCTCGGCCATGAATAAGTTTGAGCGCACCGTGCTGACCTTAGATGAGATCAAGGAAGAGTGCGAGGCCATTGCGAAGTTAGGCTTCCAGAACATTCTGCTGGTCACCGGTGAAAGCTCGCGTCGTGGTGGTATGGACTACTTTAGGCAGGTGCTGCCGATTGTGAAGCCTTACGCGGCTTACCTGCAAATGGAAGTGCAGCCACTTGACACTGAGGACTACGCGGAGCTGAAGACCTTAGGCTTAGATGCGGTGTCGGTGTATCAGGAGACTTACCACCAGCCAACCTACAAGGCTGTGCACTTAGCCGGTAAGAAGATGGACATGCGCTATCGCATGGAGACGCCGGAGCGCTTAGGTGAGGCGGGCATTGATAAGGTGGGTATTGGCGCCCTCTTAGGTCTCTACGATTGGCGTGTGGACTGCTGCGCGCTGGCTTTACATGTGCTCTATATGCGCGAGCACTATTGGAAGACGCGCCTGTCGGTGTCTTTTCCACGCTTACGTCCGGCAGCCGGTGGCTATGAGCCACATCTGCCAGTAAGTGATGCGCAATTAGTGCAGCTGATTGCGGCGTGGCGTATCTTTGATCACGAGCTGGATCTGACGATCTCCACCCGCGAGAGTGCGCAGTTCCGTGACATGATTATGCCTTACGGCATTACGGCCATTTCGGCGCAGAGCTCGACAGAGCCTGGTGGCTATGCTCATAAGGGTGAGCACTTAGAGCAGTGGCACGTCAATGACGACCGCACGGTAGAGCAGGTGGTAAAGGCCTTAGAGCTCAATGGCTTACAGGCGGTCTTCCACGATGCCTCGACGACCTATATGCCACAGAGCAACAGCACGAGCGTAACGGGCGTTGCTGCTCACTAAGCAGCAGCTGGTAGAGACTGGGCGATACCACGCTGGCCTAACGTGGCATGAAAAAAGGCGGCAGCCCTAAATTAATAGGAGCAGCCGCCTTTGTTGTCTGAAATCTGTGCAGTCGCCTCCTTTAAGATGCTTGCGGTGACAGCTATTGTTACGCGTAGGGAATCCTGCTCTGCCCTATATGGTGGCACTGTAATAGTCGGGAGAGGACGCCATTGTTGTGGGGCCGGAACCTCGCTCCGGCTTTAAAGCATTTGCAGCTAATGGCGAAGTATGAGCTCATTTATTTGAGCCACTACTCCTCATTTACAATGGCTGTGATCACAATGTCATCAGCACCATCGTCACCGCTCAGATACGTGTAAACGGCATACAGCAAGTCAGGCATAGCTTGCAAATGCTCCGGCTTTTGCAGATTTAAGCGCACAAAAGTCTTCATTGCAAAAGGATGCTGCTGGTAGTACTGCTGTAGGTTTTCGACCTGCTCTATTAGCTGGGATGCCAATTTACCATTAGCATCCAAAATTTGCTTAATCTGCGGGTCAGGAGAACCACGAGTGCGCAATAGTGCCAAGAGCAGTTCACACAAACGTGTAACGATAAAAGGTGAGAGCTTTTTGTTGCTGGCGGCGGTACTGAGCTGGTGCTGCAAATCTCTGCGTACAGCATTGCCTAATGCTTGCGTCTGCTCTGCTGTTAACTTAGAGACAATATCTGGGCAGCGCCAATAAGCGTTGGCTAAAACGCTTAAACGCCAGCCGCCGTGTTTTTGCAACAGGTTTTCGTGAAGACTCTGCTGCTCAGGCAAAGATAAATCACCCAAGGCATCACCAAGCATCTTCATATCTTGGGCATTTGGCTTTTCTTGGCCAGTAGCAACCTGCTCCAAACGCGCCCACATGCTGGAAAACCACGCTGCGTCCTTGTGCATACGAGCGGCGCACAGCATGTACTCTTGCCCCAGATCGCTATCTTGCATGCCAAGATCCACAATGGTGCGCCAATCTTGCGCGAAGGTAGCAACAGCAGACCGCAGTGACACAGGCGCATCTGCATCTGTTACCGAGCGCCCCTCGCCCCATACTTGAACCGAAGGGTAGCGGATACTTTTACGCAAGTCTCCGTTGCGCTTTTCCAAACTTTGCTCTGTTTTGGTTTTAGCCTGAGGATTATCAGTGATGTCGTTTGCCCTCAAGCCTTTCCCACCGTCTCTGACAAAGAAGTATACGGCGGAAGCATCAAACAGAGAACCTTGACCGGTATACTGGTTTTTATGACAAAATACTTCGCGGCCATCATTCAAGGTGACAAAACCGAAGTCTTGTCCGCTCTTATGTCTAACCTTAGAAGAGAAGCCCTGTACCTCTACTCGTGTGCTGGCACGTAACTCCTGATAGCCAGAGCAGATTTCATGAATCTTCACAAACTCTCTGGACATCCAATCAATCACGTCACTATCGCTTTTACCTTCCGCCTTAGGGAGATGACGCAAATCGTCCCATGTCTTTTTCGCAGGTAACTGCGGTACAGGAGAGTTGCGCACGCGATGCTCAGCACTAACCCACTGCGCTTCAATTTGTCTAAAAGGTGCTCTGTAGCCAGATTGCGGCTTAACCAACAGCTGATAAGGCTGCTCCGCACCATAGGTGTAACGCACCTCAAGCACGCAAGGCAGCTCCTCAGTTAATGGGAACACCGGCGATTCAATCTGAATTTCGTATTTCAGATTTTTGCCTTTTTCCCGCCTAGTCAAAGGGAAGTGGTAAAGATGATTACCTGGAGACAGAGGAAATTTAACCAAGCTTACAGTTAAGCACTCGCCAAAATGTGGTAACACAGCTTTACTGGATCTGACCAAGGGCACATAGCTCTTAGTGCCCTTGAATGAGGCGCGCATAAACAGCTCAGGCAGATGATCTTTCCATAAGTCAGGGCAGTTTGGTTGCTGTTGCCATGAGATCAGCTGTGCACCGCCACTTACAGGAGAAAATCCACCTAAATTCCTCACTCCCAGCTCAGATGCTTGCAGTGTCAGATCACCATCTGCCGAGATGAAAAATACCGGCATATTGCGCTTGATCTGTACCTGCTGCTGAATATCAGCAAAGAATTTCTGCACATCAAGCGGCACTGACGCTAGGTGTGAGCGCAGTTGTTGCACGCGATTCTTGCCAAAAAAGCAAGCGCTTAAATCACTTGCGCAATCATGCTCAGCATAAGATACACAGACATACTCCAAAACCGGAATATCTGCCAAGGCAAAGGACATTTGCTTATAAGCCTGACGGCTCATATTGTTTGGCAAGATCTTGTCTGTGAGCTTATGAAAAGGGCTGTAGACGTTTGATGGATAACGCTCCCACAGCATACCACCAGCTTGTGGCAGCCTAGTCTGTAGCTCACGCTCGCGTGTTCCTATTAACGGCGTGATTACCAGCTGTGTACCAAAAAGTGAGGCGCACATCACCATCACCTGATTCTGTCCAGCAAAAATGTTTGGGCATGATTTCAGTAGCGCAAACACTGTAGCAATACTACGAGGCAGCGGCTGTGCATTCGGGAAGTACAGATTCAACTGACGACGCACTGTACTAAGCGCAATTTCATCAGCCTCATCTGGAACCAAATAGTAGAAAGCCTGAGTACAGCGCAGCGTCTCATGCAGCTTGCGAAAGAACAATTGCGAAGCTGCAAACATCTCGTGCTCCGATCTCTCTCCACTGAATAAATCATAGGAGCTTAAAACCGGAGTCTCACTTGTCAGGAGCAGCCCCTCTGTAATAGAGCAATCCAGTAAAACACGACCGCACTTGCCACTTTGGCAAAATTGCCCCAAAAGCCGATAAGGAAGCTCTTTTTCTGCCTGTGGCTCATCGTTGATCAACGCATAATGCGGACGCATCAGGCTTAAATCTACTAAGCCTATACGTGCTTGCTCTCCTGCGGCCTCTTGACGTGGTTTTCTCAAAGAGCTGGACTGGATGGTGTTTAGGGTGCTGACAAAGTTATCGCGCAGCTGCTGCAGCAAGTCAGTTCCAGCAGAAAGCCTGAGTGCGTCCTTGCCAGTAAACTGCATCACCAAGCCAGATGTTGCCACTCTGACGATGCATTGATACTCTTGGCTCGCGAAAATTACTTGCCCTAAGTCAACCTCCAAGGAAAAACGCTCGCGTCCCCAAAAGCCATCGAGACGTAAAGTGCTTTTGGCAATACCAAAGGATTGCGGCCATACCGGAGCCACCGTAAAGCGCGGCATGCTAAACACACAAGGCAGCTGGAATAGCCGCACTGAACGCAACTCATGCAGTGCCGCCGCCATAACCCAAAAGACTGCCTGCAAGAGTCTATCTTGTAACATAGACTCCGTCACTTGATACGCGTCATCAAGGTTGCGGAGCCATCCCCAGCTGTCCCACACTTTGCGGTAGTACTTATCGGCCAGTAGCACGTTATTAGGCGGCAAATTCGCCCAGCGCCGCATAGAACGCACTTCATCAGAAGCTAACCACCGCGTGATCTGTGCAGCAACTTGCTCATAAAAATCATCAGCAGATCCCAATGCGGCAGCTTTAGCTTCGCTAAGCTCACTAAGCTGCTCAACAAAGACCTTCAGTAAACGATTTTCAGCCGTATCGATTGTCCAGACGCGCACCGGTGCCATCATTTGCAGTTTACCGCTTAGCTTCTCCTTTAGGGTGCGTCCCTGCTGACGGCTTAACCACATGAGCGAAGAGCTATCAGTCTGTCTTACCTGCTGTAGCGGCAACATCTGATGTTCACGCACTAACTCCTCACGTACACCACGCAGCAAATGCTGAAGCGACGGTAAAGCATACTGCAAAATCCAGCTTAAACGATCAAGCTGACGTGGTTGTAAGAGTGCCTCTCTAACCTGATCGAGGAAATGATCCAGATCGTTATAGCGCCCCTCACCGGTACGTGGATCAAAGGTGCAGCTCTGCATAAACAAATCATCAAGAGCTAGCAGCTGTAAAGCTTGCATCTTACCCTGACCAAGCGCCTGACACCAAGAACTATATCCCGCTACCACTAGCGGCTCTGGAGTCAAACTATCCATTCCAAAACTCCCTCTACCACTTCCTTGACCGATACCACTTATGCAGATTGGGCTCAAGCCTAGATTCGGCTCAAGCCCTGAGTTGTTAATTACGCAAAGTGGTCACATCAAAGCCCACATCATCCCCGTTCTTCTCGAGGTAAGCGGCGCTATTCCACATAAATTGCCCATAGCCAAGTTCGCATGCAGCATTAAAGTCATCCAAGATGTTGTACTTTTCCTCGGCTAGCTTACTGCCGATCACCTCAAGGCATTCCTGCATAGCTACGCCGCGCGTTTCGATACCACGCAATTTTGGCATGACCTTAAGCACCAGCTGATCCTCAAAGGCAATGCGCATGGCATGATTTAACTCGGCAGGTGTAGCGTGGCGATTGCGCAAAGCTATAACAGCCGGATAGTTGGCCATATAGGCTTCGATAGATTGCCATACACGATGGCCCAATGCTCGACCCGCTTTAGCCAGCGCCGCATTGATGTCTTCAATGAACTGCTTGAAAGGTGCAATTTCCTCGGAACTAAAAGCGCTCTCGTGTTGCAGCCACTTGTTCCAGACATCAACAGGTAACCACTCATCCGGTTGGCGCGGAATTGAATTCGTGCCCGACATCCGGTTGAGGGTTTTAGGGCGAGGAAAATGCAAAATACAGCTGCGATCAATGACCTTATCTGACAGTGCTTTGGTGGTTTCATCCTCATTCATGGTGCCTACCCACAGGACATTTCTCCCCAAAGTCAGCTGATATGGGGCAATATCAGCGCCGATTTTCACATCAATGTGAGGAAGATCATTATCTGCAAGGCCGTGACGCAATTCCAGCTTGCTCAAAAACTCCGCAAAGTACAGCTCCACGTGCGCTAGATTCATTTCATCGAGCAACACGATGTTGACGGCCTTTTTCATCCCATAAGGATAGTTTGCGTCTGCTTGTTTTTGGCTTTGTGCCAAAAAGCGTAATACTGGCTGCGCATCAAAGACGTTGTCAATGGAGTTGAAAAAGCCCAGCATCGCCTCTTGGCTATCCCAATTTGGCTGCACCGAGAGCAGCATGAAATTGATGCCGCCAAACACAGAGTAAAGCTGAGGTAACTTTGATTTGCCTGTGCCACTGACACCAGCCAGCACAGTAAGTGGTGACCAGTCCGCGCATTTTAGTGAGGTATGAAAAGCGTGCAGCAGGCGTGTTGGGAAGATAAATCCCGACTCACGGCATCTTTGATCAATATAGCACAGCCACTTTAGCTCATCGTTAGCATCATTTCCCCACTCTGGACTAATAAATCTAGGCTCGGCTGTAATATAAGCCTTCTGCAGATTGCTAATCCGCTCTTCGCGGCTAGAGGGATCCTTATACTGAGCTGTCAGTCGCTTAAGTTCACCTTGCAGCTTATTGTTATGTGCCGAGGATAGATCTAACAGTTGCTGCGTTTGCTCTAGCTGCTGGCGCAGGTTTTCCTTTTCATAGGTATCAGCTGCTTGTATCGCGCAAGTAGCGCTCATTTGCGCCAACTTAGCTTTCAGTTCTCGGTTGCTATAATCAAGTTGCTTTTCACGTGCGGCTAGCTCATCATAGCGTTGCTCCAGCTCGCGTGGCGGTCTTTCAGTCAACTCTTGGCGCAACTGCGCAATACGCAGCTCCCTGTCTTTGAGCTCTTGCAATACCATCTCCGGCTCTTGGCCACCCAACTTCTGCTCTAAACGTTGGTAAGTGGCAATTACGGAGTTTAAATAAGCGTTGTCTTGCTGTTGCTGCGCCACAAATTGCTGCAACTCATTGACCTTGCCCTGCATTACCTGCAGTTGTGAGGCTGACAGCTCTTGGGCAAGTTGTGGTAACTGCTCTTCGCGTTGCTTAACCGTCTGTTGCAGCACCATCACCTGTTGGTGCTGAGCGTTAAGTGCTGCCTCTTTTTCCCCCAATGCGCGCTCGCGTTGTGCCGCTTCCTGCTCCCTTTGCTCAACAGTATGAAGCCGCTCTTGCAAAGCCGCATCCAGTTGCTTCTCCTGATTAGCCAGCATCCCCTGTAGTTGCGTGCTGAATTTGGCTAGTAAGGAGCTTCTTTGCTCCTCCAGCTCACGCTGGTACTGTTGCAGTCTCTCGACTGAAGCCTGTCTTGCTGCTGTCTCATCTGCCTGCACCTGATCAAGGCCGCTTTGCTTAGCGGAAGCCAACTGATCTTGTTGCTGTTGATGCCAAGCTGCAAACTTCTGCTGCCAATCATCGAACAGTTGTTGCTGCTGCGAGACAAAAGTCTCCTCCACCAGACGCTGTTGCTCCTTTTCTGCCTGCAACTTAGCTTGCTCTGCTTGCAACTTAGCTTGCTCCTCTTGCAGCTTCTGCTGTGCCGCGAGCAGCTGTGATTGTTGCTCCTTTAAGGACTGTTCCTTGCTCTCAAGTTCAAGCCGCTTCTCCTCGTCAGTGGCCTGATCGACAGTGGTTGCAATGTCCTGCGCACTGTCTTGTACACTTGCCTTATCTTGTTCTGTCATAATTACCATCAATCTCCCAACAAGGCTGCACAGTCAGCATAAATTTCTTGCCGCAGTTGTGCTGCCGCCGCTGCGTCCACAAAGCCTTGGCCATGAGCGCGCAGTGTTATCAACTGCGCTGCATTTGTAATTAAATTAGGGCGCGCCTGCGCCACGACTGTCAGAGATTCGGGGGTTACACGCTGCAACCATAAAACTAGAGCCGTCCCTAAGGTCAACCGTTTCAGGTCTTTAGATGTCTTGGTTTTACGGACGGATGCGACTAAAGCTTGCGGCAAACTGCCCTGCTTCAGCCTAAATCCAGCCTGCAGACACTTTGTGTTTAGACGGGCAACTGCGGTTGTATCATCAACGTCCAACGTTCCTCCATCTGCTGCTATCGAAGCTGCTGCGCTGAGTGTTGTCTCAGCTGGTGGCAGTGCTGTGGTCAAATCCTGCAGTAGTCTTTGGTAGAAACCAGCAAGGGTAGTCAAGCACAGGGTTGGCACTTGGACAGCCGCAGTAGCTGCAGTTATCTCTTCGTGGGGGCTTTCAGTGGCATCTGCGGATACAACATCACCATCGGAGCCTGACATAACTGACGCAGCAACAACCTTTGCTGTTGTTGCTTGCGGCGTAATACCTGCTGCTTGAAAGCCTAACTCTGTAAGCTGCAGCTCATGCAAAGTGTCCTCAAGTAAGAAGCGGCGCTTAGACTGAGGGAAAAACTCTAACAGTGCCAGCTCCACCTCCACAATTGAAGGAGTATTCATTGCGGTGACGGTGCTAATGCTATTTGGCTCAGCTAACACCTTATTAGCATTCTCTGGCGGCAGCGCCATAGGCACCTGCTCTTGCCAAGCGTTAAGCCAGCTACGCAGTAAAGCTGCAAAGCTTTCAATTTTGGCTAAAACCGATAGCCCCTCATCTTTGCCTTGATTCACGTAGCTAACACTTTGGCCATGACTGATCGGATCACGCCATTGTTTTAAACAGTGTAAAGTTTCAAGGAAAAATTGATTCTGAGAAGCAACCACACGTAAGATCGCTGCCGCCGGATTTTGTGGATAACACACATTCAGCGCTAACAGTGACCGTAACGAGCCATTGCCCGAGAGAGCCGCTGTAATTTCCTCGGGGCTGACAGCCACAAAGTCCACCACGCTTTCGTCAAATGGTACTCCCAGCGTGGTAAGTGCTTGGCGCACATAAGTTTTGATCTGCTGGGCATTAGTCGCCATCAGCACACGCTCCCATGCCTTGGCCACGGAAGGTTGCACACCACTGCTTTGCTGGTAAATACGCCGCAGCATATACTCGAAAGCAGCGTACACGGCGCTGATATAACCGCGACTTAAGCTTTCCTCTTTTCTTGCGTCAGGATGCGTAGCGTGTAGCTGCAGGCGATAGCGGTCTAGAAAGAGCCACGCTTTATTGATTTCTGCGTCTAACTCCACATAACCGCTTTTAAGCTGACGCTGTGCTTGTGCTGGTGCTTGTGCTTGTACTTGTGGCACCTGCGACCTTGGTGAGCTTACCGCTGTTTCTAAGAGTTTCTCTTTTACAGCATCAAAATCACTGTAAGAGAGCAAGCTCTGCGTCAGCTCTGGCAGCGCATCGGCATAGCCAAAGGGGTTTACCACCTGTACACTGCCATCTTGCTCTAACACACAAACACAGTGCAGATAAACAAGCTGCGCTTGGGGCTGCACGGCAATACTCGCACTATCATTCAGGATAAAACGAGGCAACTCCCGTGTTATTTGCGGTAGCAACGGCGTAGTCTGGTGCAAAGCCATAAAGCGCCGCAACATCTCCAGCACAGTATGGGCACTCAGAGTTGTCGGCAACGTCTGGGTATGGGGCTTGACTTGCACAGCAGTAGACTGCAGTACCCACGGCTTATACAGGCGATTTTTGGTATCGCCAATATCTCCTAAGTAATAGACATTGTTCTGCTCAGCAGGCAACAAAAATTGCGGCTTGCTCACTGAGACAAAAGGCAGAGGCTGCGGCTTTTGCCCCAGCAGATCGCTGTAAATAAAGGCCGTAGTATCCTTGCCCTTGGCTGTACCGGCAAGAAAGGCTTTGCCACGCGCAGTTAAGGCGCTACCGGAGAGCAACTGTTTTTGCTCAAGACGCAAACAGATGAATTCCAGCAAGTCACGCTCTAAACACAACGCCTCCGCTTGGGCCTGACGATCTTCAAGCCCTGCGGCAATCAAGTTGAGTACCACTTTCTCAAAGAGGTTGACACTCCTTTGCTCACACTGCACTGACACTGTTTGCAGCAAACAAGGCCATAAGACGTTAAGAAAAGGTCTGTTGCCCGCCGCCTCTTTGTCAAGAGGAGTAAAGCTTTGTACGTCGCGCACTAATTAAGACCTCCGTTTAAGATCTTACCCTCGCGCTGACACAGCGCTAGGAACTCATGTAACGCCGGTACAGCTGTGGAGGCCATTTCTCCAGCGACCATTTGCATATCACCGACAACCACCAGCAAACGCTTTTGTCGACTTAAAGCTACGCACAAACGATTAGACGAAGTCAAATGGCCGTACAGGCGCCGCTGCATTTTGACATCAGCAGCATCTGCTATGTGTTCGTGCTGCAGATCGCGGCAACGCACCATGGACAGAAACACAACGTCAAACTCCATACCTTGAAAGGCATCGACGGTATTGATACGCAGCCGTTCTGCAGTATAAGCTGGGTTATCCCCACAATACTCAGGGTTAAGCTGTAACTCCTTATTGCCCTCACTGGAGAAGGATAACAGCCCTTCTTTGCGCGCTACCTCTTGAATTAGTTGCTGCTGTGCCTTGTAGAAACTGATGACACCAAAAGACAGTGCTTTGCCCTCAGGGGCGCGCATCCATACTTTTAACTGCTGGACTATTGCTTGAGCTTCGCTTAAGCGTTGACGGCTTGTACCGCTACGAGACTCAGGGCCTGCTCTAAAAGGCACGTTAAGCCAGAGTGCAGCTTTGCCGTCAGTGGCAGGCAGTTGCTGAGCAAAATGCTCTGCAGGTAGCGGAGATTTCACTTGTCCTTCATAAAAGGAGCGGCTCACAAAGTCACCTAATAGCGGATGCATACGGTATTGCGCGTCCAAAGTCACAGTACGCTCAATACCATCAGCGGCCGTGAGCTGCTGCAAGCGCTTAAACAGATAGGCGAACAAGCTCTGTTGGTAGTACATTTCGAGCGTGGCGGCATCAGCGCCTGCCTCTGTTTCTAGCTGGCGGGCAATCTCCTCATCAATAATATGAGGCAGCTGCTTATGGTCGCCCACCAAAATGATGCGCTGCCGCGCTTGAGCCATAGGAATGAGCAGATCCATAGGACTAGCGCGCGCCGCCTCATCAACAATCACTGTGTCATAATTCACAGCGCGGCCAGCGTTGCTACTCCCAGTATTAAGACGCCGTTTTGCTTTAGTAATGTCACTACCTTCGGCCTGCTGCACAGTAGCTGCGAAGACTGTATTGCACTCCTTTATTGCCTCTTGCACGCCGCGCGGATTGTTCTCAAGCGAATAGAGAAAATCAGCTACCGCTTGCGCTACGCCCTTTTCAGAGTGCTGAGCAGAATTCACCTCTGCTTCTATTGCAGCCATTAAAGACATAATATGCTCTTGTGGCTTTGGTGAACTCTGTTCTTGCTCCGGAACCAGCTTAGATAGCAAGCGCTCTTTTAATGCTTTTACGGCCGCAAAATACGCGCTATCCTTGTGCGGTGCGCAATTGGCGAGTAAAGCTTGATCCTCTGCGGAGAGGAAATCACTTAAATACAAGACAGCGGCGGCTGCACTATGGAGTCCGTCATCGGCATAGCTCTCAGGTGTCTCTCGTAAGCCGTAAACCCATGGTAACAGCTCACCTGTACGTACCTTTGCCTGCAGTAATTTACTTGAGGTTAGCTGGGCTAAACCATCATTGATCGTGGCTACCGTCTTAGAGGTGAGCATTCCTGCCGATAATCTTTGCGCAGCGAGCAGAAAAGCTTCCTCATTTTGGGGGGTAGGCAATATCATATAGGCTGTAAAGGCCTCATGCAGGTGGCGTATTTCCAAGCTGCTCTGCAGCTGTGGATGTTTAGCCTTAATTTTCTCGGCTAAAGACAAGCGCCACTGGTTAATAATCGCTTCACTTTGTTCAGAAGGCTGGCGCTGTCTACCGCCGAATTTAACCGCAGGTAACGAATTTACACTAAGGCGGCTGACTAGATTGTCCACAGCATCATGCTGAAAGGCGGAAACGAGGATGCTGCCACGTACTTTGGCGGGATCGAGCAGCTCATTTAGTCTTTCGGTGATAGCCGCAATCACTGTGGTTTTGCCGGTGCCTGGAGGGCCTTGAATCAGCGCTATATCAGGAGTGTTCAACGCAATCTCGATGGCCTTCTGCTGCATCATGGTAGGATCGTGTTTAAAAATTTTTTCCCGTACCAATGGGGTCAGCGCGGAGATCTTGTGGCTCTCTGCGCGCCGAGCTTGCGGCAGCTTACCGTCTTCCTCGATAATCAGACCTAATAAGGGATTAGCGCTTTTACCAGCCTTGATCTGCCGCCGTGCTTTTAAGCGCCGCTCCATCTGTGTCAGATCACCATCGGCATCAAGCAGTAGCAAACCTGAAGTGGGCGGAGCGATATGCTGCACCAGCTCGGCCACCTCAATTTCTATTTGCTGCCGATCAATGCGCTTGACTGTGCCGGAGAACTTGATGCCTCTACGCTCTCCATTTTCAGTATCGTGTTGCTCCTCCCCATTTTGCATAGCAGCAGCTGCTGTACGTTGCTTGGACTGTCTGAACTCCGCCTCTTTCTGGGTAAAATAATCCTCCCAGCTCAAATCAGGCTGCTGCAAGTACATAGGCAGTGTGGTCTGTGCGGTTACCACATCACCCTCTGTCAGTCCTGTCGGACATTCTTGATCCAGAACCAAGCTCCATTTCAGACCATCGTTACCCAAGCGCTTAGCTGCTTGGTATTTAATAGCACCGATACTACGTGCTCGTTGCAATAGCCACTCGCCTTCTTTGGCGCTGTAATTGTCCCAAGCGCGCAAGTAACTGTCTTGAGCAGAAGTCAGCAGATCGAGCTGCTGGGCGGCAAAAGAGCTGGCATTGGCCTTATTAGTCAGATCGACAAACTGGATCTCAGCCGCGCACAAGCGCACGCCACCCCTATCGAGAGGCAAAGCGCCACTTACTTTTCTTCCTTCCAGCACTTTGCCATTAACTGCATCTTGTACGGCTACTGTGAGGCTATAGTGCTGACCTACGAGGGTAAACTCAGCGCTATTAGTATCATCCTGTAGCAGGAGCACGTAGTTGCGTCCAGCACAGCGTAAGGTTAGATCATCTTTGAGCAGCTGTGGTGTTATGCGCCGTTGGGTCAAATCTGGTTGCAATATGGTCAAATCAGGCAAGAGCAGCGTTTGGTTACTAAAGCCCACCACGCGCACTTGCACAGACTGATCAGCGGCAATATTTTCAATGCAGCACAAATACGCCACACCACGCGTCAAACAAAAGTCAAGCTCCTCGGCGTCCTCAGGATGCTTAAGTTGCACAAAAGCACTGACACCTTGCTGTTGTAAAAGATAGCCACTTAGTTCTTTGTTCAGAGTGCAATCAGCAACCGTAAACGCGGTGCTATCAGGCGCGTTGAACCAGACATCAAGTGTCTGCGCAGTGGTTAAATGCTGCAAGTTAATCATGCGGCCCCCTTGCGTTAATGCTTTCCTCGGCAGTAGCACTTGCCACTGTGTGCAAATTGCCTCTGACGGTTAGATTTACCTGCCAGCGCGGTTCATGAGTGCTTTGCAAGACCAATTCTTGCTCTTGCAAAGTAGGCAAAGCGACCTCTAGTGCAGACACTACACTGTTCAGCATTTGCTGCTTTTGACCCGCCAAAGCCCAAAGCAATTCTTCTTGCTTGACTGCAGTGAGGGACAAACGCAGGCGCTGCTCGCTGAGCAACGTCACTTGCAGACAAGGAACATCTGCTGTGGTGGTGACTGGCGCAAATAGCCTTGTCGGTAGATAAAAAGGATCTTGCGTGCATTCATGGGCATATACCAAAGATCCGTCGCAGTTGGCGGTAAGCACTGTTAGCTGCGTTTCGCAGAATGGGCAGGTTATGCTTTCTTGCTCTGTAAACACCCAGCTCATACCACAATGTGGGCACCGCACCGTTACGTCTAAAGTACTGCTCAAGGTATAGCGCCAGATCCACAGCGGCGGCCTCAAGTTAGGCTTATCTTTGCCTTCTTCAAAGGTCTGCGCAAATAGCGCCAGCAGCGGCTTACTTAACAAGTAGGGCAGCAGCATCAGATTGCTTGCATCGATGCTATTGGATTGATCATGCTGATCTAAGATCCACGGGAATTCAATGCCCGTACTTTCTCCAAAATCCTGATCATCTGCGGCCTTGCCATCGAATGGCTTTACCATGGTTAAGAGCTCAAAGGACAGCAGCGCAAAGGAAAACACATCGCTGTTTTGACTGTTGCATCCCTGTCCCATCACTAACTCAGGAGCCCCGTAGTCAGGGGTGTAAAAATGCAGCTGCTTACCACAGGCATTAAGTTAAGCAAAAGCGCTTAAATATCAGTATCTGCGCCACTTGCTGAGGCTTTTATGCCAGCAGATTGGCATCTTAGCCTACAAAAA
>CASEBB010000032.1 GCA_949286015.1 uncultured Succinivibrionaceae bacterium | reverse complement strand
AATGTTTTAGGTTAATTTAGTACCATTGTAATGGACTCCTGCTTGGGAGTCCATTCCTATCCCCTAGTTGAGGTAACCACCAAACTCTGAGGAGAGCCAGAAAGTCAACCTCATAGTTACTCCTAAGATTAGCCGGAAGAGTGACAGTCGCAAGAAGTCTAAACAAAGCCGCGCCGCTAACCGCAAGCGCCGTAAGTAGAGGCGTGAGCTGAGGTGCTTTAAGAGCTTAGCAATGCGCTAGGGGCGATGTTTCCGCCCTTTGCCGCTCAGGTGGGCTCAATGCGTGCGCACTGTGGGCCATTGTGTGCGTACTGTGGACGCATTGTAGGCTCACCGTGTGCGCACTTTGGGTTTACTGCGTGTATGCTCTGTAGCCGCAAGATGTTTTATCATAAGGCACCAGCGCATCACTGCACGCGATGTTGCTCCTGTTAGCTTAGTATCTTCAGTGCTGCAAAGCAGAGATAGACGCTGCACTTAGTCCCATCAAGAGTAGAACCCAGTATGGCCATGCCTGATCTTTCTAAACTGCAAAGCCCAAATGCTTTGGATCGCTTCTTGTCCGCAAGCAAGGAGCAGCTGACCCCTGATCAGTACGAGGAGGCGGTAGCTTTCTTTGCTGATCTCACCTCTGATTTTACGGGGTGGCTGACTGAAGCCTCGGCCTTTTATCTGCGGGCGCGCCATGTCGGTGATGAGGCGCAGCGTCGCATGACTCAGCAAGTAGAGGAGTCAGAACTTGCTGATAAGTACCGCGAGCAGGTAGAGCAGAGCAAGGCGGCCGAGAAGGCTGACGCTGAGACGAGCACCGAGCTTGCTTCGATCGTCATTGATGACGTGAGCGGTGTCTACTCCTCGCAACCTAAAAGTGTAGAGGAGCAGGCAGCTGATTACCAAAAATCCTTAGAGCGTGGCCAAGCAGCGTTAGGCGACATCCCTTTCGTAGACGACTTTGGGATTGTTGACGGCGACCTTGAGGCGTCATTGCAGGGCGTGCGTTTATTGCGGCCACAAGCCTTAGCTGCCGGTAACAGCGACGATATCATTAAGGCCATCTTCCCTGAGCAACAAACGAGCTTGAAGCTGGAGATCTCGGAAGAAGAATTTGAGCACATGCTCAAAAGAGTTGCCGCCTTAGCCCCAGTGCTCAGCGCCGAGACCGACAAGAGCGATACGTGGCAAACTGTGCTGCAGGATAGCAATCCATTTTTAGAGGAAGCTAACGGCGCTATCGACGTCTTGGAGAGCAATCTGTGCAAGTTCCCGCTCTTTTTCTACAAGGCCTTGCATCTGTGGTTATGGCGTCAAGAGCAAAATAGCGCCACAGAGGAAGACATCACTGCGGTAAAGGGCCAATTGCTTTATCTGCAACGCCTCTACACGGCTGTGGAGTTGTTCTTAGGCTTTACGGTGGCTGTGATCAGTGACCAGCTCCATTGGCTGCAGACGGTGCAGCAATACGAGCAAGCGGGCCTGTTGCAGAATCTGCCACGCAAGAGCCATGTCTCTGCTAAGACCAAGAAGGCCAATCGCAAGAAGGCTAAGCAAAGCCGCGCCGCTAACCGCAAGCGCCGTCATTAGAGCTGCCCTTTAAGCTGAGTGTCGTCGCCGCTTGCGCTTGTGCCTGCCCCTGTCCCAGCCTTGCTGATAGTCGTACCAACAGCGTCGCTGGGCGGGCAAACAGTACTGAGCTTGGATAAGAGCAGCAAGCGGGAGACGACGCTGCTACTCTGCTACAGCAGAGCGTGTCAGCAAAGAAAATGAGTAGAGCAGATTATGGTAATTCCTGATCTTAGCAAGATGCGAAGCCCAAATGCTTTGGATCGCTTTTTGTCCGCGAGCAAGGAGCAACTTACCCCAGTCCAGTATGAAGAGGCAGTAGCCTTTTTCGCTGACATCACCTCCAGTTTTATGACGTGGTTCAGTACCGCCACTGACGGGTATATGCGCACTTATAAAGCAGGCGAAGCTGAGAATGCGCGTATTGAGAAGCTCTTTCAAAAAGCGGGCTTAAGCAATGAGTATGGGCGGGCGTTTGAGCACAAAGAGCGGAAGGAAGCCGCATTAGCGGAGCGCTCTCAAGATAGTGCGCAGCAAACGACTCTCTTTGTGGACAAAAAGGGCAAAATTGTCGACCCTAATCCTGCAAGCAAAGAGCAGCAAAAGGCCAATGAGGCCCAAGCTATCGCACACGCTAAGTCTATTATGGGCGCTAACCCCTATGTTGACGACTTTGAGCTGAGCACAGATTACATTGATGCTTCTTTGCCAAGTGTAATGGTGCAAAAGCCAGAGGTCTTAGCTGCAACGGTTAGCGACGAACTGCTCCACGCTGTGCTTCCTCCTAACCAGCCACTGCTCGGTGTCATCGATGAGGAAGAGTTCAGTCACATTCTCAAGCAAATCCCTGCATTAGATCCTGTACTGAGCGCAGCGGAACAAGCACAGGACTCGTGGCAGGACATGTTGCATACTGCTCCGCAGCTTTTGCTGGTTGCGATCAGCTGTAGTACCTTAGTCAAGTTCAATTTGCTCAAGTTCCCCCTCTTTTTTTACAAGGTATTACACCTGAGTGTATGGCTTGAGGAGCATCAAGGCGAGGAGCAAACGGCGGCGTGGGCAGGTACAGATGTCGCTGCGATGCAGGGGCATTTGCTTTACCTCAGCAATCTCAATACTGCCATGGAGATGCTGTTAGGCTGGATGCTGCGCCTTTTCCAAACGCAAGTAGACTGGCTGCACACCTTACAAGGATATAGGCAAGACGGTAGTCTGCAGCAACTGGAGCAGATGGCTAAGCTGCAGAGCAGGCTCAAAAGTACTCTGAGCTCAGGTAAGGCCAAAAAGACTGAGCGCAAGAAGGCTAAGCAAAGCCGCGCCGTTAACCGCAAGCGCCGTAAGTAGCTTGCAGCAGCTGTCAGCACAGCTGCTCTTGTGGTCGCCTGCAAGCTGCCGCAGGCGGCCGTTACACCCTGCGTTAGTAGGGGCAAGCAAGAGTAGGGAGTAGGGCGTTGCTACCCTGAAGATCCTTGAAGATAAGGTGTCTCGAGTTGCCCTCACAAACACTACTCCAAGGTTAGTCACACCATGCGCCATCACATGATCTCCATGCTTGAGCGTAGAAGTGATGCTGTGATGCTGCTTCTGGCATCCACCAAACTCGGCAAAGAGCCCAGATGTTGTGAGGCGCTTAGGAGGTAAGGGGTCGGCTAATTACTGCTTAGCACTGGCCTTAGCTTAACCAACCAACTTAGACTGTGACCTGAGCCTATATCCCCAGATTCTGGAAAGAGCCCACTTAGCTGGGCTCAGAGCAGCTGCGTATCCGTTGTCTCCACCACTGCCACCTCCTCTTAAGCCAAAGCCAGTGCTACCACCACTGCGCAGTTTTCACCTCCCAGCCCACCCCACCAACCTCCTGCTCCTTACCGCTTATCCCTGCAACCTACCTCAGTAGCGTGAATCTTTGCCCGTAAGCGCGCACTAAAACTAAGCAAGGCACTGCTGCCATCCTACCCCCACTTTTGCTGTTTTTCCCTTAAATACGCTCTTTAGCGTACCTACATCAGCTCACCATAATATCGCAGCAGAAATTAATAGCGAAAAAAGTTTGACCCTGCCCCTGTTTTTCTGTAAAATATTTCAGATTTACTGTTTTGTGACGCAGATCTCATTTTTGGCGGGGCTCTGCTGAAGACAGGAAACGATTTTCCTTGATTAGCGGCGTCTAGTAATCTTCGCTGCTCGGGAAGCGTCAGTGACCTAAGACGCTTACAGCTGTAAGCGTACTTAAAGGAGCACAGGCCAAATTTATCGCTCCGACCTCTTTGGTCTGAAGTCACGGCGCGCGATACCCACTTTGTAGAGAAGTAAAAATGGCAAAGAAAATCACTGCCTACATTAAGCTTCAGGTCGGTGCTGGTAATGCTAACCCAGCTCCACCAGTTGGCCCTGCTTTAGGTCAGCACGGCGTCAACATCATGGAGTTCTGCAAGGCCTTCAATGCCCACACGGCAAAGATGGAAAAGGGCGCTCCTGTTCCTGTGGTCATCACCGTCTATCAGGACAAGTCCTTCACCTTCATCACCAAGACTCCTCCTGCTTCCTTCTTAATCAAGAAGGCTCTCAACATCCAGTCTGCTTCCCACAAGCCAGGCAAGGAAGTCGCCGGTAAGATTACTAAGGCTCAGCTGCTCGATATCGCTAAGGTCAAAGAGCCTGATATGACTGGTGCAGACTTAGAAGCATCTGCCCGTACTATCGCTGGTACCGCCCGTTCCATGGGTATCGAAGTCGAGGAGTAGAGTTAAGATGGCTAAGTTATCTAAGCGCATGAAGGAAATCCGCTCCGTCATTGATCGTACCCGTGAGTACGAGGTCAATGAGGGCTTTGAGACCTTAATCAAGTGCGCCAAGGCTAAGTTCGTCGAGTCCGTCGATGTCGCCATTCAGTTAGGTATCGATCCTACCAAGTCCGACCAGAACATCCGTGGCGCCACCGTGCTGCCTCACGGCACTGGTAAGACCGTCCGCGTGGTCGTCTTCACCCAAGGCGAGTTAGCTGAGCAGGCTAAGGCCGCCGGTGCTGACTTCGTCGGTATGGATGAGTTAGCCCACGAAATCAAGCAGGGTAAGTCCGACTTCGACGTCGTGATCGCTTCCCCAGATGCTATGCGCGTCGTTGGCCAGTTAGGTCAGATCTTAGGTCCACGTGGCTTAATGCCTAACCCAAAGGTTGGCACCGTTACCCGTGACGTCGCTACCGCTGTGAAGAACGCTAAGTCCGGTCAGGTTCGTTACCGTAACGACAAGACTGGTGTGATCCAAGCCTCCATCGGTAAGGTCAACTTCACCCCAGCTCAGCTGACTGACAACTTAAATGCCCTCTTAGGTGCTATCGTCAAGGCTAAGCCAGCTGCCGCCAAGGGCGCCTTCATCAAGAAGGTCTGCATCTCCACCACTATGGGTGGCGGTATCACGGTCGATAAGAACAGCTTAAAGACCGACAAGTCTGCCGCTGTGGCCTAATGACTAGGGCCGTTAGGCCTTAGTAGGGAAGTGGCGTCA
This sequence comes from uncultured Succinivibrionaceae bacterium, assembly GCA_949286015.1. Lineage (GTDB taxonomy): Bacteria > Pseudomonadota > Gammaproteobacteria > Enterobacterales > Succinivibrionaceae > Anaerobiospirillum. The sequence goes on along the minus strand of CASEBB010000032.1, from coordinate 24,975 downwards.
GCCGCTTCCTCACCAAGCTCCACCTTACGAAGTGAGGTGGGGACTTGGCAGAATTTTGTGCTTGGATACGGCACACCGAATTTGGCCGGGAGCTTTCCCTCCCACCAAAGACCGCAGGGGGAAGTATCCGCTTTCTTAATCATCCTGCGCAGGCGGAAGTTAGCTCTATAGGAATTTTCCTTTAGACTGATATCCGGTAAATCCCATCTACATGGGACAATCGTTTACGCCGTGACTACGCGCTTTTAGTACAGGCTGCCTCATACGACCGCGTATGTACCCAAGGTATGGCCTCAGCTTTAAGCGGGTAGGAGCGTAAACATTCCAGGAGTCACTGCTCACATGGCATTAAATATCGAAGACAAAAAGCAAATTGTTGCTGATGTTAGCGAAGTAGCCAAGAAAGCATTATCTGCTGTTTGTGCAGATTCCTGTGGCATCCCAGTAGCCCAAATGACTCAGCTGCGCAAGGCGGCTCGTGAGAACAACGTCTATCTGCACGTTGTGCGTAACACCCTCCTTGCTCGTGCCGTTGAAGGCACCGAGTTTGAGTGCATGAAGGATCAGTTCAAGGGCCCAACCTTAATTGGTTTATCTCTTGAGCATCCAGGTGCTGCTGCCCGCCTCTTCAAGGAATTTGCGCAGAAGAACGACAAGTTCACGGTGAAGGCTTTAGCCTTCGAGGGCGTCCTTTACGACGGTAAGGACATCGACGTTTTAGCCACCTTGCCAACTCACGACGAGGCTCTGGCTCGCCTGATGTCTGTCATGAAGGAGGCTGCCGCTGGCAAGCTCGTTCGTACTCTGGCTGCTTTGGGCGACAAGCTGCAAGAGGGTGGCGCTGCTGCTCCAGCTGCCGAGGCTTAATTCCTTGGTGTGCTTAGAGGCTTAAGAGCCTGAGCGCGTTACCCAGAGGTAGGATAAAACCTACCGCCCCTTTCGGTGCGCTTTTGCCAACTTGAGGCGTGTTTTATTGCTTTTTGCCGATAAGTTGATGTTGCTTTGCAACAGCACCGCCGATTTTTCTTAAAGGAAGATTTAAAAATGGCTTTAACCAACGACGAGATCATTAATGCTATTGCTGAGAAGAGCGTGATGGAGATCGTTGAGCTCGTCAAGGCAATGGAAGAGAAGTTCGGTGTTTCCGCCGCTGCTGCTGTTGTTGCTGGCCCAGCCGCTGGCGCCGCTGCTGCCGCTGAGGAGAAGACTGAGTTCGACGTGACCTTAAAGGAGGTCGGTGCTAACAAGATCGCCGTCATTAAGGCCGTTCGTACCGCTACCGGCTTAGGCTTAAAGGAAGCCAAGGATCTGGTCGAGAAGGCTCCAACCAAGGTGAAGGAAGGCGTGTCCAAGGAAGACGCCGAGGCCATGAAGAAGGCCTTCGAAGAGGCTGGTGCTACCGTGGTGGTGGAATAATCACCGTCTTTGCCTTGCAGGCTAAAAGCTGTAAGGTAGAAGACCTTACGCTTAATGCCAAAGCAGCTTAGAGACAGGGCCAAGGGCCGCGTAGGCGGCCCTTGGCCTTGCGCTTAGCTAGAGTCTCTATCAACTTCGCGCTTGTCTCTTTGCGCTTGCTTGTCCGTAACCCGAGCCTTAGGTACCTAGGGCTCGGGTTCGGCGCCTCAAAAAGGCGGTGCAATTTCTCGCAAGTCAGAATCTCTTCGTGGGAGTTTGCCGCTTTTCTCGTCTTGTGTGGACAGGGTTGAGCCTAGCTCAGCTCTGTCACCATGCTAGCTTGCATGCTATCGCTAGCAGGTCACATTATCCGTATCAAGCGTGACCCTGATGCCATGGCTTCCCTGAAGCCCTTGGCTTCTCTGACGCCGTAGGTTTTCCTAACGCCTTATGGCTATTCCGCGCCCCGTGCCTGTGTGCCCTAGTGCCTGTGCGCACCCCATGGCGCCCAAAACTACGCTTGTAACACGCTCTTATCTCGTGATCAGTCCCGCTGCCTTGTAAAACAGCATCTGGACGCCCTAAAGCCACGCCTTACGCTGTTGGCCTCGTTAGGCCCTGCTGCGTGGTCGTTACCCCGTAATCATCTGGTCTGGATCCTAGTGCCTCGTGCACCCCGCCGCCTCCGCCGTAAAAAGCCCTGCGGCTACTTCCCCATGATGATGCGCTGTAAAATATCACACCACATCCTTAAGTGCAAAACTTTCAATGATTTTTGTGACCGTTTCCGCCCCAGCATCCTTTCTCCACAGGCAAACCTTGAGGCCACTCACGCCTTCTAAGGTTTCATCTCTCTATGGGCCCACGCCCATACCCCTTTCCCCTTGGCCACTCCCTCGCTAGCATCACGTGCCTCACACGCAAGACCAGCACCGCAGTCAGCAGTAGTTAAGCCCCTTCAAGCCTCCGCGCTTGGTGCCTGCTTGCTACCACCTGCGACTCCCCTGTGCCTCTGAGCTCTGCTTTGCCCTTGTAGCCACACTCCGTTATCAGATCCTTGCGCCGCTTTGACGGTAGCGCCGTAAGTGCTCTGATAATCGTGGTCCAAAGCTGATTGCATCGGCCCCATACCGCGACAAAGATCAACCTGAGGAAATCCATTCCATGGTCTACTCGTTTACTGAGCAAAAGCGTATCCGCAAGGATTTCGGTAAGAGAGTTAAGGTGCTCGAAACACCTTACCTGCTCGCCGTGCAGCTTGATTCCTTTAAACAATTCATCAGCTCTGATCCACTTAACGAAAACGGCCTCGTCGCCGCCTTCAAGAGCGTTTTCCCAATCAAGTCCTACTCGGGTAACGCTGAGCTGTGCTACAACAGCTTTAAGTTAGGTGAGCCTAAGTATGATGTCCAAGAGTGCATGATCCGTGGTACCACCTACTGCGCTCCTTTAAAGGTCAATCTCAGCCTCATCCGCTACGAGAAGGATTCCAACCCTAAGACCGTCAAGGAAAAGGTTGATCAAGAAGTCTACATGGGCGAAATCCCGCTCATGACCGAAAACGGTACCTTCATCATCAATGGTACCGAGCGTGTCGTCGTCTCCCAGTTACACCGCTCCCCTGGTGTCTTCTTCGATAACGACAAGGGTAAGACCCACCCAGGCCGCGTCCTCTTTAACGCCCGCGTCATCCCTTACCGTGGCTCATGGCTCGACTTTGAGTTCGATCACCGCGATAACCTCTTCGTGCGTATCGACCGCCGCCGTAAGCTCCCAGCTACCGTCCTCCTGCGCGCCTTAGGCTATAACACGGAGCAGATCTTAGATCTCTTCTTTGATACCGTCGTCATCGAAATCCGTGGCCGCCGCATCTTAATGGAGCTGGTGCCAGAGCGCCTGCGCGGTGAAACCGCCTTATTCGATATCTTCTTACACGATAAGCTCTTAGTCGAGGCCGGTAAGAAGATCACTGCTCGCCATATCCGCGAGCTGAGCAAGGCTAAGCAGTCCTCTATCGAAATCCCAGCCGACTACCTCATCGGTAAGGTCATCGCTAAGGATTACCGCGATAAGGACGGTACCGTCGTCTTAGCCGCTAACACGGAACTGACCTTAGACCGTCTGCCTTTAATTGCCCAGCTGGGCTTAAAGCGCTTTGAGATCCTCTTCACCTCGCAGGTGGATGAGGGCTCCTTCATCGCCGATACCCTGCGTAACGACGCCACCCGCGACCTCTCCTCGGATGAGGCCGACCGCATCGCTGCTCTCTTTGAGATCTACAAGATGATGCGCCCAGGTGAGCCACCAACGGCCGAGGCGGCTGAGGCTCTGTTCCACAACCTCTTCTTTGCTGAGGATCGCTACGACTTATCCTCCGTCGGTCGCATGAAGTTCGACACCCGCTTCGTCGAAATCAAGCGCTTCCAGACCGGCTTAGAGCGCGCCTTAGCCGACGAAAACTTCAAGGTTAACAGCCCTGAAACCGGCGTCTATGTGGTCAATGGCAACGTCTACGCTGCCTTCCCACAGGTGGTGAACATCGTCCGCTCTTACTTAGACCCAGAGGAGAGCAAGTGCATCCCTGTGCCTAACCCTGAGCGCTGCGCCGATAAGCTCCTCGACTTCCTCGACAGCTTTATCTACAAGTACAATCCGGATCCAATGATTCCGGCCAACAAGCGCTTCATCTTCCCTAAGGTGCAGATCCTGCCAAACGACGGCTCCAACGGTGTGGAAATTGAGCGCTGCATCGTGCTGCCACTGACGGCTTTAACCAACCGCAGTGCCAACATCGCGGACATCGACGCCTCCGTCTCCTCGCGCGGCAAGCCATTAAATCTCATCCGCGAGCGCGATGAGATGTACCGTGGCACCCTCTCCCATAACGACATTATCAAGGTAATGCGTTATCTGGTGCGCATCCGTAACGGTAAGGAGTCCATCGACGATATCGACCACTTAGGCAACCGTCGTATCCGCTCCGTCGGTGAAATGGCCGAGAACCAGTTCCGTATCGGCTTAGTGCGCGTGGAGCGTGCCGTGAAAGAGCGCCTCTCCTTAGGCGATCTTGACAGCACCACCCCACAAGAGCTCATCAATGCCAAGCCAATCTCCGCTGCCATTCGTGAGTTCTTCGGCTCCTCGCAGTTATCTCAGTTCATGGATCAGAACAATCCACTGTCTGAGGTGACCCACAAGCGCCGTATCTCCGCCTTAGGCCCAGGTGGCTTAACGCGTGAGCGTGCGGGCTTTGAAGTGCGTGACGTGCACCCAACCCACTACGGACGTCTCTGCCCAATTGAGACCCCTGAAGGTCCAAACATCGGTCTGATCAACTCCTTGGCTGTGTTTGCCCGCTGCAACGACTATGGCTTCTTAGAGACCCCATACCGTCCAGTGAACAACAAGCACGTCTCCGAGGACTTTGAGTACCTGTCGGCTATCGACGAAGGCCAGTACGTGATCGCTCAGGCTAACACCGACCTCGACGCTGATGGCAACATCATCGACGAGTACGTGCAGTGCCGTTACAAGGGCGAGTCTACGGTGCGTCGTGCCTCCGATGTGCAGTACATGGACGTGTCGCCACAGCAGGTTATTTCCGTGGCAGCGGCCCTCATTCCGTTCCTTGAGCACGATGACGCTAACCGTGCCCTTATGGGTGCAAACATGCAGCGTCAGGCGGTGCCAACCGTGCGCTCGGAAAAGCCTTTCGTGGGTACGGGTATGGAGCGCGCTGTGGCTGTGGACTCCGGTGTGGCCATCATCGCCCGCCGTGGCGGTATCATCGATCACGTCGATGGTGCGCGTATCGTGGTGCGTGTCAACGCCGATGAGATCCAAGGTGATCACGATGCCGGTATTGACATCTACAACCTCATCAAGTACACCCGCTCGAACCAAAACACCTGCATCAACCAGCGTCCTTGCGTCGATCCAGGTGAGCGTGTCTCTGCTGGTGACGTGTTAGCTGACGGTAGCTCCACCGACTTAGGTGAGCTGGCCTTAGGTCAGAACTTACGCGTGGCCTTCATGCCATGGAACGGCTACAACTACGAGGACTCCATCTTAGTCTCCGAGCGTGTGGCTGCTCAGGATCGTTTAACCACGATTCACATTCAGGAAATCTCCTGCGTCGCCCGTGACACCAAGTTAGGACCTGAGGAGATCACCGCTGACATCCCTAACGTCGGTGAGTCCGCCTTATCGAAGTTAGATGAGTCCGGTATCGTCTACATCGGTGCTGAGGTGGTCGGTGGCGACATTCTGGTCGGTAAGGTTACGCCAAAGGGTGAGACCCAATTAACCCCAGAAGAGAAGCTCTTACGCGCCATCTTCGGTGAGAAGGCCTCTGAAGTGAAGGACTCTTCGACTCGCGTACCTAACGGTGTCTCCGGTACCGTGGTGGACGTGCAGGTCTTTACCCGTGATGGTGTGGAGAAGGATGCCCGTGCCTTAGAAATTGAGGAGATGCAGCTGACCAAGGCCCGTAAGGACTTGGACGACGAGTTCGCCTTCTTAACGGCTGGCCTCGTCAGCCAAGCGCGTGCGGTGCTGGTGCGTGCTGGTATGTCGCAGTCTGAGGTTGACCGCCTCTCTGATTCTGAGGTCTTCTTACAGCGCGTTGATGATGATTCCTGCATGCGCGAGCTGGAGAACATCGCTAACCAGTTAGACGAGTTCCGTGCTGAGTACAAGGAGAAGTTTGAGGCCATTCGTCAGAAGGTGACGGAGGGTGATGACTTAACCCCTGGCGTGCTCAAGATCGTAAAGGTCTACCTCGCCGTGAAGCGCCGCATCCAGCCTGGTGACAAGATGGCCGGTCGTCACGGTAACAAGGGTGTGATCTCCAAGATCTGCCCTATCGAGGACATGCCATTTGACGAGAACGGCAAGCCAATGGACATTGTGTTAAATCCATTAGGCGTGCCTTCGCGTATGAACATCGGTCAGGTGCTTGAGGTGCACTTAGGCTTAGCGGCCAAGGGCATCGGTGACAAGATTAACCAAATGCTGGTGGAGCAGCGCGCCATGAGCGAGCTGCGTGAGCTCTTACAGAAGATCTACGACTTAGGTGACACCTCGCAGAAGGTGGACATCTCTGCCATGAGTGATGAGCAGGTGATGACCTTAGCGCAGAACTTACGTCAGGGCATGCCAGTGGCGACCCCAGTGTTTGACGGTGCGACTGAGGAGTCCATTAAGGAGCTCTTAGAGTTAGCAGGTCTGCCTAAGTCCGGTCAGATGACCTTATTTGACGGCACCACTGGTCGTGCTTTCGAGCGTAAGGTCACCGTGGGCTACATGTACATGTTAAAGCTCAACCACTTAGTCGACGACAAGATGCACGCCCGTTCGACTGGTTCGTACAGCTTAGTAACGCAGCAGCCATTAGGCGGTAAGGCTCAATTTGGTGGCCAGCGCTTCGGTGAGATGGAAGTGTGGGCCTTAGAGGCTTACGGTGCTGCTTACACCTTACGTGAGATGCTGACTGTGAAGTCGGACGATGTGAACGGCAGAACGAAGATGTACAAGAACATCGTCGATGGCGTTTACAAGATGGAAGCGAGCATTCCAGAGTCGTTCAATGTGTTACTGCGCGAGATTCGTTCGCTGGGTATCAACATTGACCTGGTGCGTAAGGATTAATTTGCCGTAATCGCGCTGTGAGCGGTGCAAGGGCCCAGCGGGGCCCCTCCCCACCCCTCAGCTCCCATCACCTCACATCCCAAGCCTTCTGTGAGGGCTCTTGGGGGCACAGCGCGATTAAGACCATGCAGGGTGGGCACTAGTGCCTCCCCTGTAAGGCCAGGACGGCCGCATTACCACCTGCGACCTCAGGGGTAAGATGGGCCGCCCACAATCACACTCTTAGCAGGAGAAACTGTTTTGAGCATCCAAGATAATGGTCAAGACAATGCCCTCTACGGGGGCTTTAATAGTCAAGCCAATGGCCCGCGAGATGATGACTTCTTAGATCTCAACATCTCGGATTCCTTAGGCAAGATGGCTAACCGCAGCAACAATGCCTTAAAGCAAAAGCTGGAAGACTTCGACGCCATCAAGATTGGCCTGGCCTCCCCAGAGATGATTCGTGCTTGGTCTTACGGCGAAGTGAAAAAGCCAGAGACCATCAACTACCGTACCTTTAAGCCAGAGCGTGACGGCCTCTTCTGCGCTAAGATCTTTGGCCCTGTCAAGGATTACGAGTGCTTATGCGGTAAGTACAAGCGCTTAAAGCACCGTGGCACTATCTGCGATAAGTGCGGCGTGGAAGTCACTCAGGCCAAGGTGCGCCGTGAGCGTATGGGCCACATCGAGCTTGCTTCCCCAGTGGCTCACATCTGGTTCTTAAAGTCGCTGCCATCGCGTATCGGCCTCATCCTCGACATGAAGCTGCGCGACATCGAGAGCGTGCTCTACTTTGAGAGCTACGTCGTCACCGATCCTGGCATGACCGAGCTTAAGGAGCGTCAACTCTTAACCGAAGAAGAGTACATGAACGCCCTTGAGCTCTTTGGCGATGATTTCAGCGCCAAGATGGGTGCTGAGGCTATCTTAGAGATCTTGCAGGGTATGAATCTCGAAGACGAGATCGTGTCCTTACGCGAGACCTTAGAGACCACCGCCTCTGAATCCAATCGTAAGAAGCTGGCCAAGCGCTTAAAGCTCATGGAGGCCTTCGTGCACTCGGGCAACAAGCCAGAGTGGATGATCCTCACGGTGCTGCCAGTGCTGCCACCTGATCTGCGTCCATTAGTGCCATTAGATGGCGGTCGTTTCGCTACCTCCGACTTAAATGACCTCTATCGTCGCGTCATCAACCGTAACAACCGCTTAAAGCGCTTACTCGACCTCGTCGCCCCTGAGATCATCGTGCGCAATGAAAAGCGCATGCTGCAGGAGTCGGTTGATGCCCTGATGGATAACGGCCGTCGTGGTCGTGCCATTTCTGGCTCGAACAAGCGTCCTTTAAAGTCCCTTGCTGACATGATCAAGGGTAAGCAAGGCCGCTTCCGTCAGAACCTCTTAGGTAAGCGCGTGGACTACTCCGGTCGTTCCGTGATTACCTGCGGTCCTAACCTGCGTCTGCACCAGTGCGGTCTGCCAAAGAAGATGGCTTTAGAGCTCTTCAAGCCATTCATCTACGGCCGCTTAGAGATGCGTGGTCACGCCGCTACCATCAAGGCCGCCAAGAAGATGGTGGAGCGCGAGGATGCCATCGTTTGGGATGTGCTCGACGAGGTGATCCGCGAGCACCCAGTGCTCTTAAACCGCGCCCCTACGCTGCACCGTCTGGGCATTCAGGCTTTCGAGCCTATCTTAATTGAGGGTAAGGCTATCCGTCTGCACCCTCTGGTCTGCCCTGCCTTTAACGCCGACTTCGACGGCGACCAGATGGCCGTGCACATTCCATTAACCTTAGAGGCCCAATTAGAGGCCCGTGCGTTAATGATGTCGACCAACAACATCCTCTCGCCTGCCTCCGGTGATCCTATCATCGTGCCAGCGCAAGACGTGGTGTTAGGTTTGTACTACATGACCAAGTCGCGTGTGGGGGCACGTGGTGAGGGCATGATTCTGGCCGATGCCTATGAGGCCGAGCGCGTCTACAAGGGCGGTGTGGCTGACATGCAAGCCCGTGTGGCTTGCCGTATCTCCTTTACGGAGAAGAACCCAGAGACCGGCGAGTTTGTGGACAAGAGCGAGATTCGTCTCACCACCATTGGCCGCGCCATCCTCTCCTTAATCCTGCCACGTGGTATGTCCTACGACACCATTGACCCACCAGTTGAGGGTGTAACGCAGGAGAACATCCGTGAGATCCTCTCGCACAAGGATTGGTTCACCAAGGTCTCCAACCAGCCTTTAGGCAAGAAGCGCATTGCAGCTCTGCTCAACACCTGCTATCGCCTCTTAGGCCTCAAGGACACCGTGATGTTTGCTGACCGTGTAATGTACACCGGTTTCCGCAACGCTGCTATTTCCGGCTCGTCGGTGTGCGTTGATGACATGCTGATCCCTAAGGAGAAGCAGACCATTATCGCTGCTGCGCAGAAGGAAGTGATGTCGATTCAGCAGCAGTACGACAACGGTCAGATCACCCAAGGCGAGCGCTACAACAAGGTCATCGACATTTGGTCGAATGCCAACGACAAGGTGATGAAGGCCATGATGGCCAACCTGTCGGTGGAGACTGGCGTCAACATCTTAGGTGAGGAAGAGAAGCAAGCTTCCTTCAACAGCATCTACATGATGGCTGACTCCGGTGCGCGTGGTTCGCCAGCCCAGATTCGTCAGTTAGCTGGTATGCGTGGTCTGATGGCTACCCCAGACGGTTCCATTATTGAGACCCCAATTATCGCTAACTTCCGTGAGGGTCTGAACGTACAGCAGTACTTCATTTCCACCCACGGTGCACGTAAGGGCTTAGCTGATACGGCCTTAAAGACCGCTAACTCCGGTTACTTAACTCGCCGCTTAGTGGACGTGGCTCAGGATCTGGTGATTACCGAGGAAGACTGCGGTACCACCAATGGCCTTGAGATTACGCCACACGTTAGTGGTGGTGACGTGATCGAGAACCTGCGCGATCGTGTCTTAGGTCGTACCTTAGCTGACGACGTCTTACGTCTAGGCTCGAAGGAAGTGCTGATTGCAGCTGGTACGCTCTTAGACGAGAAGTGCTGCTCGATTCTTGAGGAGTTCAAGATCGAGAGGGTGAAGGTGCGTTCGCCTATCACCTGCAACACCAAGTATGGTGTGTGCGCACGCTGCTACGGTCGCGATCTGGCACGTGGTCACTTAGTGAACGCCGGTGAGGCGGTGGGCGTTATCGCGGCCCAGTCGATCGGTGAGCCTGGTACCCAGCTGACGATGCGTACCTTCCACATTGGTGGTGCGGCGTCGCGTGCTGTAGCTGAGTCGGGTGCGACGGTGAAGAACTCCGGTACCATTCGCATCTTAAACTCCAAGACCGTAACCAACACCGATGGCAAGGAAGTGGTGACTTCCCGTCAGTCTGAGCTCTTGGTGATGGACGAGTTTGGTGCCTCGAAGGAAAGCCACAAGATCCCTTACGGCGCTATCTTTGAGGTCAAGGATGGCGAAGAGGTCAAGGCGGGCACCGTGGTCGCTCGTTGGGATCCACACACCCACCCAATTATTTCCGAGGTGTATGGCCACATTAAGTTCATCGACATTATCGAGGGTGTGACCGTCGATAAGAAAGAGGACGAGGCCTTAGGTATCTCCTCGATGGAGGTGCGTGAGATTGCCGCCCGTCCAGCTCAAGGCCGCGACAAGCGTCCTGCGGTGAAGATTGTGGACGACGATGGCAATGACGTGCTGATTCCTGGTACGAGCGTGCCAGCGCAGTACATGCTCCAAGGCAAGGCCATTGTGCAGTTGCTCGATGGTGCTGAGGTGAACATCGGTGACATTATTGCTCGTATTCCACAGCAAGCTGGTGGTACGAAGGATATTACCGGTGGTCTGCCACGTGTTGCTGACCTCTTTGAGGCGCGTGCTCCTAAGGAAGCTGCGATCTTAGCTGAGATCTCGGGTACGGTATCCTTTGGTAAGGAGACCAAGTCCAAGCGTCGTCTGATCATCACGCCAGAGCCTGGTAGTTTGGATGAGACGGGTGCACCATTAGAGCAGTACGAAGAGATGATCGCCTTATCGCGCAACCTCAATGTGTTTGAGGGCGAAAAGGTGCAGAAGGGTGAGGTGATTGCTGAAGGCCCAGAGTCGCCACACGACATCTTAAGACTGCGCGGTGTGAACGCCGTGGCCAACTACATCGTGAACGAAGTGCAAGACGTGTATCGTCTGCAAGGCGTGAAGATCAACGACAAGCACATTGAAGTGATTGTGCGTCAGATGTTACGCAAGTGCGAGGTGTTGGACCCAGGTGATAGCACTGAGTTCTTAAAGGAAGAGCAGGCTGAAGTTTCGCACGTGAAGACGGTCAATGAGCGTCTGCGTGCGGAGGGCAAGCGTGAGGTGAAGTATCGTCACATTCTGATGGGCTTAACCAAGGCTTCGCTGTCGACTGAGTCGTTCATTTCTGCTGCATCCTTCCAAGAGACGACGCGTGTGTTAACTGAGGCCTCTGTGGCTGGTAAGGTTGACGAGCTGCGTGGCCTCAAGGAGAACGTGATTGTGGGTCGTCTCATTCCTGCTGGTACGGGCTTTAAGTACCACCAGCAGCGTCGTGAGGAGATTGCCCGCGCGCGCATGCACGCTGACAGCGTGGACACCTCGGTATCGAACACTGAGGTGGAGAAGCAGATTGGCGAGGCTTTAGAGAACATGAGCTTTGCTGGCAGCTTCTCTGACAACGACAGCCCTATTTAGTAGGCAACTGCGTACTGGGTGTGCGGTGTAAGCCGCACGCCGTGTAAGGAAAGCCACTGTGGTTATGGGAGAGCATCCTGTGAGCACAGTGGCTTTTGTTGTTTTGGGGCAGAATTGGATGCGACTTACCGCTGGCACCGCTGGCGTTACAGGGCCGTGCCGCCCTCTTGAGGGTGGGCAGGGGGCTGCACTCAGGTTAATGGCTGCATCCCCCTGTGGCTCAAAGCTGTGTACGTACTCCTAGGGATAAGCGGCGCCGCTATCTTGAGGCAAGCCGTATCTTCACGTCACCACAGAGAGCGACATGCGCTGCTCCATCAGCTCCCTCCGTATTCCTAACCTGGGCCTCTGACTCTGTAGAGGAAAATCATGACTCGCCCTCACACGTCCTTAGTGCTGAGCACCTCGCTTTTGCACCCGCAATGGCAGACAGTACTGCTGCCTACTCTAACCGCGCTTAGTCCACAGCGTCTGGTTCTTATGGGCCCAGCCGTGGCTCTTGCAGCCCGTGATCCGCTCACCTGCCTTAAGGAGGCCAGCGCGGCTTCTGAGTATGGCCCCATCAATATTCCCGCATATATCTCAGGGCCAGCGCTGCAGCAGCTCTCTGCGGCGCTGGTGCAGTGGGCTACGCTACATGGTTGTGAGCTCTTGCTCTGTGGCCAAGCCGCTGCGAAATACGGCCTGCGTGACGCAAGTAAGCGTAGTGGTAGTAGCTGGCAGCTTACAGGCTTTATGGAGATCTTACAGCTCTTAACAAAGAGCCGTCGTGAGCCTTGCGCGGTCTTAGATCCTTTAGGCTGGGTGCTAGAGGACGCAGCGACAGAGGACGTCTCTACAGCGGCCGCGCCGAGCATGCTCTTGTCCGTAAACTTTAACTTTGACTGGGATTACGCGGCGCGCAGTTGCGAGTATTGGTGGTCATGTGAGCAGTGGCTGAATCTCTTACTGACTGCAGCGGATTTAGAGCTGCCAGTACAGGCCTGCTTTACGGTAAAAGGCGCTAACCATGCTGCGTCTCAGGGCACTACAGCGATCCAAGGTGCTGATGTTCCTGAGCGCCTCATGCCAGAGAAACTGCAAAAGCAGCTCAAGCAGTTACAGCTGTTTGCCGTGCCAACACTGGGCTTTATAGAAGAGAGCAAGCTGACGCCTGCGGCAAAAGAGGGGATCAAGCCGCTGCTACCCACGGCTGATTCATGGCTGGAATATAACGAGAATCTGTGGCCACAGGTGGTAGCCACGAGCCGCTTTGCGTGGGTGGTGGGGTAGGAGTAAAAGGGCAGCAGCCATCGCTGTCGCTGCTGTTGCAGCTGCCGCTGCGCTCTATGCTCTGGGCTGTGCACTGGCGCAGAGTAGTAGCTTTGCCCTTGTGTTTCACGTGAAAAAAAAAAAAAAAAAAAAAACAACGGCAGAGCCAGAAAAAAGGGGAGCTGACAGCCATAGCCGCCTGCTCCCCTCGGGTGATATAAGGAGTTCACGCGCTCTGCTCGTTCTCAAAGCAGAGCCACGTTGAGCAGCGTCTGGAGGTGACGCTACCGCACAGCGCCTGCGCTTAGGCCGCTGCTTGGGCCCATGGAATGGCCTTGTAGAGTAAGACTGCTAAAATGCCACCTACATATGGGGCAATGAATGGCACGGATAAACCGTACTTGAAGTTGGAAGGGCCCTTGCCCTTAATTGGCAGTAAGAAGTGGGCTAAGCGTGGACCAAAGTCACGAGCTGGGTTGATGGCGTATCCAGTTAAGCCACCTAACGACATACCAATCGACACGATGATGCCAAACACTAAAAGCTTGTCCACACCACCTGCTATGCCTGGTACCTGTCCAATGCCTAAAATCGTGAACACTAACACAAAGGTGCCCACTAACTCCGACATAAAGTTGCGGAATAAGTTTGGCATCGATGGCGAGGTGCAGAACACACCTAACTTCACCGCTGGGTTCTCTTCGGCGTCTAAGTGATCCTTAAACAGTAAAATCACAATCGACGCACCCACAAAGGCACCCGCAATTTGCGCAATGATGTAGCCTGGTACCATCGCCCATGGGAAGGTGCCATTAACGGCTAAGGCTACGGTTAAAGCTGGATTAAAGCTCGCACCCGACGCGGCACCAAAGGTAAAGGCTGGCAGCATAACCGCCAGACCCCACGCTACGGTGATCACGACCACACCACCGCCCTTCATGCCTGACTTGGTTAAGTTGACGTTAGCGACGACGCCCGCACCTAATAAGATCAGGAGGGCGGTGCCTACAAACTCGCAAATATATGGCAGCATAAGCGTTTCTCCTATGCTTAAACTCCGCATGTGCGTTACTACGAGCGCTGCTCTTGGCCTCTTACCAGTGCCATCGTTCTCGTAACTTGTGCTTACGCCTCACGCCACCACTCAAGCTCCGTATCTCTGAAAATGCCGTTTTTAAGCGCTTTGTTTGGGGGGGTGTGCCTGCCATAAGGCGCAAGAATCCCTTGCCATTCTTGTAGGTGATCAAGAGCGGCTGGCTCTAAACGGTCAGAAAAAAGAGCTCACTTGTGCGTAGGGAAGTGGAGGTTGAACGGTACTCTGGTAGATGCGGGAGCAAAAAGATCAGTGCATAGTAGCGGTTGTGGCAAGCCCGCCGCTGGTGCTAGCTCTGGTGCTAGCTATTGGGCTATCTTTGAGGCTAGCTCTTTCCAGCTGCGGTGCTTGCCCTTGCGGCCTCATTGCAAGACCGCAAGTTTTGCTGCCTTCCTGCTTGCGAGGCAGCAAGAGAGAAACTAAAGGGTAATCCCCTTATTCCTCCTCGTCCTTGGCCCAGCCATAGGAGTACGTTAAGGCCTTGTTCCAGCCCTTGATCTTCTTCACGCGCTCAGAGTCGCTAATCGCTGGCACAAAGGTGCGATCAATAGCCCAGTTGTTGACCACGTCTTCCTTGCTGGCCCAATAGCCCACTGCTAAGCCTGCTAAGTAAGCAGCACCCATAGCCGTGGTCTCAACGCAGCGTGGACGTAACACTGGCGCAGCGATAATGTCAGACTGAATCTGCATTAACAGATTGTTGGCACTGGCACCACCGTCAACCTTTAACGCTTGCAGCTCAATGCCCGAGTCAGCCTTCATCGCCTGTAACACGTCATTGGTCTGGAAAGCCAGCGACTCTAAAGTAGCGCGAATCACGTGCGACTTGTTCACACCACGGGTGATACCCACAATGATGCCACGCGCGTATTGATCCCAGTGTGGTGCACCTAAGCCCGTAAAGGCTGGCACCACGTAGCAGCCGTTGGTGTCCTTAACCTTGGAGGCCATGTACTCCGAGTCAATCGCCGAATCAATGAGACGCATCTCATCACGCAGCCATTGAATCGCCGCACCAGCCACGAAGATCGAGCCCTCTAAGGCGTAGTTGACCTCGCCATTTAAGCCCCATGCAATGGTCGTCACCAGACCATTCTTCGAGAACACTGGCTTCGTGCCGGTGTTCATTAAGAGGAAGCAGCCCGTGCCATAGGTGTTCTTGGCCTCACCTGGCTTAAAGCAGGTCTGACCAAACAGAGCCGATTGCTGGTCACCAGCAGCACCTGCAATCTTGATCTCGCCACCAAAGTAGTCAGTGGTGCCATAGACGCAGCTCGATGGCTTCACCTCTGGCAGCATGCAGCGTGGAATGTTGAGCTCTTGTAAGATCTCATCATCCCATTGCAGGGTGTTGATGTTAAAGAGCATGGTGCGGGAAGCATTGGAGTAGTCAGTAACGTGCACCTTACCCTTGGTTAACTTCCAGATGAGCCACGAATCAACCGTACCGAATAAGAGCTCACCCTTCTCAGCACGCTCACGAGCACCATCGACATTGTCGAGGATCCACTTTAACTTCGTCGCAGAGAAATAGGCGTCGATCACAAGGCCGGTCTTCTCACGGAATTTGTCCGTTAAGCCCTTAGCCTTGAGCTCGTCGCAGTAGGCCGAAGTACGACGGCATTGCCACACAATGGCGTGATAAACAGGCTGACCAGTGGTCTTGTCCCAGACAATGGCGGTCTCACGCTGATTGGTAATACCAATGGCAGCGATGTCGTCAGCGGTAGCGCCAATCTTGTTTAAGGCCTCAACCGCTACACCTAATTGGGTTGCCCAGATCTCGTCCGCATCGTGCTCTACCCAACCTGGCTTTGGAAAGTACTGGGTAAAAGCACGCTGCGACACCGAGCAAATCTCGCCCTTTTGATTAAACAAAATGCAGCGATTGCTGGTGGTACCAGCGTCCAGCGCCATGACATACTTGGCCATAGACTAATTTCTCCTTCATGTCGCCTTGCCCCGAAATAAGCGCAAAGAAGAGCAAGACCACATTTTTATAGACAAAACTTAAATAAGCGCGGCTTACGTTGCATGAGCACCGCGACCCGTCTTCGCACTGCACCGGCAAAAGAGGGGAGTTATCACTTAACTGCGCGCTTAGTCTTACAGAAAGAACAACGCAGAGGCGCGGGAGTAGTGAGCGATCAGCAGGAGTGCTAAAGCGAGCTGTAGAGTGGTAAGCAGGTGTTTCCTGCCTCCTTACCTCCCTACCTTCCCACCACCGAGCGGCGTGGTGGGAGTGGTGGGATGTGGCTGATCGCGCCTCGAGAAAACAAAGAACGAAACGGTGGGGCCTTAATGCCCAAACCACTTTGGGTACTGCGCGGCGTGAATGCCGCTAGAGCTTAGCGTAGCGTAGCTTTGCTCAGCTCCGCTTAGCGACTGCTCTTAGCGCGCTTCTCGTAGCTCTCGACGAGCAGGTACAGTGGGTGAATGGCCTTTTTCGCGGTGCCATTTTGCATCTGCAAGCGGCAGATATTGCACTCGCAAATGCCCACGTCAGCCGCACTGCTCTTGAGCTTCTGGCGCAGATTGGAGCCAATCTCGCGGCCAATGGCGGCCGTCTCCTTCTTGTAGCCGTAGACGCCCGATAAGCCGCAGCAGCCAGCATTGAGATCCTCGACCTCAACTCCAGGCACAAAGCGCAGCACATCTAAGGTAGGACGGCCCATGCCCTGTACCTTTAAGTGGCAAGGCGTGTGGTAGGCCACCTTGCGGCCACCTAATGGCGCAAAGCTCTTCACAAAGAAGCCCTTGGAGTTGCGCATCATGAGGTATTCCATGGCCTCATAGACGCGTGGCGCGTAAGCGTGCACCTCAGGCAGGTTAAAGAGCTCCTCATACTCCTGCTTTAAAAACAGTGAGCAGGTGGTGCAGGTGGTGACGATGTCGATGCCCTTGTCGGCATACTCCTTAAGCACCGCCACGTTCTTGCGGGCGTGCTTTTCAACCTCGTCTAAATAGCCCGTGGAGAGGATTGGCGAGCCGCAGCAGCTTAAGCGTGGGTCGATAATGACCTCAACATTGTTGCGGTTTAAGACATCAATGAGGGCCACACCCAGCTCTGGCTCGTTGTAGTTGACGTAGCAGCCAGGAAAGAACAGCACCTTGGTTGGGCAAGATGGCTGCTTTACGAGCTTAGCGCGCAGCTTGAGCGGCATGGTGGCGTACTTCGGCAGCGGCGCCATGGTGCTCACACCAAATTTCTCAATCATCTTGGTGGCCGTGGCGACCTTCATGCCGATGTTGGCAATGGGACCAGAGATGAAAGGAATGGAGGTCATGAGCTTACCCAGCGTCTCATTGCGGCTTAAGATTAAGTCCGCCTGATCGTGTGGGTTGTGCTTAAAGTAGTCAGCACGGGCCTTCATGTTAAAGGCCGAAATGGAGGTGCCATTAGGGCATACGCGATCGCAGTTTTTGCAGTTGGAGCAGAACTTGACCATAGGGTCATCGTTCTCTTGCACCAGTAAGCGGAGACGCGTCAGCGCAGGGCCATTGAGCTTTGGACCACGGTACAGACGGGTGGCTTTGGCCACAGGGCAGGCCGTAAGACAGATATTGCAGCTGACGCATGCATCTGGATTGTCGTGCTTAATGATAGAAGCCATCGCTGCCACCCTCCTAGTAGCGTGCTGCACGGGCCATCACGTCCGCGCTCTCTTTTAAGTTACGCTCTAATTCGCACACCGCATGGTAGGCCGTAGTTACCGCCACGCCATTACCCGACTTCTCAAAACAGAAGTCATAGCCCCGTAAGCTGCGTCCCACAAACTGCACGTTGTGGAAGAGGACGTGCTCGTCAGGATCCTCAGGGTCAATTGGCTGTAAATGCTTGTTAACGGCCACGCCATAGGAGGCAAATGGCTGTGGCTTACCACAGAAGAGGTATTGGTGTGACCAATCCTTTTGCTCGTGCGGTACAGGTACGCGCAGGTCAAAAATAGGCTCGTACATCTGGCCCATGGAGCTCACTAAGCCCGAGCCAAAGACACCGCCAGTGGCAATAATAAAGGCATCAGCCGCATACTCACGCTCGCGGCCATAGCCACCGGTAATCAGGCTCTTGCAGATACCTGGTACAGGGCCGTAGGGATCGCGCTTGCCCGCAAGATTCTCAGCGGTAGCTTTAAGGCCAGTAAAGCCAATAGCTTGGGCCTTATCGATCACGGTCACGTGCTTTTGTTCGCAGGCGCGGTGTAAGAGGAGGTCAAGGCGTAAGCCGGTTACCGATGGCGGAATGGCCGAGACCTCAATGAGCTTGGTGTCGAGCTCTTGCTCCAGCTTTTGCTGGATAGAAGCGGAGAGCTCTGGGCGCTCACCTAAGATTGGGGGAATGATCACCGCGCAGTCAGGGCCGACCTTGCCTTTTAACTGGTTGATAAAGTTGAGCTGACCGACGCTGGTTTCTAAATCGCGGGCTAAATCCAGCGCGCTCACATCACGGTAGCCACGACCGGTTGGCCATTGCAGCGTGATCTCCTCAATGGTGACTTCCTTGAGTTTGCCAAAGAAGTGGTGGAGATTTTTGGCAATGAGCTTTGGATAGTAGTCCTTAAGGAGGTTAAAGCCGACCACCACGATCTTTGGGCGGTCGAAAGCGGCGCTACCATCAATGGTTTGTGGAATTAAGCACGATGGCTTAAAAGAGCCAATGGCCGTAGGGACGCGCTGTTGGTGGTGGCCATCACCATAGTAGTGATAGCCCTGAGAGGCGGTCAGCTGCTTAAAGGCCTCGAGGCTCTCCTCAACACGCTGCGCGCCCATTAAGGCATAAGGGTGGGTCTTGGGCAGCGTCGCAATGTGTTGCAGCGGATCAGTGACGAGATTGCCTTGCTCGTCATAGCCGTATAAGTCGATGATGCCACCGGCCACCGTCAGGGCGCCTTGGCCGTAAGCTAAGACCTTGACGTCGTGACCCTTGTCAGCAGCAAAACAAGCAGCGAGCAGGCCGGAGATACCTGCGCCAACTACTAGCACTTTAGCCATTATTTGCCCTCCTTGCTGCTGGCGTGAGTGGAAGTCTTTCTCTTAGTTTTCACCGCAATCTTGGTTGTACTCGCTTTAGGCGTGCTCTTTTTCTCGGCAGGGGCGGCCTTGCTCTCAGCAGCTGGCGCGGCCGTAGCAGCAGGCGCTGCTGTAGCAGGCGCTGTGGCCTTTGGCGCTGGCTCTACCGGAGCTGTTTTAACAGCAGCTGCCGCCGCCTGTGGTGGTGTTTGTGGCTTGCCTTGCTCTTGCTTCTGCTCTTGCAGGGCTAAGGCGAGGTCGTCCTCGTGGTTGATGTTCAGTGACACCTCGTAAATACCACGGGTCAGCTCCACGTCCTTAATCTGGTTACCCCACATCACCGGACGAATGCCTTTCCAGCGAGCCTCAAGGAACTCCTTAAACAGATCCTTAGTGTTGCCCGTCCACGTATCGGTTACCTCCTGCACGGTGCCCACCGCACGGTAGGTGCAGAAGGTACCTTGGCAGGTGCCCATACCTAAGCGGGTACGACGGCGCAGATCGGAGATCGAGTGCGTGGTGCTCTCTTTAGCAACCATCTCAATTTCCGCACGGGTGACGTTTTCACACTCGCAGATGATCTCGCCCTGATCGCTATCCTCTTCGATCTTCTTGACGATAGTGGCAAAGCGCTCCGCGCCTTGGCGGTTAAAGGAGAGCTTGGTGCCGTAGCTTGGGAAGACCTGACGGGCCTTTTCCATTAAGGCTGGATCCGGCTCCGCATCTAAAGGAATCTTGGCGGTGGTGCAAGGCTCGTGGTTGCCTAAGATTGGGCAAACGATATTACAGACTTTTTCGGCCATCTGGCGGTGGGTGGTGAACTTACCGCCGCACACCGACATGAAGTTATCAAGGCCGTCGCGTGGGCCGTGCTCTAAGGCCACAAAGTCACGTGAGACAGCACGACCTGAGGCGTTCTTATCGTCACCAGCGTAGAGAGGACGGCAACCGGCAAAGACACGCAAGATACGGTAACTGTCGAGATTCTCAAAGGTAGCGCGACCGATGGCCATCATCTCTTCCACTTCCTGTTGGGTGGTGGAGGTGTCATCTGGATCGGCATCCATCGAGGTGGTGCCTAAGATGGTCACGGTGCCGTGTGGCACAAAGATATCAGCATCGGCTGGCTTGTGCAGACGGTGGATGACGTTGGTGCTGATACGGTGGTTAAAGGCGATTAAGGTGCCCTTGGAAGGTTTAATGTTGATGTCGATACCAGCAAGGGAAGCGACGCGCGCGCACCATGGGCCGGTGGCATTGATCAGGTAGTTGCAGGCGATCTTGTAGGTCTCGTGCGTGAACTTGTCTTGCACGGTGATGCCTTCGACCTTGCCGTTTTGGGTGTCGATGCCAATGACATTAGTGTAGGTGAGTACCTGACCACCTAACTTCTTGGCGCTATCGAAGATGTGCCATAAGAGGCGGAAGCCGTCGATGGCTGCACCTGGACAAAGATATGCCGACTGAATCTTTGGCGAGAGGTTTGGTTCCATTTCGAGGGCTTGCTCAATCGTCAGGGGTTGAGCAGAGATACCGGCAGCGCGGCAGGAGGAAACCCACAGCTCTTCGTAGTCAGGATCGTCTTCTGGAGTACGGATGAAGATGGAGGAAATAGGCTCGACGCAGGACTTGGCGATGCGACGTAAGATAGTGTTTTCTTCAATGCACTCCACCGCTGCATGGCGGTCACGTACCGCATAGCGGGCACCGGAGTGTAAGAGACCATGGAAGCGCGAGCTGGTACCACAGCCTAAATCGCCACGCTCCACTAAGATTGCTTTGACGCCACGCAAACAGAGATCTCTTAAGATGCCAGCACCAGTGGCACCGCCTCCGATGATGACAACGTCGGCATTCAGCATGGTAAAACCCTCCTAACAGTGATTGTCATCATAAGCAAATGCGCCTAGCGAAACCCTGCAGATTTTGCGTAGTTCACAAATATCAGACATCCATCACGGGAAATGGGGCTCAGGACGGTGGAATATGGCGCAGGATGGCCCTTTTGCGCGCTATGCAGTTGAGCTGCACCTTGAGGTCTGAGCGTGAGGCACGGTGGGGGAGAGGAAAATAGGCAGTAGCTATAGCCAGTGACGGGACTGTTAGCAGTAGGTAATTATGGCGATGTTGCAGAGGCGCTACGCGCTAAAAGTCCACAGGTAAGCGCTTAGTAGTGAGCAGGCTCGGCAAGCGCACATGCACTGCATAGCCTACAGGTTGCAGCTTACTGGGTGGTTTTGCTTTGCCCTTGCGGCAAGAGCTACGCAGCGGCGCGGGCAAAAAGCCCTTATGATCAAGGCTGGAAAGAAGGAGGTGGCGGGTGGCGCAAGATGCGCGACAAAATGTAGAAAAAGGTGCTTTGTAATCAGGACGCTGTATCAATAAGTAGCAAAAAAAGTTGAAAAAATTTTGGGAGGTGGAGCCGTTTGCAGCAAAGAGGCGGTGGCCGAGGCGAGCAGTTTGAGGAAGAGGTGACGCTGGTGGGGCAGCGGTGCTATTAGGGCGAGCGGAGCGCGGCTAATGCTTGTTATGCCTGATATTTTGGCGCTTCTTTGCATGTGGTGGCGAGCAGCCCAACCCTAACCTGAGTTGGCTAGCGGCAAGTGCCCTAACTTCTGCTTATGTGCGTGCTGGCAGGGGACGAAGCTACTTTTGGGTCTCCATCCAACTTAGGGTAGAGTCTGGTATTTTGGGCGTTTGTACGCATAGGTACAGGGGGAAAGCAGCAGCAACAGCAACTACTGCAAGAAAGGGGCTTGGTGAGCAGCATTGCCGGTGGTAAGGGGCCGTGGAGATGGTTGCATTGGGATAAGGGGCAAAGGGCAGGGCGGCGCCTGCCCCATACCCGTGAAATTAAGAGCTGACAGCTCAACTCAGAGCGTCAACAACTCATCCCTCATGGTGGTTAAGATGCGCCACACCATCTTGTAAGCGCTATAGCTGCCACGCACAGCACTAATCCTCACAGGTCATGAACCACCCCAAGAGCAACATCAAGCCATGGTGGTGTTAAGTTTATGGGAATGCGCCTGCCACCATCCCAGCTACCTTAGTAGCTCGCTCAAGGAGCCTATTTGGGGAGTGTGGTGCTGCTTTGGAGTGTCCACTCGTGGCCAGTCCACTTAGCACCAAGCTGTTGCCTTTGAGCTTAGCGCTTACGCGTCAGAGGCTTCTATAGCCTCTGCCGCTTCCTTAAGCTGCGCAAGCAGCGGCTGACAAAACAGCGCGAAAAAGTGCAAGAAGAGATCGTCCTCTCGAAGTACCACAGGCACAATGTCCTTGTTGAGCTTAACCTTTCGTCACTTGCTCCGCTCTTGCAGCACGGCTTTAACCAGCTCAAACTCCGCTGGCTCTTGCAGCTTAGAGAGCACAAACTCATCAAAGGCTTGCTTTACCAGATGCAGGCCAAGAGCTTGGGCTTGACGGGAAGCAATCAGATTGAGCAGATGCTCCTTGTTTTGGAGAATCAGTTTTTGGATTTCTTCAGCCTCTCTTGCCAATTTGCTGAAAATGTACGTCTCGTCTAGAGTACAGATAATCTTGGTGGCATTATCGTCCGCCGCCACATCTAAAGAGGTAACGACAAAATTGGCCCTATGGGTGATGCTCGCCATGTCCGTGAGCGGTAGCGTGGTGTACGGAGCTAATTCCTCTAATGAGGAGAAGACATACTGACAGCCTACAATGTTTTTGCTGCGCAGTTGTTGTACCGTAGGTTTTCTTTTATAGCCGAGGAGATTGTTGACTAAAATGATGTAGTGGGAGCCAGCCTCAATAATAGCTCTTGTCTGGTGCTCTAATGCCTCTTCTCCTAACAACAAAAATAGGTTCTTGCTTAAATCATAGCCCTTGTCCTTGAGCGCTGCTAGGAACAGCTTGGTGGCCTCATACGCATTAGCAACAGGCTGCGCTAAGTGGAACCTCATCTCCTGTACGTTGGAGAGGTCAAAGGCATTGAAAATTGCGTTCATATAGATATAGAGAGCGATAGACTTAAAGCGCTGGGTGCGGAAGCGCATAGGACAGTAGGAGGCAAAGGCTTCGAGGTTGGGATTGCGGTATTCAAGAGGACTACCGTGATACCACGACTGGACGGGATAAAGCTGAGATAGCAGAGAGGGGAAAGCCTTGACGGCGCCTGCTTTGGTGCGC
This sequence comes from uncultured Succinivibrionaceae bacterium, assembly GCA_949286015.1. GTDB lineage: Bacteria > Pseudomonadota > Gammaproteobacteria > Enterobacterales > Succinivibrionaceae > Anaerobiospirillum. Next base: position 1,712 of record CASEBB010000032.1, on the reverse strand, counting down.
AGATCATGGGCGTCACCCAAAGAGTCATTCTCTAAGTTCGCTACCATATGCCCTAGAATAAAATCAGGGCGATAGCTCTGCTGGAACAGGAGGCGCTACGGCAAAATGGTGTGCAAAGTGGTAGCGTAGAAGGCATTGGTGTTGAGGGCGGGCTGTAGGTCTGCAAAGTTGGTAACGCCCTTGAAGTAGCTGATGAGATAGGTTAGAACCGAGGTCGAGATGTCATAGCAGTACAGGTTAGGAGTGTGGTTGTTAGTTAGGCCTTGCTCTTTGAGGTACTCATAGTGCCGGTGCATCAGCGTAGCAAAGAGCTCTGTGACCGCAGGCTCTTGCTGTAAGAAGCTGTTGAGCTGTCTCTGGTGGTCGTGGATCTGTGGTAGCGTAAAACCAGGCCATCTACTTGGCTGAAACATGGACTCTGGCAGCAAATTGAGGTCAAAAACAGAGTCAATATCAGCGTGTACCTTGCTATTTGCTACGGCCTCTGTCTTAGGCGCAGCTGCCTGCGGCGTAGGGGCAACCTTAGTGGTGGTCGTGGTGCTATCTTTTGGGTTACGTGGCATTAGCATGACTCCTTAGGTTGGGGGCAATGTGGGGAGACGGTGTGAGGCAATTAAGCTGCGTGTGGTGTAGGGCGCCGAGCCTTCCCACACCTGTGGTTTTACTCAGGGGGTGGTGGATAGCAAAGCACAGCAGTACCACCGACCGCAGAAGTTACGCTGTTGTAGCGGCGTCATGGCCTGTGGTGTGACCGTCCTTAAGGGTAGTGGCGGGTAGTGTTGGTGCCTTTGCCACCAAATTTAGAGCAGAGCTCCGAAGGCCCGCCTTAGAGGTTAGATGCACGGGAAATAGCGCGGAATTGGGGCGTGGTCATTAGGCTTGAGCGTTGCCATGGCGGCGCAGAGCGTGTGCAGCGCCACACTAGCAGCAGCTGTGATGCGACGGGCTGCGCGCATTGAGACAGGCCAGCATCATCAAAGCCCGCAAAGCCCCCAAGACCCGCAAAGCTTAGGGCTTAGAGCTTAGGAGCGGCTCTTAACCTTAAAAGCCCGTGACCTCTACCTCGACAGGCTCCTCAATGTCCTTAAGCAGCGGCGTGAAGAACTGCCCTAAGAAGTGCAGGAAGAGGTCACCTTGTGATAGCACCAGCGGCACATTCTTTCTGGCAACAACAAAGCGCTTTTTGATGTTGCGCTCAAGCAGCACTGCTTTCACCAGATTGCACTCCTCTGGCTCTTGCAGCTTGGCAAACACAAAGTCGTGGAAGGCATCTCTGACCGGATACAAGCCACCTGCTACCAAGGACGCGTTAACCAGCTCCTCCACATCTCTTGCGTTGCTGACTCGGTCTTTGGCACTTGAGGTCTGGGCAAACAGCCACATCCCGTCTAAAGCACATAACAGCTTGGTGGCATTGTCGTCAGCTGTAAAGTCGAGGGAGGTAATAAACAGGTCTGCTGCACTATCGATAAAGGAGAGCTTGTGCACCGGCAGATTGGTGTATGGCTCCAGCTCGGTGACGTGTCTAAAGACAAAATTGCAGCCGACAAAGTTATTCTCGCGCAGCTTTTCAACCGTTGGCTTGCCTTTTTGATAGCCCATGTCGTCAGACAAGCAGCACCAGTACTCATTTCGAAAAGTACGCCTTTGACCACCCGCTCCTCACCCCTAAGATGCACGTCTACAGTGACTCTACGCTGTCTAGACGAATT
>CASEBB010000031.1 GCA_949286015.1 uncultured Succinivibrionaceae bacterium | reverse complement strand
GGAAAAGGTGGTTGACCCAACTGTTCTGGCTAATTTAATCCTCAATGGCCAGAAGCTGAAGACTGCCTAAACCTATGGTGGAACTTTCTGTACTGTTCATTAGTAGCCACTTACTGCACTCTTGCCTATAATGAGCCATGACGCGCTAAGGTGCACCATGCAAGCTGGCCTTGCTTTGCTCTCCACTGTCGCTGGCAAGCATGCAATCAAGGGCACACCCGCTGCGCAGCAGGTTCAAGGCTAAAACTCCTATCGGGATCCGTTATGAGTGATACGAATAAAAATTACGCTTGGGGGGGGGGTAGCACCACTTTCAGTGACCCAACCGCATAAACAAGCCATTTCTTCAGAGCAAGCTACCCCTAATCCTGCTCAGCTTAACCTGCAATTTGTCATCAGCTTGTACGACTCCGGTGCCTCCACCGAGCAAGCGCTACTGCACACCACACTGAGCACGATCAGCTCTGTGGTCAATGCCATCAATCACAGTGACACTACAGCTTGCCACGTCTCCATGACCATATGTGCCAGCAAAGCACAACAGTATGTGGTCACAGCCCTGCAGCAAGCCATCAAAGGCCCGATCAGTTTTAGTGTCGCTCCAAAAGCTGTTGCCAACCTCAACCAAGTCCTGCAGCAGAGCACAGCCGACTATATCTGCGTTTGCCGCGCTGGTGATAGCTATCCTCAAGATTTCGTCGCGACAGTCTGCTCAAGCGTACACGCGCTACCTCAGGATGCTGCACAGTCTGCCTCCGCAGCCGCCGAGTCTCCTTATCCTTATGACATCCTTGTCGCCACCGCTGTCGACACCAAAGATAGAGAGCTGAGCCCATGGCGTGATAGCAATGTCGCTACCCAGCGCTTTGCCTTGCTCTCTGGCCTCAGCAGCTGCATCTTACGGGGTGCCTATCTGCGTGAGCACCAGTTAGCGCTGCCAGAGCACGATAACGCCCTCTACTCGCTCTTTCTCCTGCGCCTCGCGCAAGACCCCGCCATTAAGATTAAGCCGCTGCCACAAGCACGTGTTGTCATTAACGAGCAGGCCATTAGTGCAGCTGGCTCCAACCACGCAAGCGACGTCTTACCCTCCTTACAACAGCTCAACAAAGCTCTCAAGGCCATACCAGTAACCACGCTCTCGCCTGCCGTGCGCGTGAGCTTACTGGCTGCGCTCTTTAATGATCTGCACCGCAGTGCCATGCGCACCCCAGCGATAAAGCCGCGTCTTACCTATTGTGAGACCCTACTAAAGGCCTATGACAAGCTGCACCAACAGCTGAGCACGGAAGCCATTACCTTTAGCATGGGCAATATTGTCCTGCACAACAGCGCTGAGCTTTTTGACAACCGCATTCAAGGCAACAAATCGCTGCTCAAGGCTTTGCAGCATCACTCCGTAGACGAGCTCTTTGCCGCTACCGCACAAGTCGAGCATGATCTGCAGCAAGACGTGTTAAACAGCAAAACCTACAAGGCTGACGCCTACTATCGCTTTGCGCACAAGCTCGCTGCCTACACGCTGCGCTTACAGCGTCAGGAGATCAAACCGCAGCAGACTTTCTACCTCATCTCGGCCTTTAATGAGGTGCCGGTATATCAGGGGATGTTTGCACGGTACTTCCAACAAAACCCGTTCTATTGCGGACGGGACAACATCAAGCTGGTACCTGTCGATCTCGATGCGCAGCGCAATGCGGCGGGCAATATCAGTCTTGCGGTCGCCTACAACAACTTCCTTGACTTCTTTGACCTCAGCGCAGACGCGTGGCTCATTTTCATCCACCCTGACTTTGAGGTATGGGATGACCTTGAGCAGGTGTATGCCTCTTTAGATCGCAACTGCATTTATGGCCCCTGCGGCGCCATTAAAGCCCGTGACGAACACAACAAACCCGCCTTTCGCTTCATGTCCTTTAACGACACCTTAAGCCGCGATAAGGACTTCATGACAACCGGCCGCATTGTCTTGAATTACGCCCAGCCTCATTACGCGGTCGACTCCTTAGATTCGTGCTACCTGTCAGTACACACTTCCCTGCTGCGCCGCTGTCCTTTGCGCTTTGATCCACAGCTGTCTACCCACTTGGTGGCTGAAGACTTCAATGTGCTGGCTAAGGTCAAGTATGGCATCGAAACGCGCTTAGTCGAGCTTGAGGGAGTACATCACTCCAGTGCAGATGCGAGCAAGCTGCCGACAGACTTCATGCAGTACCAAGAGTACTTAGCCAGCAAGTACCCTGACCAGTGCTTTGCTGGCACTTGCTGCTTTGTAGGTGGTCGTAACCCTGATGAGGTCTGCTGACAACCACGCCATTAAGCCACGAGCTGCACGGCTGTAACGGCCGTAATGGTCACGCCTCAACCACCACTGTCGCCACAAGCACCGTCACCACCTGCAACGCGACAAAGCCTCACAACTGCTCAAGCCCCTGTACGCCATCGCTGTTCGCCTTTCAGGCTTGATTGCAGGTGAGAGTATTCTGCTCTAAGGATTCTGTATGGCTAAAGCTAAGCACAAGCCTACGACCAAAAACACAAACAAGAACCAGCCAACTCCACCGGCGTCACCTGCTGCCACTACCAGTACCACCCACAACAATAACAGTGCTGCCTCCGAGATTGTTGCCAACATCTCTACCCCACAGGGCACGGTGGCACTCAATGCACAGCAGTTTGGTCTCTACGTGCGCGATAAGTACCTGAGCCTCCATCCTTTCATGTTTGCGCAGAGCTTCATCGACTATCGCAGCCAGCACTTTATGGCCGAGCTGGTCACAAAGCTCAAAGCAGGCATGGATGAGGTCTCATGCGACTATGTCGAATTTATGGAGCGCCTCTACGACCTCTTACCGCTGCTGCCGCATATTCTGCTCGCGCGCGATCAAGCGATGACCGCAACTGATCGCCAGCTCCTTGAGCATTGCCAGAAGCTCACAGCGGCAGGCACCCCACCTTTTCTCAAGCAAGTGGATATGGGCTGGCGTACCAGCTATACCAGCTGGTATGGCTTGTACGATACCGACAAACAGCAATTACAGCGGGTTAATGGCAAGGCTGTTTTGGATGTCGGTGCTTACATCGGTGACACCCTTGTTCTGTTCCGTGAGCTGTTTCCACAGTCACCTCTCTACGGTTTTGAGCCCAGCAGTGACAGCTTCCACCAGATGTGCTCATTGCTCAAAGATGATATCGCTTCAGGACGCGTGCATCCGCTCCAAAAGGGTGTAGGCGCGAAGCGCAGCATGATGAGCCTCAACCACACACGAGCAGGTGCAGGCGCTTTCTCTCTGTTAGATGTGCCTTATCCCGCACCAGAGAAAGAAGAGATCGAAGTAGTCACCATCGACGACTTTGTTGCAGAGAACAACCTGCAGGTAGGCCTCATAAAAGCTGACGTTGAGGGCTTTGAGCCTGAGGTGGTGCGCGGAGCCTTAAACACTATCAAGACGCAAAAGCCGCTGCTCATATTATCCACGTACCACACCGCAGAGGAGTACTACGAGCTTAAGCCGTACCTTGAGAGCCTTGATTTGAGGTACACCTTTAGGCTGCGGCGTTCGAGCTTTATCACCCCTTATGGGGACTTGGTAGTGATTGCTACGCCTAAGCTGTAGTGATTCTGAGCCGCTGTACTGTCGCTACTGCCATCACCTAGGGCTCACTTCTATGAGCGCAGGGCACCATGGGCTTTTACTCGCCGCAAGCTGGCGGGAATACCTTAGATCCCGAGGCCACAGGTGGCCAAAGGTATAGCCCCGCCAACCGCGCCCCTGCTCAGTGAGGCGGTAAATTATGGAATTTGCAGATGACCCACAATGAGGTTAATAACGCCTTGCATCACCAACAACAGCTGGAACCAGCCTCTGGTCAGCAGCAACAAAGCTCCATACCAGACCATGTGGTTACGCCCAAATGTAAGGTGGCAGTAATTGGTGCGGGGCCAGCGGGCCTTGCGTGCGCCTTAGAGCTGTTAAAAGCAGGCTATGCCGTCGATATCTTTGAGCTTGATGATTGCGTCGGTGGCATGTGCCGCACCATTGAGGTTTTGGGGCAAAGGGCTGATATCGGGCCACATCGTTTCTTTTCTAAGATCGATGAGGTCAATAACTTCTGGCAGCACAGCATCGCCGCTGCTGACTTTATTACCGAGCAGCGCTTATCGCGCATTCTCTACAATGGCAAGTTCTTTGACTACCCGCTCAAAGGCTTTGATGCCCTACATAAACTGGGCTTTGTCGAGTCGGCCCGCTGTGTCTTGAGTTATGCCTATGCTTCCATGTTTCCCCGCAAGGAGCCTACCTTTGAGGCATGGGTGAGCAATGCCTTTGGTAAGCGCTTATACGAGATCTTCTTCAAGACTTACTCCGAGCGCTTATGGGGCATCAAGTGCAATGAGCTCAGTGACCAGTTTGCCAAGCAACGCATCAAGAGCCTTAACTTACGTCGGGCCATTCTAAACGCCCTCTTACCGCAAAAGGACAACGCTGGTAAGCCTTTGAGCCTCATCGATGAGTTCTTGTACCCACGCTTAGGTAGCGGCATGGTCTATGAGAGTGTAGCTCAAGAAATTGAGCAATTGGGCGGGCGCTTCTTTTTCAAGCAGCAAGTGCTGGGTTTTACTACAGAGCCAGTAACAACAACTGATCCCCACTGGGCCAACAACGCTGCTAACAAACAGCAGCCACACTTTGCTTTTAAGGTCACAGGCATCGTGACCCAAGAGCTGGCCAGAGGACAGGGAGCAGTAAGTACTAATGCGCCACTTGCAGCGGCTGCAGACTCCCAGCCAATAAAGCGCGCTTACGATGTGGTGGTGTCCTCAGGCATCTTTAGTGACATGGTGCGCTCTCTTACAGCCTTACCAGCTCACGTCCAAGAGCTTTGTGCTCAGTTGCGCTTTCGCAACACCATCTTGGTTTACGTGGCTGTGGACGCCAATAAGACGCAGCTCTGCCCCGACCATTGGATTTACGTGCACTCCCCTAACATCTTAACAGGACGGATTTGCGATTTTGCCAATTGGTCTTGGGAGATGCAGCAAGGGCAAAAGGAGCATCTCCTCACTTTTGAGTACTGGGCCAATGACGACGATGTGCTCTGGAGCAAGAGCGATAACGAGTTACAGGCTCAAGCCTATGTTGACGCCTCCAAGCTTGGCCTTATCAATCCTGAGGCCATTAAGGAGCGCGCGGTGCATCGTATCTACAAGAGCTATCCGGTGTACTTCAATGGCTATGAGGATGTACTTAAGGGCATCACGCGCGAGCTTGACACCATTGCCAACCTCTATTTCATTGGTCGCAATGGCAGCTACAAGTACAACAACGCCGATCACTCCATCCTCATGGGATTGTTCTGCGCCCAAAAAATCGCAGGTACGTACCACGGCTCGCTGTGGGATATCAACACCGATTCAGACTACCAAGAAATCAAGGAGCAGTCTTAGCGGCATTCGGTCTACGCCAAGAGCCAAGCTCTGTAAGCGTTGGCACGTTCTGAGATTTGCTCCCTTAACCCCATCATCACCATCACACCGCTTTCCCGATTTATTTCACCCGATACCAAATGGTTAGCTCCGACTCTACTTTGGACAGCACTCCGCACCAGCTGTCACTCAAAATCAAGCTGCTACTGTGGTTGCTGCTGGCAATCATCATGGAGAGCTTTGTCTGCAACGCTGGTTACTTTACCTTTGACGATGAGCGTTATGCCAAGCGCGAAGTTGCCTTGCCTTTTAATGAGCAGCTACAACGCTATGCCATGGTGGTTGCGCCACAACAAGCAGCCATAACGCTAAGTGATCTCAATCAAGAGATCAGCACAGTCTTGGTTGAGTTATGGTCTCCACAAGGAGGCACGCATTACGTCACAGGTTCGCTTTGGCTCACTGATGATGCCAGACAAAAGGACTTTGCCCCTGTAACGAAGTTTTACGTGGTGCCTGATGGTGTACATAACTCGCAGCTCATGCGCATGGATGCTAAGGGCAAAGTGCATGCGCTGCAACTGCGCTTTGATGCCAGCACTATCACCAGTGGAGCGGCTATTACCAGACTCACGCTCAATGCCGCGCCACCATTTGCTTTTTCGATGGTGCGTTGTGGTCTGATGCTAGCGGTTTTCTGGGCAGTATGCTTGTGCCTCCACTTTAAGTGGTATGCCCTTAGCGTCGATCCGCAGCAGCTTAAGTCTAAGCGTGGTTTACGCATCACCAGCTACTTCCCGTTGATTTTCTGCTTAAGTGTCTTATGTGGTTGCTTTGCCCTCTGCAACCCATACACTACCAATGAAGCCACCTTTTACTTTACCTCGCGTGGCTCAGTGCAGCTGTCCCCTGCCAGCCACACCATGCTCCTTGACTTCCCGCGCAATGTAGAGGAGCTCACGGCCTCTGACGCTTATGTACAGCTTCTTGATGCCTTTAACAAGGGGCAGTTTAATCTGGACGTGCCGACTGATCCGCGTCTTGAGCAACTACACAATGTCTTTGACCCTACAGAGCGCATTACCTCCGGTGTCGAGTACTACTTTGACCGCGCTTACTACAATGGCAAATACTTCGTTTACTGGGGCTTAGCACCACTGCTGACGGTGTACTACCCGATTTACCTGCTCACAGGGCAAGTGCCAACCATGGTGCTTGCCAGCTTTATGCTCGGCTTTGCGGCGATCTGTGCCATGTTTTGGGCGCTTAAGTCCCTGTACTACTTATCTCAAGTCCGAGCTAACTTGCTTCTCTGGGAAGTGGGGATGTGCGGCGCCATTTTAGTTACAGGTGTCCACACGCATGTGATCACTGCCACGCATTACAACCTGCCCTACCAAAGTACGATCCTGTGGCTTGCCATAGCAGTGGGTGCAGCCTGTTCCCTTGCGCAAGTCACAACCAGAGGCAAGCAGCTGATTTATGCCTTGCTCTTTGGCGTGGCGGTGGTGATGGTGGTGATGTCACGACCGCTATCGCTGCTCTTTGTGCTGACACTGGCAGCGCCTATCTTTTTCTTTAAGCTGTGGCAGCTGTTTAAGGCTAAAGAACGCTGGTGGCTGCCCTTTATCTCCTGCGCCGTGCCGGTGGCTTTAGGTGCCATGATAGTCATGGTCTATAACTACCTGCGCTTTGCCTCCATTTTTGAATTTGGCCAAAGCTACCAGATCACAGGTTGGGACATTACGGCCAACACCCCTGAGCTGTCGTGGATCCATCTGAAGAACGTCCTCTTTTACTACTTCTGGGAGCCGCTGACGTACAGCAAGGACTTTCCTTTTGTGCTCTTCAGTGACGCCACGTACAACAATCAAGGCAACGTGATTTACGAGGAGAAGCGCTTTAGCGTCTTTAGCCTGCCTTTGTTTTGGATTCTCTTTACGGGCTGGTTTTGGTTTAGCCATCAACGTCAGGACAAAGCAGCTAATGTCACCCCAAGCCCAGCGCCGCTCTCTTCCTCCACATCACAAGGCGTAACGCTGACAGACAACGGTCTGACCTCGCTGCGGCTGAAGCAAATAATCTTGGGCAGTACCGTGCTCGCAGCTTTACTTGTGGCCTACTTAGAGTACTTCAATGCGGGCGTGGCCATACGTTACACCGGTGATATTACCTTGCCTTTGGCTTTTGTCGTGTTTTGGCTTCTCATTGACAACATTAGATACGAGCCAACACGCTTAGGGCAGATTCTCTACGGCGTGGTGCTCTTCTTCGCTGTGAAGACCATTGTGATTGAGCTGTTGCTGGCACTTAACGATTTCAATGGGGGCTTATGCTACGTCATGTATCCTGACGCTTTGGTATACCTGCGCCGCTTGCTTGACCCGCTAGTCTTCTAAATCACTCTTCTAAGAACCCTGCAATCACTCCGCTGGCCACATGTTCCAGAGGATTTTGCCCAAGGCATTTTTCCCATGTGTGAGCAAAGTTTGCCATTAACCGGCTATCCGCAGTGTTTGGTGGGTAGAGCCATCACACTACTTTTAGGTGGCTAACATTAAACGTCATAAACACGCCTCATGTGCTTGCCTCAAGGTGTGAGGCTACGTTGTGGTATCCACCAAACTCTGAGGAGAAACCATTAACCTACCGTAGGTAACCTAAAAGCGCCTGACGGCGCCTTATCTCGAGAGTAGCGCCTTAGCAAGCTCCTACTCTCAGGGTAAAACACCTGATTGTAGGCAGTTACCTCATTTGAGCTTTGCTTTTTGGGATACTCACACCTACTTTAGAGGTAGGTCGTGGTAGCGCCGTTTGCTGCTCCCTGTCCACTCCATGCGCACGCACTGTCTGCTGCATAGCAGGAACACCGTCCCATAACAGCGCCCGCCCCTGTGGCTCCGCCCTTACCGCTACTCATGATGAAGGCACTCTCTGATCTTCATGCCAACAGCTTGCGCCACAGGCGGTGGAAACGCGTTGCCAATCATGCGACAAGCAGCAGTCTTGCCTTTGCCAAAAGTCCACGTATCAGGAAAGCCCTGCAAGCGTGCCAGCATACGTGGCGTTAGGCGCGGCATGCCCACAAAACCAGCCTGTGGCGCCTCATCGGCCACACCGCGACCATCTACTCCCAGCTCCGCCCATGCTTGACGCGCTCTACTTGGCCCTAAATCCGGCCCTCCATGTTTCTTTGAGCCACCGACAAGTGTGGGCGCAATACGGTTGGCCTGTTTTGCCCATGATTTGGCTTGCTCCCAGCCATTGGCGGCCATGAGGTCGTATAGAACCGCACCCACTGTAGGTGCGGCCTCCGGATGTGCTTGCGGGTAAGAGAATGTGCCTGCTTGATCGGATCTAAGCCCAACAATCACCACTCGTGGTCGCAATTGTGGCACGCCGTAATCAGAGGCATGCAGCAACTGCATGTGCATGCGATAGCCGAGCGCTGCAATGTACTTGAGAATGGTGTCGCGATACCCTGCAAAGCTTGGATCCAAAAAGCCACGCACATTCTCCAGCATCACCGCACGCGGTCTCATTTCGTGGATGAGACGGATAGCTTGGGGAAATAGGTCACGCTCATCATCTGCTCCCAATTGCTTGCCTGCAACGGAAAAAGGCGGACAAGGCACCCCACCTGCGAGCAAATCCACTCCCTCGTAAGGACTGCCTACAAAATATCTCACATCCGTGCAGATGACATTCCATTCAGGGCGATTAGCCTTTAGAACTTGGCAGTAAGCGGACTCATACTCCACTAAAGCTACATGGACAAAACCGGCTAAAGCCAGACCTAAAGCTTGGCCACCGGCGCCAGCACAAAGTTCTACACAAGTCAGTGGTCTCTGCATGAGCTGTGGCTCCCTTACTTAGGCATTATTGCCATGATCTTTGCTACCCGTATGCGCAGAGGTGAACTCAATCATATCACCTACATTGCACACAAGGAGGAGCAGCACCACCCTCATGGCATGCCCGCGAACTTAAGCCCACCATGGCTTTAGAGTACCTTAGTGGGCGTAATCACCCTGAGGAATGATGTTATGAAAACTCTGAGTTGCGATGGCCACTCTTAGGTTCGTGGGTATGCCCTCATACTGGGCCTTAGCAGCGCCCGTCCCTTGAGCCTGCGGCGTCCTATCACCGTCACTTTGAGCATTGGTCACGGCGATTGTAATGGGCGCCTGTAATGGCTGGGGCTCTAAAGGTGAGCAGCTACGCTATCCCACAGCTGTAGAGCGTCTGCGCTGCAATTAACCCAAAACTCCGCTGGGGACATACTCCAGTGGATCTTGTCTTTTGCCTCCGTTATCTCGCCTAATCCTCCCGCCTAAAGCTGTGGTAGCACAGCCTCCCTACCGGTACCTGCCACATCTCTAAGAGCGCCTGTGCTCTTGCCAGAGCCCGCACAAAGAGCGGCAGCGACCCCACCATGAAATCCAAGTACAAGTACTTGCTGCCACAGGCATAGCCTGTTACCTGCGCCAGCGCTGTCATCGACAGCACAGACGCCCCCTCAAGCCCTGCTACTTGCTCTTGTAAGGCCAAAGCAATCGCGCGCTCTACCTGTGTGAGCAGCTCTAAAGACAAAGCCACATCAGGAGCAGGCATCTCTGGGGCGGGCGCTGTTAACGCTGCGGTGGTGGTGCCGTGAGATGATTGCTGGTAAGAAAGGCTACTCCCCTTACCACTGGCACTGGCAGCAGCACCATCATCACGCGGGGCCTTATCAGCGCCCGCCCCTTGAGGCTGTTGAGCCTTGTCAGCATCAGAGCCACCATAAGCAGAGGCTGCGCACAGAGGGGAAACTAAGCTTGCCGCCATGCCTCTATGCGCGCTAGCGCTAGTGCTCTGCTTTGTCGACGATGCTGACGCCGTTAACGCCCCCAGATGTTGCCGCTGAGCCGCAAGAGCGGCGTCACTACCGAGGACGCTAGTGCTGTTGTTGGTGTTTTTGTTGTTGTTGTTGTTGGTGGTGGTGGTGCTTGCACCAGAGATAGTAGCATTTGAACGCAAGAGGCTAGCCTCACTGACAATAGCAGAACCCTCTCTACCAGCAGCAGTAGCTGGAGCACAGTCTGTACTTACAGCGCTAGCAGCATCAGTAACACCTACAGCTCCACTTGCCACATTGTTTTCATCAGTACCCCTAAGGACAGCCAACTCGGGATACGCTTTGCTCTCCTGCGTAGCAACAGTATCCTCAGTGATGGCAGGGGCCACAGTCGAGTTAGCAGTAACAGCAGTAGAGGCAACAAAGGCAGGGCTGCTCGTGGTTAAGGCTGCGCTTGGTGCTACATGTGCTCCATGTGCGCTGCTCTCTGTTTGCGCCTGTCCCGTGATAACCGTAGAGCGCCCTGCGGCACTCACAGCAGCTGCCGTCTCCGCAGCGCTGGCAGCACTGTCTTTAAGGACAGCACTGTCATGAGTAGCAGTCCCTGTGGCATTACTAAGTGGTGCCACGTACACAAAGACAGCCGTTACCCCCTCTTGTTGTAAGGCGCTATATATCGGTGTGTACAGACGTGGACCACGGGTCTTAAAGAGGCGTACCGCGTAATACTCTTGGATGAGCTCTCGCGCTTGGGTGCAGCCTAAAAAGACATCAGTACGCAGTGGGTACTTCTGGGCATAAGCACTTAAGGGACGCTTATACCCCAGCTGGCGATAGCGGTAGATATAAGTACGCCCTAATACGCGCTCCAGACTAAAGGCCGTGTCTAAGCTGTGAGCGTGCAGAAAAGCAGGCAATTGCGTCATCTCAAGCAACATGGGCTGCGTCAGCTGTAAGAGCTCTAAGCGCGCAAAGGAGCGTAAGCTCATACCGCTGGCTACACAGAGATCCGCTAAGGTAGACTCTCCATAATGTGACCCTACTGTTTCTGTCTTTGTCCCTGCACCAGCTCCTGAGGCAGCATTCTGAGCAGCGTAGACTTGCACCTGATAGAGCCTGAGGCTCATAAGCTCGGAGCTGTCATGCACCAGCTGCAGCGAAGCCAGACCATAGCGGACAAAAGCAGGCCCCACTATCTGACATAAGTAGGAGCGCAAAGCCTGACGCGCGCGTGCAGCGAGATTGGCCTCGTGCGCACGACCTTGTATTAAAGCCTCCTCAAGCTTCGGGGCATAGACTACGAGATTAAACTGTGGCCCCCAGCGCACGAGGCTCTCATAGGAGCTGAGACGCTGCTTCTTTTGTCCCTTGTCTTGCCACCATTGCAGCAGGCGGGGGCTGCTCTGGGCAAGCAAGCCACTCTCTACATGCTCATTGGTATAGCTCTCTCCCTGTGACAAGGCTACAGCCGAGGCATGGGTAGCTGCAGAAGCTGAAGCAGAAACAGCAGCAGACGCCTCTGCTGCGGGATAGGTTTCAGCTGCATGCCAAAAAGGTGCAGGTGATACCGTCTCTGTCACGCTGACAACACCATTACTGCCAGCGGTAGCTGCTAGTTTGTGAGCCGTGTGCTCAGGGTAAGCGGCATAAGCAGGCACTGAAGTACCACCCGTACTCTGATGTAAGGTCGCAGCCTGCTCTCGGTTATCCTGACGCATAGCCCCAGCAAGAGCAGCTTTAGCCCCCGCTCCCGCACCAACCTTTAACGAAGCCGTAACTGCAGCGCCCTGAGGGATAGAGCCCTTTGGGACAGGGCTATTACCAACTGTCGGGGCTGCCTCCTTAGTAATAGCGCTACCGATAGCGGTGTTTGCTCCAGCGGCATTAGTCTCAGTGGAGTCTGTGCTTTCTCCCTCCCAGACCGCCATGATCTTTAACGGCACTGGTGGGATATCGGGGTAGGTATAGGAGTATGAGCGCAAAGGCAAGAGCAGTATTTGGCTCTGCTCTAAGGCGTTATACACCGCATCACTGAGGAGGTAGTGCGCTGCGCTTGCTGCTGCCGCATGTACAGCATCATCAGCATAATCAGCAGCATCAGCTACAGCACAGGCAGCAGCGGTGTCAACTGCCTGTAAGACAGCAGAGACCTCAGTAGCTGCCGCGTCTAAAAGGTCATTGCCAGCACTAGCGCTATCTCGCTCTGTCGAGACGCAAGCGTCAGCTTCGTTTGTGTTACTCACCTCCGCTGATGCTTTCAGAGCTACGGCCTCAAGCTGAGGAGCACCTACTGACAGCAGAGTCGTGTCTGCCGCGCTCCCCCTACCCTCTGTGCAAGCTGCGCTCCCCACGCTCTCCCGAGATTCCAGAGATGTTACACGTATGGTGCTGTGCCCTTGCTCCTGTCCTTGCTCGGGCTGTTGCTGTCCCACAACTAGCGTTCTTACTACCTGTAGCAGCCAAGTGCTCTCTTGCGCTAAGGCCTCTGCCCATTGCTCAAGGCGCAGCTGTGGCCACAACGCCGCTTGCAGCCTCGCTAAAAGCTGCCTTCCTCTAGCATCTGCAACCAGTAGCGCCTGTGCTTGAGCGTCCTGTACCGAGAGTAACGGTACGGTAGCAGGTGCAGATGCAGTCTCTGGTGCTAAGGCGGTTGTGGTGGCAGTTGCAGTTCCTCTTTGTGGGGCGGGCGCTGCTCTGGTGTGGGCAGCTGATGCTGCCGCTTCCGCACTAGAGGCTGGTGTTGACGCCTTGCGGTGACCTGATGCCCCTGCCTTACTACGTGTAGGTTTCGCCCTAACCTTAGAGAGACGCGCTGATGATGAGTTAGCGTCCGCAGGGACAGCAGAGGCAGAGGCATTGGCTGTGGCAGGAGCAACGCTAGAGGAAGAGACAGAGCCTGTGCGCACCAGCAGCTCCCTCCCACTATAGTCCCGATAAAACGCCTCTACCTGCCCTAAGAACCAGCTATTAGTGAGAATGTCTGAGCGCCCGCCCTTTTTCTGCTTAGCCACTTGTAAGACTGCTAACCAGCCCTCTCTACTTAAGTCACTGCGTGTCGCTAAGAACAGCGCCCGCTCACCATAGAAGCGTGACTCCTCTAGCTTCATGATCGCGGCCATGATAGCCATTAAGGCCGTAACCCTAAAGTTTGTGGAGTCATGGCTTAAGGCAAAGCCTAAGCGGGTATAGAGCTCTTGCCATGTGGCAGGGGTAACCACAGGTATTGGGGCTTGCAGACAGGACAGCAGATACGGCGTGGTGGTGGCTCCAGTGCCATTAGTCTCATTACGGCTGTCAGAGGTTGTGGTGACGTGTACACCGGCAAAGGCCTCAGCAGCAGCAGTAGAAGCGGTAGCGCTATCAGTAGCAGCTTGCAGGGCGCCATTACTAGGCTCTGGAGTTGTTACCACGGCCTCAGTAGCCAGTGTAAGCGATGCACTGGAACTAAGGATGCTCTCTGCGCTCTCCACTCCCCCACTAACCCCACTACGCTTAGAGCCATCCCTTACAGCCGGTGCCATGTGGTTAGCGTCTTGTGCCTCAGGGTAATGCCTCGCTCCTTGCACCGTGTCATTGTTGCTGTCCTTACCGCCAGCAATAGCACTAGCATTTACAGCAATGCTGGCGCTGCCATTACGGCTCTCCCTCAGGACGTTAATACTGACGCCCTGAGTGAGACCACTACTTACGCCACTCTCTAACCCACTCTCTACACCCTGTACCGTCTTATGCAGACACACTAATGTGCTACCACCATAAGAGGCACCATACTCCCTACTCTCTTGTGCCATTAAGCCCATAGCCCCGCAGAGACGTGCTCTGTGCATAGCCCCCGCAGTAGCTACTCTCAGGGTGGTCATAACCGCTGCTGCCGCTTTAGAGGTGGCTACAGTCTCTCCCCTTGTCTCTGCTAATGGTGTATCTGCTGTAGATCCCCCAGCCCCTGTCTCTACCATAGCGAATGGTGCTGCGCTAGGTGCTGAGGCTGGTGCTACTAAAGCTACATCTGATGTAGGTGTGGCGCTAAGGGATGTCAGCTCAGAGCGCGGAGCGGTGCTGCCCATAGCGTCTGTAGAGACAGTAATGCCACGACCACTCCTACCACTAATACCATCCCTACTCCCATTACCAGCGCCGCCATAACCTGCGCATGCGCCACCATCACCGTCACCTAGAGTGGCAGCATTAACACTACCCTCAATAGAGGCGTCCTTCTTAAGAGCCCCCTGCTCCAAGGCAGCAACAGCCCCCTGCCCTGCTGCAGCTTCCTCTGTACTTTCCAGTACCATTACCGCCCGCACTAAGGCATGCGCCCCCTCAATAAAAAGAGGACCATTATGGTCAGACTCTGAAGCTGTAGCGATAACAGGCTGTAGCAGTGACCACAGCAGAGCGTAAACACCCTGTTGCTGCTCAGGTGACGTGGCTAATCCCGCTTGGCTACGCAAAAACAAGCATGCTGTCCATTCCGGAAGTAGCGGCAGCATTTGCGCGCGGATGCCAGCACTGAGGCCACCCGCGCTAGCGACGCTGACAGGGGCGGGCGCTGCTAACGTCTGCACGTTACCACGTGCCTGTGCCACGGCCAAACCGCGCGGTGCGCCTTTTTTACGACTCACTACCCTATTACTGGTAGCGCTGTCTTTTTTCGCTTTATTGTGCACGGACACGCGTGGTTTTTTAGAGACAGAGGTGTGTGCGGTAGCGTGCGTGGTAGTGGTGATGGTGTTTGGGGCGGGTGCTGGAGAAGCAGGATTGGTGGGTGGGGATGGTGAGGATGGGTTGGGAGAGACTGGGGTGGTGCGCAAAAGAGCGCGACCTAAGCGCGTGCGCGGCATGGGGAGAAACCAAAAAGAGGAAAACAAGGAGTGTGAGGGCCTCATCCTCTCAAGAGGCTAGGCCCTCACCTGTCAGTGCAAGCTCACTTGCACTGACACTGGTGCGAGCACAGCTCGCATTGTCAGGGGCTCCCGCCCCTAACAACCCTGGCTTAGGGCTTTGCCCTAAGAACCCTATGACTGCTTAATCCAGCACGGCGTAGTTATCGTACAGCTCGCGCTTGATCTCCGGCGTGTTCACAAGGCGCATCTCATGCGTCAAGCAGCCGTAAGGAATGTTGCGATACGTGCCCTGCTCCTGCACAAAGAAGTCACGCAGTAACTGCGTACCAGCCTTGTCATCCCAGCAAATCACATCAAAGTACAGATACGCTGCACCGTAGGCATAACCCACTACGCTTACGGTATCAATCGCATCACGCGCCTTAATGAACTGCTTTAAGCTGTGCGCTAAGTTCTCGGTCATGCTCGCCAGCAGCACCAGCTTGTCCTGCTCCTCCTTTAAGTTGCTCACCTGCCACTTCTCCGGTACCGGAATCACTACCGAGTGGGCGTAAGCACCTAACGAGCGCAGGTAGTCCTGAGGCTCTAAGCTAAATGGCAAGCTCTCATCGGTGTGCTCATCCACCGGCTTAATGAGCGGCCAGCAAGTGCTAATACCGCAAATCGTGTCCATGTAAGGCACCACAACCGTCGTTGGCACCTCACCCCACAGCGGCGTGAGCAGCGCCTGCTCGTAAAGACGCTGTGCCTTTACCGTCTGCAGCTGCTGGTAATCAAGTGTGGCCACATCATCGAGGTTCACCTGCACCGTTTGCAGCTTGTCGCTCACGACATCGCTGCCCATGATGCCTGCCACCTCACGCGTTTGTGGCTTAGCCTTGTTCTTACCCTTGTTCTTCTTTTTCTTGTTGCCGCCACCACCGTTGCCGCCAGTGTCCTTTTTCACCTGCTCTAAGGTCGCAAGCAAGCTCTTACGGCCCTTGGAGTTGCTAATCGAGTCTAAGACATTGGTCAGCGGTACGAGGTTACCGGAATACGCCACCTCATAATTGACGTTGCGTAAGTCCATGTCCGCAGGCTTTAAGTACGACACCAGCTGTGGCCACGCATTAAGCGGCAGCGTCACAAAGAACTGGTTGGCATTAAACAATGCCCACGTGTCCTTGAGGCCATTGACCGTGCTCACCGCACCACTGTCGTTTTGCGCCTTGAGCTGAGCACTCTCGAGCTTTTGGCCAAAGCGCTCCACAGGGTAGCTGTACTTCCATGGGGATTCCTTGCTCTGGGCATTGCCATGGATTGGCTCATTGGCTGGCACCATTATGCTGTGCTCATAGTCATAAGCCATGGTGCCAATAACTGGCGAGTACGCAAATGGCTGGCTTAACGCGGCAAACTGGTCGTAAGCTTCCTTACTGGAGATAAAGTACAGCCGCGCCATGAAGTGGTACATGAAGCTCGGGCCGACTAAAGCCTGTAAGTAATGACGCAGTAAGTCACTTAAGTGCTCATGGCGCTCGCGCAGGCTAAAGTTAGGGCAGTACACCACTACGGTCAGCTCTGGGCAGTCAAACTGCTCATGGACGTAAGCACTTAAGAAGTGCTCACCTAAGACAGGGTTAACCACACCCCGCATCGCATCCATGATCTTGTTGGCCGTGCTATCCAGCTTGAGGTTAAGCTCGGTCTTGCCGCCCATGCCATTGCCACTGCCAGCGGCGCGCAGTTGTTGCGTCCACGAAGCGCCGCCCATACCGCTGCTCGCGCTTAAGGACTGCGTGCTCTGCTCTGGGTTTAAGGCATCGTAGCTGATACGCGTCGCCCCATTAGCGGCACTGACACCAGCTTTTAAGAAGCTCTGGCCAGTTAAGGCTGGATTGAGCCCTAACTTAAAGGCTAGCTGTCCCTTTTGGCCTAAGCCAATGATGTGCTTGGCGCTGTGGCGCTTATTCTCCGCAGCCGAGACAAAGATCTCAGTTTGCTCTTCGTTCATGCCATCAAAGCTAAAGTGCAGTGGCTTATGGAAGACGGCATCGGCCACGGCATAGCGCTCTAAGAGCTCCTCTTGCTCTGCCGAGAGCTTGCTACCGGCGACAAAGAGCTGCAATGGGGACAGATACAGTGGCTGCTGCGCAGTATTCTGTCCCGCCACCAAGAACTCTTGCGGCTCGATCATGGCGTCTAAGCTCAGATGCAGCATGCTGTTCAGCGGCCACTGCGATAAGGCGCCTTGGGCACGGAAGAAGTAGAAGGAGAGGTGGTCTAACACCCACGCTTGCAGTGGTGACTCGATACCGTTTAAGTGGGTAAAGAGCGAGATCTGGTGCTGACCGGTGGCATCGTCATACTGCCAAAGTGGGTAGCACTTACCACGCTCCACCATATCCACATAGTCGCGATCCAGCGGTAAGTAGCCATTAAACTCACGCTCTAAGCGTGGGTTTAACCATGGCTTACCTAAGAAGCTGTACCAGAAGTAGACCGCCATGTGCTCAAAGCCTAAGCTTAACGAGCGGGATAAGGTCTCACTCCACAGTGGCGACTCCATGCGGGCGCTAAAGGCATTAATCGCTTGCGCAAAGTCCGTGACAAAGTGCTCCCACAGCGTTGGCAGCAGCTCCATGGTCTGCTTAAACGATGGCTTTAACACCGAGGCAAAGAGGATCTGGCTGCTATAGAGCACTTTTACCAGCCACAGGTCGTGCGCGCTGACGCGGCTGCGATCGTGATAGGAGTCAAGATACTCCGCTGGTGCGTCCTTTTGGGTGTTAAAGAGGCGCTGTAAAGCCTCATTATGCTCAAGGTCGCACCCCCCAAAGAGCTGGGCATACTCCTCAGGAGTGACTGGCGTGCGGGCAAATTGCTCCTCAGACTCTACGAGCGTGCGTAAGGAGGCCACGATCTCAGGCAGAGACTTGCCTAACTGCTCCTTGTACACAGCAATCTGCAGTAAGCGGCCTAAGTCATCCTTAAATAAGCGCTGCTCGCTGTCCTGATCTAACACCATGCGCTCAAGGTAGCGATTGTGGTAGAGCATGTGCTCCAGCGAGGTTGCAGCGTGAGTTAAAGACAGAGTGTGGATGCAGGTCTGCAAGACAAAATCTTGCAGCGTATGCTCTTCGGTAGACTGCACAATGTAGTCTAAGTACAGGGCGAGGTACTGCGCAAGGTGCAGCGAGAGCATCTCATAGGTGCGGCCCGCGCCGTCGGCAAATGGGTAAGGCACAGGAGCGCTGTTACGCATTGGTAAGCTTGCTGGCAGCTGCAGCTTGGCTAACACCAAGCTCTTGAGCGCCTCCAGCTCTAACCATAAGGCGGCATCAGCAGCGCTAACGCTGGTGGTGGCTGTGGATGCGGCTGCGGCAGCTGCAGCTGCAGCTGCAGCTTGACCTGCGCTTTGCGTCGCGATGGCAGCAAAGGCAGCTTGCTCTTGAGCGGCCACTTCAGCAGGCATGTCAGGCAGCGCCGCAAAGTAGCGCTGCTCGTACTCTTGCAGCATGGAGCGGGTGATCTGTGGATAGAGGCTATAGCGCAGGTGCTGCAACAGCGAGGTCATAGTCACCGCATGCGAGCGGTTGTGATCGACCATTAAGAACTCACTATTTTTGATCGACCAGCGTGGGCCCTTGCAGTAGCGCGTGATATCGTCGCGATCTTCCTGCGAGAAATCGATAGCCGTATAGAGCTTGCCCGTGGTCACGGCCTGACGAATATGCCACGCCGTACTGCGCATATACTTCAGGTGCTCTTGCCACAGGAGGTGGAAATCCTGCCCCTTGTCATAATCAGGGTTCTTCAGGTAGCGGTAATGGTCAACCTCGTTCTCTGGCCAGATGTACTTTAAGGTCAGGCTCCAATCTTCCCAATTGGTGCTAAACAGCGGCATCTGATTAGGCAGCGACTGGTAGTGACGGTCATAGAGGAACTTGATATAGCCCTCAAGGCGTTGGCGACCATCATCTTGGAAGCGCTCCAGACGATTGATGGCTGGGGTCTCTTTCACCTCAAAAGGCGGCGTGAACTCGCTTGCTACCAGCGGCACGTGCTTGGTGTCCACACCGTGACGGTTGCAGCTCTTAGCAAAGAGGATCTCACGGCGATCAAAGTTGGTGAGGTAAGCCTCAGCGATATCGCCTAGAGCATAGAAGTTTTGCGTGTACGGGCCGTTGTCGAGGAAGCCGATTTCGGTGTCATAGAACTCGTAGTCATGACCGGCCATGTCGGTGTCGTCGTCTTCATCGTCATCGTCGTCGTAATCATCATCATCCCAGTAGTCATCATCATCGTCCTCGTCATCATCGTCATCCCAATCGACGTCGTCATCGTCATCATCTTGATCAGTGAGTTCTTGGGCGTAGTTTTTGACGTGAGTTCTGAGCAGGTCAATGATGGAGGAGTACTCGTCCTCTTCCTCTTCTTCGGCCTTGACAGCTGTGGTGTCATACTCTGCCATATAGTTTTCGCTGACATCATCAAACTCCAGCGTAACTGGAGTTTTGATGTTGTAGGCACGCAGAGCCTCAGGCATCTGCAGCATGGCCGAGAACGGAATGTTATTAATGGCAGCGAGATCATGCAGCTCGTGCTGCATGCGGTACTGGCCCTTTTGCCAGAAACGCTCGATGAGGTTAAAGCTCTTGAGCTTGTTATAGCCGTAGGCAAAGGCATCGGTTTGCTCGTACCAGTGCCCCTCTAAAGGTCCCGCAGCGTAAGGGCTACCCACGTTTAACTGCTCATAGCCTAAGGCCAATTGACGTGGGTCGGTGTCACCGAACTTACCGATCTTCTCGTTTAAGCGCTTAAAGGCCTGCAGCGCTTGCGTCTCCAGCACTTGCGAGCGCTGGGCATGGCGCAGCGCAGTGTGGTTGTGCCCCATAAAGTGCGCAGCGAGCATGCTTAAAAGCTGCAAGCGATAGTCAAATGGCAGGTAGACGCTCAGCTCACGCAGCGTTTGATAGACCGCAGGCAGTTGCAAGCGCAGGTTTAACGGCAGTAAGTGCGCGTTAATGCTGTCCTTTTGGATAAGGAGGTGGTGTAAAAGACGAGCATAAGGGTGGCTATAGTGGTAGACATAGCCCTCTAAGAGCAGTGAGAACAGCGTCTGCAAGGCTTTTTGCAGGTCGTCAGTATGCTTACATGCATATGGCGTTAAGCCTGCAATTTCATTCAGATCCAACTCTGCCAAGTGGGAGATGGAAGTGAATCTATCCTCTTGCTGCTCTGTGCTTACTAATTCATCGTTTTGGTAAGGCTCATCTGCACTTACCATATGCCAATACAGGCAGTCCTCTGGAAAGTTGTTGGCCCAGCTCTCAGCATTAGTAACGAGCTTATCTGGAATGTCAGCAATCGCGTCATCGTTTTGTATCGCCTCAGCAAACGAAGTATCTGTCATCAGCGAAAATTGGACGTCAGTTAAGGCATCGGTGGAGAGGAATTCTTTAGAGTTTTGGGTGACGCGCGAGCTGTTAAGGCAGAAGTGGCACGAGTCAGGCTCTTGGGTATCGACCCAAGCAATTGGCAGCACTTTAGAGATGCTGGTGTCAAGGCCTGCTTTTTCAAAGTCAAAAAACAGCTTTAAGGCGTCCATGGCCTGATTGAGGCGGGAGATGTAGGCGATGTGCTCTTGTTTATAAAGAGACTTAGCCGCACTAAGGCCCTTGCTCTCGTTACGCAGTTCGGCGTTGGTGCAGCATTGCAGCACAGCCTCATAAATAAAGTTTTCGCAAAAGGCGTAGCTGCCTTGTGGGCTGCGATCGGTGCTTAAGAAGACCTCACCGGTTGGGCGGGTAAAGCGCTGGGTGTAATCGAGGAGCTGATCGTCGAGCATCTCGAGATTAGCAGGCAGTGGGGAGGTCATCGCCTTAGCGTCGATACCACCTAAGAAGGCAGGGCAGATAGCGACGTTATTTTGCAGGAGCTCTAACCAGTGCATGCGATCGCTTTTTAAGAGAGGCAGGCGCTGCAGTAAGCGGTTTAAGAGCAGAGTGTTTTTGAGCATGTTAAAAATTCGCTAGCAAGAAGCTGTTAGGCCGCGCGGGGAATTAACAGCAAAAGCAACAACATGGTGCTTGCGGTGGTTTTTCTCTTGGTGCTCGGGTTTTTAAGGGGTAGAGCCAGTGAGGTGAACACCATCACTGTGCAGGCTCTCAGGTAGAGCCGCGAGGTGATCACCTGCACTGTGCTCTCTCACGGGTAGAGCCAGTGAGGTGATCATCTGCACTGTGCTCTCTCACAGGTAGAGCAATGTGAGGGGCTAGCCCCTCACACACCCTAGCAGGGCCCTGCCCTGCACCCGTCAGGGCTCTGCCCTGCACCCGCAGGGACTTTCAGTCCCTTGACCCTGGACGAGGACCTAAGGCCCTCGACCCGTCAACTCTTCCTCACCTCAAGCAAGGAGAAAAAACGCAAACACCTCCGGCTCTTAAGAGCGCTTACAGAGGAAATAAGTCATGACCACGGCCATAGTGCAGGTACATCTCCTCAATCTGCAATTCCTTAAACACCGGCACCTGCCGTAAACCACGTAAGGTGTCACGTAAACGCGCTTGCTCCCAAATCAAGAGATCAAGATATAAACACTCAGTGCCTACAGCCACACCCACGCAATCAATCTCCACCTCTCCTAACTTCGTGTTAGTGGAAATGATCGGATCATTCAGATAACGGCGCGTCTCAATCATCATGCGGTCAATGAGCTTTAATTGCTCCGCACTAAATGCAGCTGACGGTAACTTCGGATCAACACTCACCCCCTCAGGCAGGCGCAACGCCTCCGGCAGCGGTATCACCATAAAGCCCGCCGCATAGTGGTAGCGATCCATAAAGTCCTGATCACTCAGGCCATTAAAGATAAACTCCAGCTCCAGTGGCTCAGGTGGCGGTAAGCACTCCGCACTCCACGCCTCCTGCTCCTCATAGCGCGCCTGCCGCTCCCGTAAGGCCAGCTCCGAGGTCTCCAGATCCATAGTGACCTTGTTCTTCTTGGCCGCCTGCATGGTCTCTTGTAAGGCCTCTTGGCATAAGTTGAGATCACGCTCAATGTTCGACAGCGGTACCACCTTACCCGAGCTCAGCGCCTGCTGGCGTGAACGCAGCACATCAGCAGTACGACGGGTTAAATCCCAGCCGTCATCAATGCCCCACTGCTCTTGGGTAAAGTACGTTAAAAGCGGTAAAGCACAGGTACGACCGTAAATCACGTCCTGACGCCACTTGTGCCGCTGCGTTTGCGTCAGCTCCAGATAGTGCTGACTCTCAGTCTCCCGCTGCTCTGCATTGCAGCCATAGGAAAACTCACGATAGAGGTCAGAGACATTGCCCGCACGCTCTTGTAAATGCAAGCAGAAGAGGAAGGTCGGTAAGGACTTAAACTCCATGTAAAAGAGGGTATCGTCCTCACGCAGCTGCTTTAAGACAAAGTCGTTTTGCATCGCCGGCTGGGCCTTTTGTAAGGCCTCTTCCTGCGTGCCAATACCAGGGCCAAAGGCCTGCATGTATGATGGATTCTCCCCACCATTTTCGCGGAAGTTGTACACCTTGTAGTATGGGCCATAGGCGTGACGATAGGAGTTTGGCCAGTCTAACAGCTCCATATTTGGCATTAAGGTGCGGAACTGCTCCGCTACATTGCTCAGCTCCTTATTCGTCTCCACAAAGGAGATACTGCTAATGAGCCATGGCGCACACGACAGGCCAATCGCCGCACGCAGCGACTGTAAGAACCACGCAAAAGCCGGAGCAAATTTGACAAATTGCACCTGCTCCTCAGGCGTTAAGTCTTGGAACAGCTGGCGATTGTAGCTCTGTCCTAAGGCGTTTAAGACCTTAAGCGGGCACTGCTTTAAGCGCGCTTGGAAGCGTGGCGAGAGCCCCTCACGCGACATCATCAAGTTAAAGCAAGGGAAGTTGCTGTGGTGTGGAATGCTCTCACCGAGTTCAGCAGCATGCTCTTGCGCTTGCTGCGAGAAGAAGCGGCCGCCCTCTAAGAATGGCTCATGGGCCTTAGTGCGCTGCTCCTCTTCAAGGTCAATGGTGTCGTTGTCATAGAACTGCTGGAAGGCAAAGATCTCACGCGCCATGTACGCGGTTGGATCTTCAGTAATGACCGACTCAAAGTTGTAACCAAAGTCCTGCAGCAGACGCACATTGTCAAATGGCGAGAGCACATCATGCTTATCTGCACGTGGAATAAGCAGAATCATCTGCTCATCAAAGTCGTAGATAGCCAGTGCGGAGAAGACCTTTTCCGCGTCGTTTTGACGCAGCAGCTTCTTTTCAGCCGTATCGCCAGCCTTGCCTTGGGCGGAGAAGTTAAAGGTCTTGTGATCAACAATCAGGTGGTCAAGCGTAGGCTGTACTTTTAAGGCACCCGTGGCGTTAGAGCACTTGACTTGCTCGAGCAAATCTTGATGCCGCAGGAAGTGCACGCTATAGGCGAGCATAGCCACCTGCAAGTGGTTGCGCATCAGCTCAAAGTCAGACCAGTGCTGCTTTTTGGCCTTGAAAATGAAGTCTTCCTGATCACTATCGGAAGTCTCGCCCGTACCTTGGGTCTTAGTGGCTGCTGATTCGTTGCTGGCACTGGCGTCGGCGTCAGCAGAAGAGAGAGCCAAGCGCTCTTGTTCTTGTGGCCATAAGCGCATGTAGGTCTCATACAGCTGCTTGACAAAGGCCACGACCTCAGAGGTAGTAGAGCCTTGCACTAACAGTGACGCGGCGTAATCGGACTTACTCTTCACACCATCGACATAGGCACGCAGTTTGAGGCAGAGCGCATTTTCGATAGTCGAGCGGAAGATGCTGTGCTTATCTAAAATTTGCTCATTATCCTGCTCCATAGAGAGTAAGAGGACGTCTTGGGTAATGGCAATGACATGCGACAGGATCTGTGGGTAGTCCTTAGCCACAAGGCTATAGCGATTGCGCAGCAGGCGCTCCATGTACGCATACTGGTAATGGAAGAGTCGCGTTGGGCTTAACAGCGACAGTGGCACCACGATACCGCCACGGGAATTGGCCGCATAGCTGTCGGCTAAATTGTGGAAAGTCAGCTCACCAGGGGCAAAGCCATTGAACTCCAGCTTGGTGTTGTCTTCTGGCCGCTCTTTTTGCTTCTTGTTGAGGTGGCGCGGGTTGAGCATCCACAGCTCACCGCTAGGGCCAAACATCATGGCAAGGCCCACACGTAATCTGTTTTCCGCGCTGCCGTCAAACAAACGCTGTGGGTTGTCCCACAAGAGAGAGTTAAACAAATTATCTGGCAGGTGGCGGGGATAGGCGTAGATCGAGAGAAACTCGTGGGCCATGTGGGCAAATGACCAGCCCATACCACCATGCATAAGGCTCGCGTCACGCTGCCATTGGTTGTCCACTAAACGCACGGCTGGCAGCTGTACCGCTGTCTGTACGGAGCTGTTTAAGGCGTAGAGGAGCTGCTGAGCGTGCGCATACATGGCCGCATACTCGTCGTAAGCCACGTCCTCTAATTGCTGCGCGCTGTAAGCTTGCGCTGGTAGCAGCTCTTCAAAGTAAGTGTACTGCTGGCTCTGCTGCAGCTGGGTGCTGGAGCTGAGGTCAAAGCCGTGTGGGTAGCTCTCCTTGATCTCTTTGGCGACAGTATCATCGACAAAGAGAGTGTTGATATTACCGACGACGGTGTGCTGCTTACGCTGCAGCTTTTCTTCGACCTGCGCCTTGGCTTGCGCTAAGCGCTGCTTAATATCAATTGACGACAGAGCAGCATCACCGCCAATACCACATTGGGCAAAGGCCGTGGTGGCAGCAAGGCTTTTATCCTTACGCGCGGCGTCAAATGCAGCTAAGACTTGCTTCGCATCTTTGTACTGCTTAGAACCCTTGGCGAGGGTAGCAAGCGCCTCTTGCGCGCTTTTTTTGATACTGGAAACGGCTGCGTCACCGAGCAAGGCGGCCGCAGGCATGTCATCAAAGACACATTGATGCGGATCGACTTTGCCCTTTTTGTCGCCTTTGACCAGAGTGCGCACCAGCTCTAAGACGGTTTCAGATGGAGCGGCATCGTAAATGACCTTGTATGGGGTAAAGGTGTTGATCAGCGCGTGGCCACTATCGCTAAAGTAGATTTCATCGGCGTTAGTGCGGACAAAGTGATGGAAATGCTCCGGATCGCGCAGCTGCAGGGCCTCATAGCGCTTGCAGGCGTGGCTTAAGAAGCGCGCCGCTTGTTTCTTATCACCCTGTTCACTCAGGAGCAGGCCCAAAATAAACTCTAAGCGTAGGCTGGCGTGGGAGGAGTAATAGAGCTTGACGGCCAATAGCGAGAGATTGCGCACAATAAGGGCGTAATCTTGGCTATGGCGCAAGGACTCACCGTGGAGGTGGCCAAAAGGCAGCTCACGCGCATTGTTGAGGGCATCAAGGGCTGTAGAGTCGACGTTCGCGCACAACTCATTGAGCGATGCAAACTCGTCGTGGAGCAGGCAAAACAGGGCTGCTTGCAGGAACTCTAAGCCTAAGACGAAATTTACTGCGTATGTTTCTTTTGCATCGCCCGCTGTTTGCACGAGGGGATCATCATGGAAGATGCGCTCGTTAAACAGTAACGGAGCCGCTGAAAAGAGAGTGGTAATAGCGTGCTGTGCGTTTTGGTCTATCAGTAGTTTGCGCGAGACTGAGACCTGCTGATCTAAGTCATAGCCTTTAAAGGAGAAAGCGCACTGCTTTACAAACCACTTTGGGGCGGTTTTTAAGAGGATTTCGTGGTAGTGACGAGCGTAGCGTGCAGGCAGCAGCTTAAGTAATTGGTGCACAACAGGGGCAGTGGCAGCGGCTTGAGCGCGGGTACGCCCCATAGCCTTATGATTTGCCGGTGTGACAGAAGTATTTGCCATAAGAGGAACCAAACAAGGAAAAAGTGCGCGCCAAGCAGCACGTCAGTAGCATGTGGTAAACACAGCGCGGAAAAACTTTTAGGGGAGTGGTTTAGCATCAAAAGGAGTGGTTGGGAGTGGCGGGAGTGGCGCCAAAAGCTGTGAGCCGAGAGACGCTCTTAGTTCACACTGCCACTACTGCCGCTATGGAGCCGTTGCTGCTTGCGACCTCCAAAGATCTCAGCTTAAGCTAAGCACTAACAGGGCCCATAACGGCTGTCATGACCTTGTCATTGGTCTTACTTAAGCGAGGTGGCTACGGCTGCTGGCAGTAGCCCTGAGGAGGCGTAACCGCAATATTGTAACTGATGCGTGGGCAAATACGTAGTGTTGACCTAGAGTTGTCGGCGCATGCCCCATTCATAAGAGTGGGGTTAGCCGACATTTAGTATTGGGGCTTTAGCCAAGCACAGCGTACACACGTCCTCAGCCTTTGAGGGATCGTTTTGGGTACTAAGCACGTAATAAAGTAGTATAATTAGAGATGTTTAGACCATCCAAACGGGTATAAGCTGTTACAGACATGCATCTTGCAGATGTATAGCCTAGATTTGAGGAATATAAGCGGTT
>CASEBB010000030.1 GCA_949286015.1 uncultured Succinivibrionaceae bacterium | reverse complement strand
GCACTATGCCTTGTTTTAGGCAAAATAGCAACCCCACAGCCTTGTCCATAAAACCCTATATTTAAGCCATTTCAATGCTTATTTTGGAGAACATGGAAAATACGTCACCTCCACCTCAAGGGCTTAGCAAAGAGGTTCCTTTGAAGGAGGTAGAGGAGACGTAGGATTACGTGCGTGGTGTACCCCGCCTTGCAGGTGTTGTCCTGCCTTGCAGATGGTGCCCACAGGGCGTGGTACAGCACGCGCCACGTAATCTGGTGCTAAAGAGCAGTGGCGACCTTTACGGACTGCACACTGTGGTGGCGTCAGCACAGCGCTGGCGCCACCGCGCTCGCGTACAGCAATGGTTTTTGGTGTTGGGATAGAGCCCAGCTGTAGCGGTGCGCGCAGATGGCTATTTCTGGCCTTTAGGCCATTGCTGGCCTTGGGGCCATTACCTTACAGGCCCGTAGCAGGCTGCCTGCCTAAGAGCAGCCTGTGAAGATGCAGCCTTATTTGAAGGACTGCACAAAAGCGTAGCGCTCGCGTAAGTCAGCTACGAACTTGTCCTGACCACTCACCTCTGCAAAGAGCAGCTTGGTGCTGGCAAAGGCCAGCACAGGATCAGAGGCTGAGGTGACGCTTTCAGCCCAGCTCTGATCAAAGGAGCTGTCCTGATACTCAAACTTGACCTTGCCTGCCTTTAACAGGAAGAGGAAGTTGAGGTAGAGCGCTGGGATTAAGACCACACCCTTTGGGTCGACGCCTAAGCGGTAGCAATCTAATAAGGTTGGCTGCACAAAGGAGATGAGCTTAGAGAAGCTGTCTTGGGCAATACGCTGTAAGGTGTCGCGGATGTGATCGTTCTTGAAGCGGTTTAAGACCTCATCACGATAGGCCTCGACGTCGATGCCATGGCCTTGAATGCATGGAATCACCGAGGTGGTGACATAGTCGTGAGCAAGCTGGTAGATCTCAGGATCGCGAGCGCACTCAAAGACGAAGTTGTAGCCTTTAATCACGCCTAACAGGGCTAAGCAGGTGTGCGAGGCATTGAGGATACGCAGCTTGGCATCCTCATAGGCCATCACCGAATCCACCATCTGCACGCCTGCCTTCTCTAAAGGTGGATGCACGGTCTTGAACTTGTCCTCGATCACCCACTGGAAGAAGCTCTCGGACATCACTGGGACGCAGTCATCAGCACCAGTGTATTGCTTGATCTCCGCAGGTAAGTCCTGAGATGGACGTGGGGTAATGCGGTCGACCATGGTGTTAGGGCAGGAGGTGTGCTCCTTTAAGTAGGTAAGCACGTCCTGTTGGCCGGTGAGCTCTAAGAACTCAGTTAAGCCTTGCTCAAACTTCTGGCCGTTTTCACGCACGTTATCGCAGCACAGTAAGGTCACATCACCAGCACCGGCAGCTAAACGGGCCTTGAGGATGTGAGCCACCACACCGTAGATGGTAGCGGTGCCACCCTTTAAGTCGGTGGCGATAGCCTCTTGCTCTTGCATCAGCTTGAGGTTGTTGTCGAGGTAGTAGCCTGCCTCGGTTACGGTAAAGGAAATGACCTTGGTGTCAGCTAAGGCGCCTTCAGCGATTAAAGCTGGCACCCCAGAGGTGAATGGGATGACCTTAGATAAGGCCTTGATGGTCACGAACTCGCGCTTACCCTCAGGAGAGACCGTCTCTAAGGTGTAGTGCAGGTTCTGCTTCAGTAAGCCTTGGACGGTAAACTCAGCGTCGTCGCGGATGTTGCCTGCCTCAAAGCACCAGTCGGTGACGCCTTGCTCTAAGAGCTGATTGAAGGCGTACTCTTGGTGAGCGCGGTGGAAAGAACCTAAACCTAAGTGCAACCAAATGTTAGCCATAGTGCTAATCCTGTTTTTCCCTGACTTAGAGCATGACAGTTCCAGAGTGGTACTGCCATTTTTTGCTTAACGGTTTTGCTTAAAGCTTTTTCGTAACCGTTATGCATAAGTTGTATTATAAAGTTCAGCGTTGGAAAAAAAGTTAACTGAGTCACACTTTGCGTAAAAGGCAGCTGGCTGTGGGGTAAAAGCTGATAAACAAGCCAAAAGCTATGGAGGTAAAAGCAAGTGGTGTGAGCGTTATCACGTTTTCTGGGGTAGGGGCGGGCGCTGGAAAAATGGTTGTAAAGAGAGGGCAAAGGACGGTAGAAGAGGTGCTAAGAGTTTCTTTTGGCGGAATGCCATAAGGCCAAGGTGGTGGCACGCGCCTTATTGGGGGCAACAGGGCGGTGGTGCTGGCGCTGGCAGTGAGCACTGGGCGTGGAGATGCCTTACTTCATAGATGACTGAATTTAAGGTAAGCAGGCAAGGATGCGAGCAAGCGTGCCATTCCTAAGATAGGCTCGGCCTAACCTGCACCATTTATCTCGAGGTGTAGGGCGTTGCCAGTACTTAACCTTGCAGCCGTCACTTATGAGCGCACTCATTCCTTGGCGCTAGGGGATTGATGGCGGTGTGGTAAATGATGGGGCGCACAGGGATCGTGCTCACGAATCTCAAGGATGCGGTAAAACGCAGGAGCAATAACCTTATCCCTAAGGGTGGTGGCGGTGGTAAGGCACTCAAGATGGAGAGAGCTGTGCTGCGGAGTAGCCATTAATGGCAGCAGGCAACACCCAGAGCTTTTTGCATCTTGCGGGTGGGGAGTTAAGTTCGCAGGTATCCTCTGGCAGAGGAAGATTAGACGGAAGGTAAGGCATGGGCCGCTGGGCTATTGGCAAGGGGCGGGGCTCTTAGCGCTGTGGTTAAAGCGCTGGCGCTGTGGGCATAACAAGCTGGAAGCTGATGCTGTTGATACTGCTGATATATGGGCTATTGCTTGAGGTTTGCTGTAAGGCAGTTGCTGTCTAAGATTGCAGCTTTTGCCCAGATAGTGATAATACTGCTCGACTTTTGCCACCGCATACTGCGTTTTGCGCTAAAGTCTTAAGCTCTGCTAAGACGGCGGTTACAGCTCTCAGTATGGTAGAGAGCTGCACTACAGTTTGGATTGAAGCTCACGCTATGCTGGAAAACTACAAAAAGCTCAAAGAAAACTTCTACATCATGGGCGGCCATATGGCTGACGATATGTGCCAAGGTTCGCTCCCTGCGATTTTGGCTTTCATGTACCAAGAAGGCCGCCTCACCTCATACGCTGACGTGGCTTTTATCATTATGGCCACCACCATTGTGAATGCCTTAATGCAGCCGCTGACAGGCCTGTGGGCCGATCGCAAGCCTCGACCATATCTCATGTGCCTCGGTATGGTGGTCGCCGCCTTAGGCATCATGTTTATGGGCTTTGTGGAAAACTTTGCTCTGTTGCTGGTCTTAGCCGCCGTTAATGGTTTTGGTGTGGCCACCTTCCATCCTGCTGCCGGTAAGTTAGCCAACCTCTTTGCCGCAGGGCAAGTCGGTCGCGGTATGAGCATCTTCTCTGCAGGCGGTAATTTTGGTTACGCTTTAGGCCCACTGCTGTTTACGGCTGGCTATATGGTTATGGGCTTAGATGCGACGCTGCTCATCGGCATTCCGGCCTTTATCATGGCGGTGATCTTTATCCGTAAGAACGCGCTGTATGAGCAAGTCTCGGTGCAGGCCGCGCAACAGGCTAAAGGTAAGAGCCAAGCCGAGCTCCCGCAAGAAGACTACAAAGGCACCTTCTTTTTACTGCTGCTTGTGTTTGCGCGCTCTGCCGGTATGTTCTCCCTCTCGGCCTTTATCCCGCTGTACTTTATTCACGTGCTCAATGAGCCGGATACGCTCTCGACGCTCACCAATAGCGCGATTGTGGTCTGCGGTGGTGTTGCTACCTTAGTGGGTGGCACTTTCTCCGATCGCTTTGGCTTTACCCAGCTGACACGCTGGACATCATTCTTAGCTGTGCCTTTTGGTCTGCTGTTTTTGCTGTGCTCCAGTGCCTCTCTCGCCTTGCTGTCGCTCATGGTTTTGTCGTTCTTCTATTACATGGCGATGTCTCCTATCGTCGTCATTGGGCAGAAGCTGTTATGCCGTCATTTGGGTTTAGCTACCGGATTAACGGTGGGCTTAGGTATCAGCTTTGGTGGTCTGATTGCCCCTGTCTTAGGTGCTGTGGGTGATCATTGGGGCTTAACTGTGGCCATGGAGACCATTGTGGGTATCTTTGCACTGGCAGCACTGTTATCGCTTACGATTCCTGTAGTTAACCAGCGCAAAGCGGCAAAGGCTAAAGCACAGGCTCAGGTGCAACCAGAGTAAGGAGCAAGTGATCTAAAAAGGGACGGCTGCAAGGTTAAGGGTGGGTATGTTCCCCCCCCCCTTGAGATGAATGGTGCAGTAGAGCCCACGGGCCTCCGGCGCTCTTGGGCGCCACCTGTGCTTTGTGGAGAGCTGCACTGATGCCGTTTACTTACAGCAGCTGCTGCGCTGCGAGTCAGCGGCTTACCTTGGAAGAGCGTTTTCTCCATGTTTGTGCCCAGCTACTTGCCATTAACCTACCGTAGAGATACGTCGCGGTAGCAACGCTTGCTGCTCCATATCAGGTTGCTGCAGCAATGCAATGGCCTTATACCCACCTCAAAGGCCGATTGTAAGCCAACAACATAGGAAGCAATACTCTTAAGGAACAATGGGGAAAACACTCTCTCTGCACTGGTGTTGCTCTGCTCAGATGATGGGGCGGGCGCTGTCATATGCGCACGTGTGCTCTTGTGTCCTTTCTTGTGTGCTGCAGCCATGGCACGTGAATGCTGAGCAACAGCAGCACTCTAAGCTTGAAATGGGGTACAGCACTCACTCCCTGCGCTTTTCTTTGCGGGGCTGCTTAAGAGAGCACAGCTTGCTGTGAGCGCAGTGGCGCCGGTGCCTCATAAGCGCAGCAGCGCAGCTGGCGCTGAAAGCAAAAGCCCTTATTTAAGCCAAAAATGAACAGGTTCGTCGCTAAGCACCGCGCTAACCTAGTCTTTTTTTCTCAGTTGCGTTATTCTAAGGCCTACGAGATAAGCTTTTGTTGCACGCCTGCACTTTGCTAAAGCCTGCGGCGCTTTAGGTGTTAACAACCTAAAGCACGATGCGCGACAATAAAAGCCACTGCTAGGACATGCTTTTGCTACACGCGCCCTGATGCGGTTGAGGTTATCTCTACAGGTGGCGTGTTACGGCCATCGTTTTCACAGTGCAACAGCACAGCCTGCCCACAAAGTAGGCTGTTGCCGCGCCTGCGTTTGCTGTTGCTGACAGCTGCGCTTACCACTCCGTGTATAGGCGTACAGTAAAAAGGTAACAACTTTCAAGCAGGTTCTTTGAGGGAAAGGAGAGCTATGCCAAACAACCAAGATTCGGTATATAGCCAAGTTGGTGACCTGACTGAGGAGACGTTGCAAAAGCTGGAACGCAGCGGCTTACGTATGACGGTGCAAAGACGTCATATCATCGATATCCTCACCAAAAGCCAGTGCACCTCCCCAAAGGAGCTGTGGTATGAGGCTCGGCGCTATGTCCCTGATCTGGGCATCGCCACGGTCTATCGCCTCATTAATCGCTTAGAGCAAATTGGTGTGCTGGCCAAGACCCGTAACTTAGGCTTAACCCATGTGGAGCCAAAGCTGGGTGTGATTAGCAACAGCGAGGGCCAGCCTGTACGTACCCGTGCCCGCTTAGAGCTCTCTGAATTGGTGCGCCTAGGCTTAATCTCCAGTGGCGTCATCGGTCATAACAACAAAATTGAGCTCTCCTTAGTTGGTGAAAACGTTAACATTGTGATCACCTCCTAAGCGTAGACTGTGCGTTGGGTGGTAGTTTGTTCTGGCCTTGAGGCGCCTACCAGTCTCCTCTGTAGAGGAGGCTAAAAGTGCAGCAGGGACATTTTCTGCTGCGCGTTTGCTGCGCTTTATGTGCTGTGCAAGATTGGAGTTGCTATGGATTTGGAGAAGCCAACCCCGATTACTGCTTTAGAAGCGGTGCCGGAGCCTGTGCATACCAAGAATAATGGCATTGCGGAGTCAGGAGAGACTTACTTAGAGACTATCCTGCTCATCCGTGAGCGCACCCAGAGTGGCTTGGTACGTGCGGTCGACATTGCCAATGAGCTGGGGTTCTCTAAGCCTAGTGTGTCTCGTGCTTTAGGCCAGCTCAAGGAAAAGAAGCTCATTGTCATTGAGCAATCGGGGGCTATTATCTTTACCCCTGAGGGCTTAGCTTACGCCAAGCGTGTGTTTCAGCGTCACCGTGTGCTGACTTACTTCTTGCGTTACGTGTTAGAGGTGCCAGCGATTCAGGCCGAGCGCGATGCCTGCCGTATGGAGCACGTGATTTCTGATGTGACCTTAGAGCACATCATTGATTACTTAAAGGGGCACAACATGCTGCCTGAGGACTTAACTTACGAGTGTTAGGTGCGCGCACAAAAGCATGCAGTAGCGGTGGCCTTGTGGCCCCTTTGTTGTTTTTGTGCCTATTGATAAGCAAAGCTCACAGGCGCCGTCATCACCATTACCACCAACTACCATAACCATCTCTAATCCAGCGCGCTGGCCATCACGTTAGCTGTTAGATTCTTCAGAAGCGACACCGTGCACCGCAGGTTGCTCTCTTAGAGGTGCTGAGGATAGGGGCGTAAAGTGCTCCGTTAGAGGTGGTTGGCTACCATCACCACCACTTTCTCCTTGAGATACAGCGCAGCAGTGCCGCAGCCCCCACCCAAAGAAGCAATGGCTGATAGGGGCTCTTTTTCTGTTAGGGAAAAAGGCGGTATCACACCACCCAGAGTGATCATGCGCTCGGCGCTAAGGAGCAGACCAGATGGATAGCCACAGCCCTACAACAGCAGACTTTCATGGTTCTGCTTCTGCGCACTCTCCTCTCGCTTCTTTGCCCTAAAGCGTCCCTCATCAAGCTCCGAGAACACCGCGTTGAGCTCATCGCCCTCTTCCTGTTCCTTTTCCCCGTGTTTGCC
Source organism: uncultured Succinivibrionaceae bacterium (assembly GCA_949286015.1). Taxonomy (GTDB): domain Bacteria; phylum Pseudomonadota; class Gammaproteobacteria; order Enterobacterales; family Succinivibrionaceae; genus Anaerobiospirillum. Next base: position 48,274 of record CASEBB010000030.1, on the reverse strand, counting down.
CTTTTTCAGATAGCGCGTGAGCTCCATGTGCTTGCGTACCTGCGCAATCAGCGCAAAGACCAGATCGAGGTAGGCAATGCACATCAGCTGCATGCTTTGCTGCGCCGCTGTAAGCTGCGGATTTTCCTCTCCCTCGCCTTTTTTCTCGGCCTCAGAGAGTAGCTCTAAAGCTCCAGTGCGCTTGTATTGCCGCATAAATATCTCGTAGACCTTGGCCGCGACGCTAAGTTGTAGCAGCAAGCTGGGCGCTTGCAGCGCTTGGGCGTTAACTGATGTGGTAAGAGCTTGCTGGACTGCTTGTGACTGCTGCTCGCGCAGTAGTGCAAACTCTTGTAGCAGTGTCGTTTGCCCCGTTTGCAGATTGCCCCGTGTATTAAAGAGCTGGTTTACTGTGCCCACTTTGCCGCGTGGATTAGGGCCGTGTGGCGCCGCAGCAGGGCCGCCTTTGCCACCGGCGGCAGTGGCAGCGGCACTGTGGAGCAGCGCTTGGCTGGCAGAGGTGCTGCTACCAGTTGTGCTGGTGCTGAGGCCTTGGCTGTTGGCAGCGGCCATAGCCATGCTCTGGGCAAAGTTGGTCGCGGCAGTTTGCGTGGTGCTGTTACTGCTGGTAGTGCTGTGGTTAGAGGCTGGCTTGGCACTCAGAGCTCTGGCGGCAATTTCCGCTTGTGTGCGCTGCACCGCTTGCTCTTGCGCTTTGGCTTGCGCTTGTAGTTGCTCGGTGGTGCGATGGCTGGCACGCAGCAGCGTTTGCGCAGAGGTGAGCTCCGCAAGCTGTGCTATCTCTTGCTGCCGTGCTATAGCTTGCTGTTGTTGCTGCTGAGCCAGTGCTTGCGAGTTTTGCTGAGACGTGTCGCTTTGCAGCTGCATCTCGGCAGAGGGAATTGGAGTGACTGGGGCAACCATACGACCTCCAAGGTAAAGAGGAACTGTGCTCTTAGTTGCAATTTTCTCGCACGGGTGCGGGGACAGGTGGGAAAGAGGCGGAGTGTGACCTTGTAGGGGCAGTGACATAACCTGAGGGGTACTCTGCTGCCGTTATGATGCTGCTAAGCTGCGCTGCTTTGGGCTTTGCGGCGTCTTATCTTTGTGGTAATCGCAGGTTAGGATGTGGGGACTTCTTGCGGTGTTTTACCTTAGAGAGGGACAGTGAGCACGGGCTCTTTGAGGTTGAGGTGGTAGTCGCAGGTGAGGCTTTCGTGGCTCTTTGCGGCGTTTTACCTTTAGAGCGGTAAGGTGTGCACAGGCTCTTTGTGGTGGTAATCGCTGGTGAGGTTGTGGTGGCTCCTTACAACGTTGCACTTTCGAGTAGTATTGGGCTGACAATCTCTCAACTCTACTCACTTTCTTTGCCCCGCCACTGCGCAAGCATGCTTTACTTTGCCTCAAATTGATGCGCTCTCTGCCCCATAAAAAAGCGTGCCCCCACCCATAAGCTCTAAGCTTGACAAGATTTGCGTAAAACGTCGAAAATAAGCCCCATCTTTAGACTTTGCCTGCTTACATCACCCCTTCTCTCTTGAGCAAAATCACCTTTGCTCTGTGATATGGGTCATGTTTTTCCTCAAGCAGCCACGCGCTGTTTTTGTGCACCCTCAGACAAAGTCGTTTCAGTCATTTTATGGCTCATACCTGTCACAACCCCGAGGCGCCACGAGAGCAAAGATGGGCGCTCGCGGTTAGTGGTTTGTACTCTTTTTGCTGCCCGTACTCCGCTGCCTCTTAAGTGTTAGCTCAGCATGACGCGCTGCTGTAAAGCTCACCTCTGAGCTTCTTACCGCCTCTGCTCACAGCTACAAGAGGACACCGAGGCACCAGTACAAGCCCGCAGGTTTGGTTTTTTCGGAGTAGTTTTTCTTATGCGAGTCTTAAAATTTGGCGGAACCTCAGTGGCTGATGCCCAGCGCTTTGTCAATGTGTCAGAGATTGCGATTAATACAGCCATACAGGTTCAGACCGCATTAGTCCTCTCTGCTCCTGCGGGTGTCACCAACATTCTCGTCTCTATGGTCAAGAGCGCTCTTGCCGGTAGCGAGTGCAAGAACGAGTTCGAGGCCTTAGATAACATCATCCGCCCACTTATCAACAACTTAGCCGCCCAATACCCTCAGTTCGACGGCGCTAAGGTCATGTCCTTTTATCAGGAAACTGTAAGTGAGCTTAACCGCCGCGTCACTGGTATTACTCTCTTAGGTTCCTGCCCTGACTCTGTCGCCGCCTTTATCGAGTGCCGTGGTGAGGCCCTCTCTATCGCCATCATGGCCGAGCTCTTACAAGCCCGTGAGCGTCAGGTGCAAATCATCGATCCGGTCGAGGTCTTAGTCTGCGACGGCCGTGAGTTAGAGTCCTCGGTCGATATCGCCGCCTCTACGGAGCGCTTTAATCGCATCGCCATCAATCCTGATGCTATCGTCCTCATGTCGGGCTTCTGTGGTGGTAACCGTCAAGGTAAGTTAGTGCTCTTAGGCCGTAACGGCTCTGACTACTCTGCCGCCTGCTTAGCTGCTATCTCTAAGGCTCAGTGCTGTGAGATCTGGACGGATGTGGACGGCGTATACAGCTGTGACCCACGCGCTGTACCTGATGCCGTCTTACTGCGCCGTATGTCCTACAAAGAGGCTATGGAGCTCTCGTACTTTGGTGCTAAGGTCTTACACCCACGTACCATTGCCCCAATCGCCCAATACCGCATTCCTTGCCTCATTAAGAGCACCTTAAACCCACAAGGTGAGGGCACGCTGATCTCTGAGGAGACTGACCGTTCGATGACGGCCAAAGGCATTTCTGACCTCAAGAATGTATCCATGATTAACGTCTCCGGCCCTGGTATGAAGGGTATGGTGGGCATGGCCGGACGCCTCTTTAGCTGTATTTCCCGCGCCAATATCTCGGTGGTGCTGATCACCCAGTCCTCATCTGAGTACTCGATCTCCTTCTGCGTGCACTCTGAAGATGCCTTCCACGCGCGTCACGCCATTGAGGAAGAGTTTAAGTTAGAGCTGGCAGCACACATCTTAGACCCAATCGAAATCCTCAACCAAAAGGCCATTATCTCTGTGGTCGGTGAGGGTATGCGTACCGCTAAGGGCGTGTGCTCGAAGTTCTTCCGTGCTTTAGCGCAGGCCAATATCAACGTTAACGCCATTGCTCAAGGTAGCTCCGAGCGCTCGATCTCGGCCGTGATCGACGTCAATAAGGTCGCTGAGGCTATCTTCTCTTGCCACACCGCTTTCTTCAGTGGTCGCCAGTTAATCGACCTCATCGTGGTTGGTGTTGGTGGCGTCGGTCAAGCGCTCTTACGCCAGATCAAGAAGCAAAAGGACGAGTTGATGCGCCGCAGCGGTATCGACCTGCGTGTGATCTGTGCTGCTAATTCCCGTACCTTTGTGAAGGATCCAAAGGGCCTTAACATGGAGCGCATCCCAGAGATGCTGGAGCACAGCACCAACCCAGCTTTCTCCATTGAGGAGGCTAAGCGCTTGGTGGATGACTCGCACCTTGTAAACCCTGTCTTTGTGGACTGCACCTCAAGTGAGGATTGGGCTTTAGCCTACATCGAGCTTATGGAAGCAGGCTACCACGTAGTCACGCCAAACAAGAAGGCCAACACCAGCTCCTACGAGTACTACAAGGGCCTGCGTCAGATCGCACGTACTTGCCACCGTAAGTTTTACTACGAGGCTACTGTGGGTGCAGGCTTACCAGTGATTAACACCTTACAGAACCTGCTGGCTGCCGGTGACCGCTTAATTGAGTTTAACGGCATTATGTCCGGTACGCTCTCGTACATCTTTGGCTTAGTTGATGAGGGTAAGACCTTATCTGAGGCCACTTGCGATGCCTACGAGCGTGGCTACAGTGAGCCAAACCCACGTGACGACTTAGAGGGTAAGGACGTCGCGCGCAAGCTCTTAATTCTGGCACGTGAGTGCGGCTACAAGCTTGACTTAAAGGACATCGAGGTCGAGTGCCCAGTCGATGAGAAGTACCTGCAAGGCAACAATGCCCATGAGGTGCTGGAGAACTTAAAGCACGCTGATGAGGCCTTTAGTCAGCGTGTGGCGGCCGCGAAGGCCGAGGGTAAGGTGCTGCGCTATGTGGCGACCATTAAAGATGGTGGCAAGTGCAGCTGCGGTATTAAGGCTGTGGGCCCTGAGGATCCACTCTACAAGGTCGTTGGTGGTGAAAACGCCCTGTCCTTTACCTCGGCTTACTACCAGCCAATTCCATTGGTGATTCGTGGCTATGGTGCCGGTACTGACGTGACGGCAGCAGGTGTGCTCTCTGACATCCTGCGCTTACAAAATTGGACGCGTGAGGCTTAGGCTGCTGAAGTTAAATGCGTAGTTAAGGCCTAAGCGGCGGAGCAGTGCAGGGGGCTGTCAGCAGTGCTGAACAGTGGCCTTGCGCCACAAAGAGCGTTCTTGGAGAGCCTCTCTTAGAGAGGGGCTCTTGAGGAGCGTCTCTTGTAGAGCATTTCTTAGAGTGCTGCTTTTGCCTAAGCTTAAACTACGCTTTCTGTGAGATTGCGATGAGTACATTTGCTTACCGCGCGTATGCGCCAGCCTCTTCGGCTAACCTCTCTGTAGGTTTTGATTTACTGGGCATTGCTGTGCGTCCTATTGACGGCTCGCCACTGGGTGACTTCGTGACCGCCCGTGAGCTTGTAGATAGCGAGCAGGGCAATGTCGAGCCTAACCTGAGCGTGGCGGTTAAGGGCCACTTTGCGCACAAGCTGTCGTCTGATCCAAAGCGCAACATCATTTACGATGCCTACAAACTCTATGAGCAGTATCTGGGCAAAAAGGGCTTACAGCCAAAGCGCTTAGAGCTGGTGCTTGATAAAGGACTGCCTGTAGGCTCGGGCTTAGGTTCGTCAGCGTCTTCAGTGGTGGCTGCGGTTGAGGCCATTAACGCTGCTCACGACAACTTCTTTGACACTGATGTGTGCATGGAAATGATGGGCAAGCTTGAGGGCAAGATCTCGGGTGCCATCCACTACGACAACGTGGCGCCATGTTATTTAGGTGGCATGCAGTTCATCATTAACGAGAATGGCCGCATCAGTGAGAGCATTCCGTATTTTGAGAACTGGTATTGGGTGCTGTGCTTCCCTGGCATTAAGGTGTCGACAGCTGAAGCGCGCTCGATCTTACCGGCACAGTACTTACGGCAGGATGTGATCACCTACGGCCGTCGTATTGGAGCTTTTATGCATGCCTCGCACGTGAAGGATGAGGCTTTAGCCAGTGCGTGCTTAGTGGACGTGATTGCTGAGCCTTATCGTGAGACGCTGATTCCTGGCTTAAAGGAGGCGCGTGCTTTTGGTAAGGCCTTAAGTGCGATGGCTACGGGCATCTCTGGCTCGGGCTCGACTATCTTCTCGGTGTTTACGGATGTTGATGCTGCACAGAAGATGAAAGAGTACTTAGAGCGCTCGTTTATTGCCAACGAAGATGGATTCTGCCGCATTTGTAAGGTCGATCCGCACGGTGCCACGGTAGAGAAGGTTGAGCTGCCATAAGAGCTTGCTTGTAGGGAAGTGGCCTCTGTGTAGATGAGTAGGTAGACAGCATTGCCTTGAGATAATGGCCTTTGCTGGCGGTACTACCGCGTGGTGGGATTAACCGCTGCCCACCGCCACTACCGCCATCGCCATACTACAAGTAATCAGAGTTATGGTGACTTTACCTTTGAGGTAATGACAGGTGGTGGCAGAGTGCAGATCTGAGGAATGCTGATCAATAAATGACGGAAGAGGGCACGCATGCGTGCGTGATGGCAACGTCACTAACCTCGAGATAATGGTGCAGGTGATCCTGATCCTCTCTACAGAGAGGGCACCATGATTACCCTAAAAGACGTCATTTCTTAAGTCAGTTGTTACTTACTTGCTGCCGCCTCATAGCCACTTGTACTACCTGCACCACACAGCCCAACCCGTGCCGTAAAATACTCGCCATTAGCGCTGCCAGCTTTTGAGGATTTTGTAGTGGAACTCGTTAATTTAAAAGACAGCACCGAGCGCGTCTCCTTCGCGCAAGCAGTCAAGCAAGGCATTGGTAAGAACCAAGGCCTCTTTTTCATGGAGCACATCACTCCATTTACCGCCGCTGAGGTCAATGAGCTTTTAGGCTTAGACTTTGTTACCCGCTCGCAAAAGGTCTTACGCCACCTCATCGGTAATGACGAGATGCCTAATTTAGAGACCATCGTCGCTGATGCTTTTAACTTCGATCTCAAGCTGGCTCCAGCCGATCAGAACACCTACTGCTTACAGCTGTTCTTAGGCCCAACCTTAGCCTTTAAGGACTTTGGTGCTCGTTTCATGGCCCGCGTGCTCTCGAGCATCATCGGCGATAGCAAGTGCACCATCTTAACTGCGACCTCTGGTGATACCGGTGCCGCCGTCGCTGCTGCTTTCTATCAGCAGCCAAAGATCAATGTGGTGGTGATGTACCCACAGGGCATGATCTCTCCACTGCAAGAGAGCCTCATTGCGACCTTAGGTGACAACATCCACGCTGTAGAGATTAAGGCGCCATTTGACAGCTGCCAAGACTTAGTCAAGACCGCCTTTGATGACGCCGCTTTACGTCAAGAGGTGGGATTAAACAGCGCTAACTCTATCAACATCAGCCGCTTACTGGCTCAGGTGTGCTACTACTTTGAGGCGGTGGCGCAGTTACCTGTAGAGAAGCGTAACAAGGTGGTCTTTGCGGTGCCATGTGGCAACTTTGGCAATATCACCGCTGGTCTCATTGCAAAGGCCTTAGGCTTACAGGCGCGCTTTGTGATCGCCTGCAATGCTAACGACACCGTGCCACGCTACTTACAAAGCGGTAAGTGGGAACCACATCAGACTGTGGCGACCATTTCTAACGCCATGGATATCAGCCGTCCAAACAACTGGCCACGTGTTGAGGCCCTGTGCAAGATGATGGGCTGGTCGTTAAGCGACTTTGACTTTGGCTCTGTCGATGACGAGACCACCCGTGAGAACATGCGCAAGCTCTACAAGGAGTGTGGCTATATCACCGAGCCACATGCGGCGGTGGCTCACAAGGTCTTAACTGACAGCTTAAAGGACGGTGAGGTTGGTATCTTCTTAGGTACGGCGCACCCAGCGAAGTTTAAGGAAGAGGTGGACAAGACCTTAGGTATTGACCTGCCTCTGCCACAGGCGCTTGAGGAGCGCTGCCGTCTGCCTTTACAGAAGAAGGTGATGGACGCTGACTTTGCGCAGTTAAAGAGCTACATGCTCGATGATCTGAAGCTCTAAGCTACAGTTGCACGTTTAGATGCATCACGACTCCGTGTTAACGGTGGGGACAACCTGCTGTGAGCACGGAGTTTTTGTTTTTCGGGGCAGGGGAGAGCGGACTGCGGGGGCGGGTGCTGGCACCTGCCAAGGGCCTGTGCCTACCTGAGAGGTGTGGCCTCTTAGCGTAGTTGTGACGTCCCGTCCTCCCGCTTAATGTGCAGGTACAGGTAGCACGAGGCTCTTTTCTCTGCAGCAGAGGTTAAAGCCTGCCCATCTTTGGCCTGAGCATTCTCATTGGTTTTTGCTTGCTCCAGAGGAGTTGCTTTTGCCCGCCTATCCTGAGCTAAGACCGATCCCAGAGCTAAGACCTCACCCTGCGCGCTTTCTACCAGTGGTATGCCACAGCGCTCCCATGGGGCGATGTGATTCTCAATAAAGAGCTTCCCCACATCACGCGAATGGGCACGGGTGTAAGGCTTAAGCTTACGCGACAGGGCATACGAAAAATTTAGCCACAGGCAAGGGCATGCAGCATGCTGGGCGGTGGTGAGATAAAAGCACGCGGCTGTGGGTACCCGTAAGAGTTGAGAACTGTCATCATGCTGGGTGCCTTGGGGCGCCGCTGTCAGGTCAGCTGGCTCCTGCTTTCGATCAGAGATACTAAGCATTACCTCACGTTGCTGTGACCAGACAGCTGTGCTGATTGGCACTGAGAGGAGCTGGTAAGCATAACCACCACGGTGCTCCTGCCATAACACTTGGCTTGCGTAGATCGCAGAGGCGGTTACAGCGCCAGCTGTGCACTCTGTGCATTCTGTGCTCTCTAGCGCAGCCTGCGCATCTGGGGAGAGCATTACCGGCAACCGTCCCTGTAATTGCTCTTTTTGCGCAGCGGTGAGGGGCTCATACAGATAGAGACGGTTTAAAAAGGTCGCCGCCACATAAGGGCTGCCCATTAGAGGCACATAGCCGTTTTTGTCATGATCTTTGACCATGAGCTCATAGCAGCGCTCGATGAGCGTAAACTCTACCCCCTGTGGCACCATGCGCTGCAGCCATGCTCTTAAGAGCATAAAGACATACGGCCGGTCACTTAAATCCAGAGAGGCGAAGTCAAAGCAGCTAAAAGGCGGGAAGGCACTCTCCTTTTCTACAGTGGCTAACTGCTGCGTGACAAAGCGCTGAGCAAGATCGTGCTCATACGCACACAGCTTTTGGGTACGCAGTAAGGACTTATCAATACCAGCAAAGCGCGAGCGCAGTGTTGGTAAGACCTTACGGCGCATAAAATTGCGTTCAAACTTAAGGTAGCTGTTTGAGAGATCGTAGACAAAAGGGATCTCAAGGAGGGTAAGCAGTTGCTCAATCTCGACCTTGTGGAGGTCTAACAGAGGGCGTAGCAGCACGCCGCGCTGATCGCAGGTTAAAAGCTGCATGCCACTTAAGCCCTGCGGGCCGCTACCTCTTTTCAGGGCCAGTAAGAGGCTTTCGACCTGATCGTCAGCTTGGTGCCCGAGCACTAAGCTGTCACGGGCGCTAAGGTAGGTTAAGAGGGCCTTATATCTCTCGGCACGTGAGACCTCCTCAGGAGAGCGGCCAGCACCGTAGATGATATTGAGCCTTGGGGTATGTAGCGGGACTTGTAAGTGCGCACAGAGAGCACGGCTGTGCTCTAACCAGATTTCATCATCAGGGTCGAGACCATGGATGCAGTGCACGGCCAGTACTTCGAGGTTTAAGTGCTGGCGTAGCTCGCAGGCAATGACTAAGGCCAGAGTGGAGTCGGGGCCTCCTGACATGCCCACGACTAAGCGATGAGGGGAAAGCTCACTTGGTAACTGCGGGTGAAAGCTGTGGTCACTACTAGAGGTAGCATTACCTCTTGCACACACAGAAGAAACGGCATCAACATCGGAAGCAGCAGTAGCAACGGCAGCGGGCGCTGCTGTTAGTGCCTTTGGTGGCGCTGTCGCAGCGCTATCTTCTAGAGATAGGATATCTGGCCACAGTGCGCTCAGCTCAATGCTCAGCATAGCCCCTAAACGGGAGATGACTAATTGCCCCAGAGGTAAGAGCTTACGGCAGGCCTCAGGTGCGGTTAAAACCTCTAAGGAGCCAACACCACTTGCTGTCTCTGTGCCTAAGATGCGATATTGCGCCGCTGCACAGGGATCGGTACCTACAGCACGTATACTCTGCTGCTTTGCCGTATTGAGACGCTTAAAAAGTCCACGAAAATTGAGCACCGCCTCATGGTACTGGCACACAGTTAGGGCATGGTGGCGTGATGCGGCAAAAGCCGCTTTTTGGGCCTGTAGCGCTTGCTTCTGTATGGCTCGCTCTTGTGCCTTAGTAGCGCGTGGCAGGGTGGTGGTGGTTTTAGTGGTCACAGCTGCATACTCCTGCAGCCATGAGAAAAAATGCTCTGCCTACCCTGACTGCCTCTTAAGTAAGCACAGCATGATGACTACCAGTCATCACACCACTTACTTCTTTGCTGCCAGCAGCTTGCAATAGAGCTTATACAGTGCTGCAAAGAGCTCATCCCGTGACCACGAGGTATCAAAGCCGTAGGCTTGCAGCACCAACAGGTCATTTGCATGGTGCGCTTGGCGTAAATCCGCAGGCATGGCCTCTCGATCGTACAGCTGCGCTAGAGAACGGCCCTGATGCTTGTTGCGCGTATCCAGAATCTTTTGGGCTGCATTCTCCATTTTCTGCTGCAGCTTGCTGTCCACCTTTTGTGGCCATGGAAAGGTGTTGTACACCAGCTCTGTGGAGTAGTTGATATCCATCTTGAGACGACCTGCTGCCACTTTAACCCACGCCATGTGTACAGACGAGGTCAGCACACTGAAGTGGTACAGGGAAGCATGAGCAAAGAGCTTGAGCTTATTGCTGCAGAGGCCGTTTGTTGGCTGCATAAAGTCTAGAGGCAGATACTCACGCTCTCCAGATGACACCTCTGGGATCACCAAAAAAGGCGCTGTTGGGATATTGGTCGTCTGAAAGCGCTGCGGACGCTCTGCCAGATTAATGGTGCTCTGGCGCTGGCTCTTCAGCCTTTTGCTCTGGCGTAAAGAGGTAGTTGCCAGCATCGATCGGCTGGTTGCCCATGCAGCCCTCAGGCACATCACACAATGGGTGCTCGCGTGCCGCGACAAAAGCGTCAGGGCCGGAGAGCAGATAGGCATTGATGTGCTTGGCTGGCTGTGCCACGTCATTCTCAAAAATACGCCGCACCGTAGACGCATGGTTAGCCTTATTGCTAAGCCCTACCCCTACAATCACGCAGAAGACAGATGCCTTGTTAGAGGCCTCGTTATCCCAGAGGAAGGAGCGATAAGCAAAGGTAATCTCGCTGCCGCCCTTAAGTAGAGGCTCCCAGAGGTTGGTGATAGCCGTGCCTTGGCAGATCGAGTTGGTAGCCACAAAGGCGGTCTTGACGTGTGGGGCCTTACACATCACATCATGGGCCTTTTTGAACCAGCCGCTTACAAGGTCGAGATCAGCGACTTTGCCATGCCAATCTGAGCCAAATACCTGTTTAAGATCCTGCTTATTGGCCTCGTCCATGTAGCGCGCCCCGCTAAATGGCGGATTGCCAATGATGAAGGAGAGCTTCTGTGGAGACACCACCTTCGACCATAGCAAGGTGAGCGCATTGTCCTCGAAGATGTTATCGTAGGACTTAAGTGGGAAAAGATCGATCGTGCGCTTAATGATGCTGTTGGTTTCCGCCTGCATTTGGCTCTCGGCAATCCACAGCGCTGTTTTCGCCACGGACACCGCAAAGTCATTAACCTCAATGCCGTAGAACTGGCCTATGCTCACCTTAACCGGATTGAGATCCTCTAAGTCGAGGTAAGACTGGTAATGGCAGAGCTCAGCAATGACCCTGTTCTCAAGGCGGCGCAGACAGATATAGCTCTCAGACAGAAAGTTGCCTGAGCCGCAGGCTGGATCCAGAAAAGTCAGGCTGGCCAGCTTTTGCTGTAAGGCGAGCAAACGCTGGGTGCGAGTACTGTTAGTCTTGAGCTTAAGGCAAGCGGCAAACGCATCTTGGAGGTCGTCTAAAAACAGCGGATCGATGACCTTGTGGATATTCTCAACCGAGGTGTAATGCATGCCACCGCTGCGGCGGGTTTGCGGGTTAAGCGTGCTCTCAAACACCGCTCCAAAGATGGTAGGGCTGATTTCACTCCAATTGCAGCTGTTCTCACCTTGATCCAAGATGAAAGCGAATATCTCAGGGCTGATTGCTGGTAAGAGGTCGTGCTCTGCTCCTGCAAACAGGCCTCCGACGTAAGGCAGCGCCATTAACTTTTCATCGGCAAACGCCACATCAGCACTGGCCAGACGCTGCTCCTGTGGGGTACCTAAAGTGCGAAATACTGCTGCAAGAGTCTCACGATAATCCGTCTTGGCCTTGGTGCGCTGCGCTTGCAGATAGCGATACAGGTACTGCGGCTCTGTAAAGAGCCCCGCATCGTCGGCGTACCAGCAAAAGACCAAGCGCACACAGAGCTTGTTGAGACTGCTGAGCACCACCTGTCTCTCACAGTCCTGAGGGTAAGCCCGTAATAGTAGGTCATAGAGCTTGGCTACGACCTTGCCCGCCTCAACTGAGATCGCTGCTTTTTGTTGGGTGATAACAAGCTCGGTGTTGGTCAGAGCTGGCTCAGTGAGCAGCTGTAAGCGCTGGTATTGAGACGCTAGCTCATGGAGCTTAATGATCTCTGGCTGTGGATCCACACTAGCTTGCGTGGGGATGTACACAGGGCTGAGCCGGCTATTACTGTGGCCTTGTTGCAAGTCGTACAGCCAGAACTCTGCAAAGTTGCTGAGCACAATGATGCGCGCTCGCTGGGAATAGGGAAGTGACTCCACATAGCGCATCGCTTGCTCAAAGGGAGTACGCAGCACGCCATCGCTCTGCTGCAGCGGCTGACTTAAGTCGACTCCACTGGCATGTTGGCCTATAAGCACATGGGTCTTAGGGATGAGGGCATCAATGGTGCTGTCAGCGCGATTTAGCCACGCTCTGACATCAAAGGTAATCAGCCTCTCTGGATGAGGCTCGCCATAGACATTGTGGAGTAGGTCTTGCCAAAAGGCCTGTGTCGCCTGCTTCTTAGGAGCATGGTGGCCACGCCACTTGAGAGCAAAGAGCTGTGCTGCTTGCTGTTGTTGCTGTGCAGACAAGACCATTACCATGCTTTCCTCTAATCAGTGGCAGGCGCAACGGCTACTGAGTAATGGTAGCGCGTTCCCCTTGCTGCCAACACCACTTACTTCTTTGCCGCCAGCAGCTTGCAATAGAGCTTATACAGTGCTGCAAAGAGCTCATCCCGTGACCAAGAGTCATCAAAGCCGTAGGCTTGCAGCACCAACAGGTCATTTGCATGGTGCGCTTGGCGTAAATCCGCAGGCATGGTCTCACGATCGTACAGCTGCGCCAGAGAACAGCCTTGATGCTTGCTGCGCGTATCCAGAATCTTTTGGGCTGCCTTCTCCATTTTCTGCTGCAGCTTGCTGTCCACCTTTTGTGGCCATGGAAAGGTGTTGTATACCAGCTCTGTGGAGTAGCGCCAGTCCATTTTCAGGCGCCCACCAACCACCTGTAACCACACTGTATGCAGTACTGACGAGAGCACACTAAAGTGAAACAGCGTAGCTTGTGGGAATAACTTGAGCAAATCGCTACACAGACCGTCTTGTGGCTGCATCATACCTAACGGGATGTACTCACGTGCACCAGAGGATACCTTTGGGATCACCAAAAAAGGCGATGTTGGAATATAGGTCGTCTGAAAGCACTGCGGACGCTCGGCTCAGCCTTTTGCTCTGGCGTAAAGAGGTAGTTGCCAGCATCGATCGGCTGGTTGCCCATGCAGCCCTCAGGCACATCACACAATGGGTGCTCGCGTGCCACGACAAAAGCGTCAGGGCCAGAGAGCAGATAGGCATTGATGTGCTTGGCTGGCTGTGCCACGTCATTCTCAAAAATACGCCGCACCGTAGACGCAGGGTTAGCCTTATTGCCAAGCCCTACAATCACGCAGAAGACAGAGGCCTTATTAGAGGCCTCGTTATCCCAGAGGAAGGAGCGATAAGCAAAGGTAATCTCGCTACCGCCCTTAAGTAGAGGCTCCCAGAGGTTGGTGATAGCAGTGCCTTGGCAGATCGAGTTGGTAGCCACAAAGGCGGTCTTGACGTGTGGATCCTTACACATCACATCATGGGCCTTTTTGAACCAGCCGCTTACAAGGTCGAGATCAGCTACTGTGCCAGGCCAGTCTGAACCAAATACTTGCTGCAGATCCTGCTTATTGGCCTCAGTCATGTAGCGCGCTCCACTAAATGGCGGATTGCCAATGATGAAGGAGATCCTTTTTGGAGACACCACCTTCTCCCATGGCAAGGTGAGAGCATTGTCCTCGACGATGTTGGGGTATGACTCCAGGGGGAACAACTTGATATCGCGTTTGATAATGCTGTTGGTCTCTGCCTGCATTTGGCTCTCGGCAATCCACAGTGCGGTTTTGGCCACGGACACCGCAAAGTCATTGACCTCAATGCCGTAGAACTGGCTGATGCTAACCTTAACTGGGTTGAGATTTTCTAGTCCCAATAAAGCTTGGTTGTTAAAGAGCTCACGAATCACCTCATTTTCTAAGCGCCGGAGACTGATGTAAGCCTCAGACAGGAAATTACCCGAGCCGCAAGCTGGGTCAAGGAAAGTTAGACTGGCCAGCTTGTTCTGAAACTCCTGCAGCTTTTGTGTGCGCTTCTTGCCCTTTCTGAGCTTCTTGCAGGCCGCAAATTCCTCATGGAGGTCATCCATGAACAGCGGGTCGATGACCTTGTGGATGTTCTCAACCGAGGTGTAGTGCATGCCTCCAGTGCGACGCAGATCAGGATTTAAGGTACTCTCAAAGAGAGCACCAAAGATAGTGGGACTGATCTGACTCCAGTTAAAACGGGCTCCCGCTTTGTTGATAATAAATTCCAGCACCTCTGGGGTCAGTTGTGGCACCAAGTCACGATGGGCGTCACTGAATAAACCGCCATCAACGTAAGGAAAATCGACAACTTTCCCATCTTCTTTCCACCGCTTCTCTTGTGGCGTATCGAGCACCTCAAAAAATTTGTACAAGGCTAAACGGAAGCAGCTAGAAGACTCATAGCGCATGTGCTCTTGAAACTTTAGCTCCTCACCAAACAAGCCAGCATCATCAGCGTACCAGCAAAACACTAAGCGCATACACAGTTTGTTGAGGCTGCGCTCAACAAACTCCTTATCTTCATGTACATACAGAGCCAAGAGCTTGGTGTAAAGCTGCGCAATGCACTTACCGGCCTCAATGGAGATCGCGGTCTTGTGCGCAATCAGCTCCTGCTCTTTATTGAGCACGGTAGGGTCGAGCAGAAAATTAAAGCGTGTGAACTCTTGTGGCAGGTCAAGGAGACGGATAACTTGCGGCTGAGGATTTGCTTGGGTTAAGTCATACAGCCAGAACTCCTCGAAGTTGCAGACGATGACCATGCGCGCACGCTGCGAGTATGGTTGTGCATCCACATAGCGCTTGGCCTGCTCAAAAGGGGTCAGCATTGTGCCGTCGGATTGCGGGTAATGCTTGGACAGGTCGATGCCCTTGCTCTTCTGCTCAATCAGCACATGCGTTGATGGGATTAAGGCATCGATAAAGTCTGGGTGCTTGAGAGAGGCTTTCTTCTCAAAGAAGATGACCAGTTCTGGCTTTTTAACGCCAAAGACGTCACGAAGGAGGGTACTCCAAAAAGCTTGGGTTTCGCTTTTTTCTTGGCCAGCGTTGGCACTCCAAGTAATGGCGAACACTTGAGCGGCCTGCTTTTGCTCGTTTTCAATCATGCCTGTCCCCTCTGCCTTATGCTGCTGTTCTGTTGCAGGCAAAGGAAGCAAGCGCACAGTGAGCTTGAGGCTGCAGTAGCCTTAAGGGTAGTGAGCGCTTACCTCATGTCAACAACCGTGACGTTGCAGTAAAAATCGACACGTTACGATCGACTAAACTGCATTGCTATATTACCACTAACTGGTGAGTGGCCTTTGCACCGCAAATAAGGCCTTTGCAGCGCAAGCAAGATGCGCTGGCAGCACAATGGGGCTGGCTTCACCTACATCCGTGCGTAGTGCGATTATGAGGCGCGGCTATTGGCGCTGCTGCTGCTGTTGCGGTGCAAAGCCTGCAGATAACGGCCATGTAACTTGGAGTGTAGAGTGCGCAGCCACATGCGTTATTACTGGCGCTTGGCCCGTTGCTCGCGGCGGATCTTTACAAAGTTGTACCAGCCGCTCACCTTGCGCTTAAAAGTGTGCATGCTGTTGCCTGGGAAAATGGCAATACGGCGAATCTGGTAGAGATCCTGATCAAAGACCACATCACCCGAGTCCGTCGCCACCGCAAAGTCAAAACCAGCCTCCTTGACCATGGCCTTGATCTCCTCATTGAGATCGCCATAAGGATAGGCAAAGGTCTTAAACTCCCGCCCGTAGAGAGCCTCTAAGTTCTGCTTGCTCTGCACAATCTGCCGCCGTGCTTCCGCCGCAGGAATATGCGCTAAGCGTGGATGGTTGAGCGTATGCGCGCCAAACTCAATACCAGCGGCCATCATCTCTTGCACCTTGTCAGGTGTCATCAGGTCAAAGCGCCGCTCCGCAGGTTGCGCCGAACCCTCGGGCACATCTGCATCCCAGCTATTGTAGGTAGCCTCACCCATGAGGAAGATAACCGCCTTACAGCCAAACTCTTTAAGAAGTGGCAGAGCGTGGGTGTAATTGTCCTCATAGCCATCATCAAAGGTGAGAATGACCCACTTGTTGCCACGATCAAAGCGCTGCTTGTAGCGATTGTTGCGCAGGTCATCAAAGGTGACCGTGGTGTAGCCTTTGTCCTTGAGGTAGGCTAAGTGCTCTCTAAAGCGCTCGGCGGTGACGTAGGTGCCATGCACACCCTTTTCACTTTCGGAGGCAATTACACGGTGGTACATGATCACCGGTATCTCGTAGTGCTTAAAGTGCACGTACACCTGAGAGTAGAGTTTTTCGATCGCGGTGACGATGCGCTCTAAGGAAAACTCTTGCTGCACGCGCTCCCGCAGCGCTTGCAAAGTGCTCTCATCACGGGACAGCTGCAGCGCCTGCTTAATGTCAGTGTAGAGGCGGTCAAAGTGGAAGCGAGTCTCCTTGACGTCATTGATGTCACCAAAGTTAGAGCTCAGTGCCGCCGGTAGGGTTTCAGTGGTGACTACGCCCTCATAGAGAGCCTCACCAATTGCGATGACAGGGCGGCCACTTAAGATGGCCTCGATGCCGACGCGGCCGGCGCCAATGATGACATCGGAGCTGGCAATAAGTTCAGCGACGTCAGTGCGGTAACCTAAGAACTGAATCTGCGGCGATGACGTAAACTGCTGAAAGCGCTCTGGCAGGTCGTGGCCACCAATCACACGCAGCGTGATTTCTGGGTGTGGCAGCACCGCCTTAATCACCTCATAGGCGACATCACCCTTTGGGCCTGAGAGGCGGCCAATGAGGGAGACAATGATCTTGCCTTGCGCGTCCTCATCGCTGCTGCGCAGCCGTGGTGGTTGCGGTGCAAAGGTACTGGCATCGACCATATTGCGCAGGAGAATGGTGCGGTCAAGGGCAAAGCCTAAGTCACGGGTGATTTGCGTTTGGATGTTCTCGCAGACGCAAATGCTGTATTCACCAAAGGCTTTGATGATCTTACGTGAGAGGTGTACTGGCTGGCGGCCGTGCGTGGTGGTAATGAGTGGAATGCGAGCAATTTTGCAGGCCAGAGCGCAGCTCCATGCTGAGGCGCGGGAGTGGGCATGTACTACCTGAATGTCGTGCTGCTTTATGATTTGTAAGAGGGTACGCACGTGATGTAAGCGCTCGCTAAGAGAGCGCTGATTAAAGGCCAGCGGAATAAATGGCGCCTCAGTGTGCACGGTGAGGGTGTCAGAGACAATGACCACCTTGTGGCCACGCTCGAGCAACTCGTGGGTGAGGGTGGCGGCATAGACTTCAGCGCCAGTGATCTCACGTTGTGACAGTGCCATGAGGATATTCATGCGGCCTCCGCGCGAGGGGATAGAGTGCGATAAAGCGACAGCAGAGCAGGGGAGTTACCATGAGAGTAGGTGTTTGCTGAGGCGCTACTCTCGAGATTAGGCGCCGTTAGGCGCTTTGAGTTTACTTACCTGAGAAAAGCAGAGCGTGAAGCGCTTTTGGTGTGGTGAAATCACTCAGGAGCGACTGACTTAATAGATGATGGACTTTAAGGCAATCATGCATGCCCCATCTTAAGGATAGGCTCTGGCTCGCCAGCACCATTCATCTCGAGGTGAAATGAGGTATTGGACTTTACCAGCACTAAACCTTGAATCCGTCACTTATTAGAGCACTTGTTCCTCAGGCGTCTTATCTCCAAAAACGAAGATAGGCACAACCTGCCGTCAGTAAGCTTGTGCTTGCTGCCTGCTGCTGCTGCTGCTGCGTAGGAGCTTCATAGTGCTTGCTTCCTTGTTTGCTGCAAGCTCAGTACAGCCTAAGTTTAGCCACTTACGATTGCTAATGCAAAAGCTAACTGGCTTTCTTTGCAGCCAAGCCAGCTGTACGATCAGAGGTACGCATATGGGCAGACCACAATACTTTCAGTACTACGATTCTCCTTTGGGTAAGATCCTACTGGTGGCCACTGACTACGGTCTGTCGGGGGCGTGGTTTGAGGGCCAAAAGTACTACGCCGAGAACTTCAACACCGAGGCGCAGCGCGCTAAGAGTGAGTATGTGGGACTGGCTGAAGAATGGCTGGATGCCTACTTTAAGGGCATGGAGCCGGACTTTAAGGTGCCGATCGACCTTAGCGGCACGCCGTTTCGTGTAGCGGTATGGGAGGAGCTCTATAAGGTGCCGTGGGGCGAGAGTGTCTCCTATGGTCTGTTAGGCGCGCGGGTAGCGATGCGTCTTCAGCGCAGCTACAGTTTGACCCGTCCAACCGCGCAAGCGGTGGCACATAATCCCGTATCGATCATTGTGCCGTGTCATCGGGTGCTGGGGCGTAATGGTGAGCTCACGGGCTATGCTGGGGGCCTTGAGCGTAAGCGTTTTTTGCTGCGCTTAGAGCGCATTCACTTTGACCCGACCACTTAGGGAGTGGCGTCAGCAGGGAGTGGCGGCAGAGAGGCTATCTTGAGGGCACAGCGGAGCGTTTGCTTAGGGGCTAATGACTCAATAGATGATGGACTTTAAGGTAAGCAGGGTGCACTGTCCTAAGATAGGATGAGGCTCACCTGCACCATTCATCTCGAGGTGTGTATTTGCCCTTATGCCTCCCCTCTTCTGCCACTTATGAGACCACTCCTTCCCTGCATAGCGCTGGTTATCTTGGGGCTAAAACAGCATTAGCTAAGTTGTGGTGCTGACGTCGTTGCTGTGCCGCGCTCAAGCGCAGCTCAAGCATACTGAGAGCAGTACGCTAGCAGGAAAGCTCATGGTGTGGTAACTTTGCTGCACCATGTTTGCGGTGAGCAGTCTGTAAAACGTTAAAACGGCCAGCGCCGCTCCAAGTTTAGAAACGAGGTTGCCTCTTATGCTCAAGGTTCTCTTTGTCTGCCACGGTAATATCTGTCGCTCGCCAATGGCGGAGTTTCTCTTTAAGCGCTTAGTTCAGGAAAAGGGGCATGCGCAGGACTTTGAGATTGCCTCGGCTGCGACCTCTACCGAGGAGATTGGCAATGGCGTCTACCCACCAGCCAAGGCCCTCTTAAAGCGCTTAGGCATTGACACTACGGGTAAGACTGCACGGCAAATCACCAAGCGCGACCTCGATTACTACGATCTCATCATCGTCATGGACAACAACAATCTGCGCAATTTGGATCTGATGTTTGGTGACTATCAGTCCGAGAAGATTCACAAGTGCTTGGATTTCACCAGCCGTATGGGCAGTGACATCGCCGATCCATGGTACACCGACGACTTTGAGGCGACCTACCGTGACCTCGACGATGGCTTAAATGCGCTCTACAACACGCTGGTAGAAAACGGCATGGTTAAGGGCTAACGCTTTTTGGTGGGGGGCCGTCTCTGGTACAAAGCGGCCGCTCTTAACCAGTTAGGGCTCTGCACTGAGCTGTTTGGCGCTGCAGGGAAGTGGGCACACCCCACCATGTTGTGGCTTATCAGCGCAGCTGGTTACAGTAAGGAACGACTGACTTCAGAGATGACGTTGCTTAGCGATCGTTGTGGTCTACCATCATTTGCAGCTTGATATGCTCACTGCCCTTACAGGCAAGTGCTCTGTGGTAATTTGGCCTTACCAGAAGCGCCAACAGAGCAGCAAGCACGATGATAGTCGAGGTGCTGAGTAGCCAACTACCTCCAATGGTAGTCGACCGCACTGGCGTAATGAGGGTAAGCATGGTGTCCGCCTGCGCACAGGCTTAGCAGCCAGCGCTTAGCGGCGCGGTGGGGGTACAGGGGAGTGCAAAGGCAGTGAGGCAAGTAAGCGCATGTTTGCGCTTATTGCCACATCAGCAGAGACTGCCTTAGAGGAAAGGATTGGACTTCTTTTCCTCACCAATCGTGCTGTCAGGGCCGTGACCGGAGAAGACCTCGGTCTCATCTGGCAGCACTAAGAGCTTGCTCTTAATCGAGGTAATTAGCTCCTCAAAGCTGCCCCCAGGAAAGTCAGTGCGGCCAATGGAACCGGCAAAGAGGGTATCACCCGTGAGCACAAAGGTCTCTTCCTGACAGTAGTAGCAGACACCGCCTGGCGTGTGGCCTGGGGTGTGTAAGACCTTAAAGGACGCATCAGGGAAGAGCTTTAAGACCTGGCCATCTGTCACATACTGTGGGGTAAAGCTACCGGTGTGGGCAAAGCCAAAAGCTGCTGACTGCTGATCTAAAGCTAAGAGCAGGGGCGCGTCATCTTGCTGGGGGCCGTAAAGAGGCAGATTTGGGTATTTTTTCAGGAGAGCACCCACGGCCGCGACGTGATCGAGGTGTAAGTGCGTCAGCAAAATGGCTTGTGGCTGTGCCTCATTTTGCTCTAAGGCGCTGACGATTAGTTCGGCATTACCACCTGGGTCGACGACTACCGCTGTGCGCTTTTCATCATGAATAAGCAGGCGGCAGTTTTGGCTAAAAGGTGAGACTGGCAGAGTTAGGATATCGAGCATTGCCATGTCCTTGGCAAGAGAAAAAGGAAAAGTGGCGGTACCACGTATACGGTAGCAGCGCTAAGCTGCTAAGCTACGCTAAGAAATGAGTGATCTAATAACTGACGCAGGCAACAACCTACACCTCGAGATAAAGGGGGCAGGTAAGCTTGATCCTACCTTTAGCTGAGGCAAGCTTGATTGCCATAAATCCCGTCATCTATTAAGTAAGTCGTTCCTAAGTGCAGCAGGTTCTTTATTGAACGAAATGGTCACGATCCTTGATAGACACATGAACTTTCATGTGAACCATATTGGTGCTCTTAATCGGCATCCCCTACTTACAACAAAGAACCTGCAGCAGCAACTGACGGCAAAGAGCGTGGTCAGCTTAGAGCCCATCTTAAGCGACCCCACTTAAAGCAGAGCATGCTGCACCAGAAAAAGTACTGAGGGGCGTAGCCGTCTTGCGACGTAAACGCCCCTCAGTGTCTCTGCAGCGCTTCTATGCTGCTGCTTTAAGAGCAGAAACTCGCAGAGCAGCGCAGAGCAGATCAGCACAGATCAGCGCTGAGCGCTTTAGCGCGCCTCACGCATGCGGTAGTCAGGACCACGCACGATTGGCTCACCCTCAGAGGCTTCAATGCGCGTGTTAATGATAGCTCCGTCCACATAGCGTGCTTGGATACCCAGCTTCGACTCGATGTAGACGTTCTCTAACACCACATTGTGCACAATGCTCTCTGGCAGACCACTGAGCAGCGCCGCAATGTTAGCACCGGTTGCCTTGAGCTCATTGATGTGCACGCCGTCCACATAAGGAGTCGTAGGCGTCACCTCTTGGCGCTCTAATGGCTCCACTAAGCCTAAGCCCGCTGCACCAGAGTTACCTGCATAGGAGAAGGTCACTAAGATTGGCGTTGAGACGTTTTCCATGGTGACGTTGCTGACCTCGAGTGGGCCAATCTTATTGCCACGGTCGCGTGCTGACTTAATGCGGATGCCGTTTTCGGTGGCATCAAAGGTGGTATTGCGCACCGTGACCGCACCGATACCATTGGCCGTTTCTGAGCCAATAGAGATACCGTGACCAGCGTGCATCACCGAGTTCTCAATGAGAATGTTCTGCGATGGCTCGGCTGTGCCCTGATCCACACCGGACTTAATCGCGATATTGTCATCACCGGTAAAGATCTCCACGTTTTCTACGTGGACGCGGTTAGAGGAGACAATATCGATACCATCGGTGTTTGGCGAGTCAGTTGGGGCGGAGATTTTGACACTATCCACACCCACTTCCTTGCTGTTGCGGATCACCACATTCCACATTGGGCTGTTTTGCAGCTTGAGGCCGTAGATCATGCCGCCTTCAACGTTGTTGAACTCGATCAGCCATGGACGTGGCATACCATTGGCGAGTTTGACGTTAGGGAAGCGCTTTTCAAACTCGGCGGTATTGCCGGATTTGACGGCAGCACGTACCTCTAAGGCCTCATCCCACCACAGCTCTTTGCCCGAGCCATCGATGGTGCCAGAGCCCGTCAGCATCACGTTTTGCGCGTCATTGGCCAGAATAAAGGCTTCGTTAGCTTGCGTTGGACGGCCAATGTAAGCTGCCACAAAGTTCTGCTCACGATTGTCGGCCTTTAAGGTAGCGTCAGCCGTGATGTTGAGCATGATGTTGGACTTAAGCTGCAGCGGGCCGGAGAGCCATAAGCCTTTGCTTAAGCGCACTTCACCACCGCCTTGCGCGGCGCACTTATCAATTGCTTGTTGGATGGCGCTGGTATTGAGCGTCTTACCGTCGGCCTTACCACCAAAGTCCTCTGGCAGGCACAGATGAGAGGCCGTAGTTCCTGTAGTTGTATCAGTAGTGACGCCGGTGGTGGCATCATTGCCAGCGGCGGCCATTACCGTGGAGCTAAATAGACCAGCAATTGCGAGAGCCAGAAGTGACTTACGCATCCTCATTCCTCCGATATCAGTGAAAACGCTCTAATCATAGCATTTATGGGAAAAAAGCGTGACTACCATACCAGTTAAGAGCGCAGAATGTGACGCCGCTTGCAGGGGCGGGCGCTGCAAGAGTGGCAGCTTCTCCCCCAAGCACAGGGCAGGGGGAGAGTAGAGTAGCGCCGTGACGCCGCTGCAGGTCACAGCGCCCTGTTTTGAAGTTACCAAGGCTACGGCTATCACATGCGTTAGCACCACCACACTCAGAATCACAGCAGCCACAAATAGGAACGACTGACTTAAGAGCTGACGGAGTTTAAGGCCAGCGTGTGCCCATCCCTAAGATAGGCTCAGGCTCGCCTGCACCACTCATCTCGAGGTGTGGAAAGTACTGGCACTCAACCCTGTATCTCGCACTTATTAGCTACCTTAGCGGCGCGCTAGAGCCGTTAGTAAGCACCTCAAGGTTGTCACCACCACTCAGGGTAATAACGCCGAGGTCAGAGCCTACCACTAAGCCGCCTCAAACTGATGGCCTGTGCTCCACTGCCTCTTGGTAGTTTGGTAGCCTGCTTTGCCTTTTGTGACAAAACTCAACAATTTTAGCTTTTTGGCGTTTCAGGTCAAAAAAGTGGAGAAAAAGCTCGGTAACATGCTCTACCAGCCCAGAGCAGAGTCACCGCGTCCGTACCTTGTGCGCACTAGGGATAGCGTCACGGCTATTGCTGCCTATAATTAAGCCCAGTTAGCCGCAGCTTTTGCCTTGCACTAAAAGCAAAAGAGTGGAGAAAAAGTGCTTGACAAGACGTGGTTTTTGTTATTTGCCTTTTGTTTTAAGGCATGCTAGACTGATGCTGTAGTGAACATTTGTTGCCAATATTATCTTTTTGCAGGCGGCGGGAGAGCCGTTAGCGGGCACAGACTTACGTCTTAGTTCCCATAGCAGCTCTCTGTGGAAAGCGACTCTGACACGGCCGTCGACCACTCTACGCACCAGCAGTAAGATCAAGGTAACAAAGGTCTCTACCATTGGTATTGGCAGTGACGCTTTCCATGTAAACAGTTCCGTGGATAGCCGTTGCTGGAAAGGCAAAAGCTCTTGCGTCCTTTTGCTCTCTTAAACCGCGCTGGCGTGACCGTAAGGTCGTTTCGAGGCAGTGGCTAAGTCAGAGCAGGAGTAAGCGCCAGCTTTTGTCACGGCAAAAGCCAGAGCAAAGCACTCACAGCAGCAGCGTGTGCTACAGGCACCGTGGGCTTAAGTGAGTAAGCTGTGGTTTTTGCGCGCGGATTCCTCGTCAGTGCTGTGCTGCTTTTTCCCACAGCATCATGCTGGCGCCGCTTTTTAGCGTGCAGGATAGGGCCGTGTCCCAATATCAACTACTGCTTTTGGGCAAAGGTGTGAGCACCGCGCCTCAGTCTTAAGCTGCGCGCTTTGCTGCTCTCAATGTAAATCATGCACTTGGGTACCTTAGGTACCTCACCATTACCATGGGTTCTTTAGGCTTTTAGGACTCGTGGTCAGCCAAAAGGGTAGCTCCCAAAGTCTGAACTCTAAGCTGCGGGAAAAGACAACGCAGTACGGTTTTTAGGCGGAGGTAGTGCCTACTCTCAGGTTTTCCCTCCTCTTTGTAAGTATCAGGTTCTTAGAGCCCGTCCGTGCTCAAGCGGCCATAGCGGCTGTGTCCAGCGCAGTTGTTGCGTGCAACACAGTCTCTGCTGTTGCTGTTCATCCGGCTAAAGATGCTTACGCCTTCCTTTGCTTGCGCCTGCTGTTGTCTCTGCAGTTGGTGTTTTCCGTGTTTTTCTCTGGTGCTGCTGCACAAGCAGTAAGCGCTTTATAGGGCTTGTCACCTACAGCCAGCTACCACCTGTCTTACCACTTTTGGTGTTGTTGCCTGCCACTGCAGCTGTGCCTTTGAGCCACAGCGCCCAAGGCGCATGCTGGCACCAAGCCGCACCTGATAGGTGGTAGTGCGAGTAGCCTTGCTTATAAGTGGTGGCTACCTACACAGCAACCGTGGTTTGCCCGTGCGCCCATGCGTAGTAGCCCGCAGTGGCTTACAGCCACAGCTTTGGCCTAAGCTGCACGCCCAAGCAAGGGTAGCTTGATTAGGCTTACACCGCAGCCACTACCCGAAACACGACTGCACCATCTAGAGACACAGCCTTAGCGCCCTACAAGGAGAATCTCACTGCGCTTCTTTTCTCGCTGGTTCTGCTTGATCCCAAGGAGATCCATATGAGCAAGAAGAAGATGATTGGAGCATATCCACAAACACAGGATCATGCCTCTGCAAACACTGTTTCTCAATTAAAAATGCAAGCGGCCGTGCTGCCCGTCGAGGGTATCACCGCTTCATTGGTAGCAACCACCTCGGTCACGCGCCAAGACTCAGCTGCGGCCAGCGCTATCAGCGCTGCGGCTGCTGTAGGTCAGGCGCCACGTCCGCACACGGACGTCAAACCTACAGGTAAGGCCACGACCACGGGGCGGGCGCTGCCAGCGGCACAAGTCACAGCAGCAACTGATGATGCTGCCAGTGCACAGCCTGTCAGTGCTAAGCGGCAGACGCGCCGTCTTGCCTCCATTACCACCAGCAAAGCACAGAGCAGTACCAAGCGCTATGCCTCGGTCGCCACTGCAGCCACGCCGTCTGATGTTCCACAGACCTCGGCGGCGATGTCGGCTGCTACTGCTGCTTCTGCCAGCGCAGCTGCCGCTACACCAACCACTGCCCACAAAACCAAGGTGGTAGCAGCGGCGGCACCTCTGGGAGCCGTCATGACTCCCCAGCAAATGCTGGCCTTGACCGCAACAGCGACTACCACAGAAGTATCTGCCGCTGAGCGTCCGCGTAAGGCGCAGGCCCGCCCACGTCGTGATGTCGCTGTCGCTGCCACTGTTACCACGGCTCCAGTAAGCACGCCTACCACTTATGTGGGCAATGGCCTCTGGCAGTCAGTGGTGAATCTCTTCAGCGGTATTGGGGCTTTAGGGGCGCAAATTAAGCGCACGCTGTGGCTGTTCCTGCCGATCTTTATTGGTCAGCTGGCAGCCACCTCTATGGGCGTGGTCGATACCGTAATGGCTGGTGCCGCCGGTACTATGGAGCTTTCTGGTGTCGCCATTGGTAGCTCGATCTTTTGGCCATCCGAGCTCTTTGTGGTGGGACTGTCCCTTGCCATTCACCCGCTGGTCTCTAACCTCGTTGGTGCCAAGAACACCGGCTTAGTGCCACAGCGCTTACAGGTCGCTACCATTGTCTGCGTACTCTTAGCGGCACTTGCTGGTGTGGTAATGATGTTGGTGCCTTTTGTCTACCAGCTGTTACCTCAGGTAGAGCCACGCATGGTGAGTATTGGCCATGGCTATTTGCTCGCAGTGGGCTTAGCGATGCCTGCTTATGCGCTCTTTAACGTCCTCCGCGCTTATTGGGAGGGCTTAGGCACCACGTTGCCAACGCTGTTCTTTGGCTGCATGGCCTTACTGCTTAACATCCCACTGAACTACATCTTTATCTTTGGTCATGTGGGCATGCCGGCGTTGGGTGGTATTGGCTGTGGTGTGGCTACGGCTCTTACCATGTACCTCACTGTAGGTGCGATGCTGCTGTACGTGCAATTGCACCCACGCTTTGCCTCGGTACGCTTGTTCCGCCGCTGGTATCTCGTGCCGCTTAAGGACTATTGGGCCTTTGCCAAGTATGCGCTGCCTTTAGGTGTGGCCGGTATGGTCGAGACGCTGTGTTTCTCTCTGGTGTCACTGCTATTAAGCCCATTTGGCCCAGTGGTTGTGGCCAGTCATACCATTGCCATGAATGTCTCCGGCCTCTTAGTGATTGTGCCACTGGCCTTAAGTGCGGTGGGCTCGATTGAAGTGGGTGAGGCCATGGGTAGCAATAATTGGCAAAAAGCGCGGCAGCGGGCTTTAAGCACGCTGGTCTTAGCTGTGGGCTTTTATCTCATAGCCGTGGTGACCTTACTCTGTGGTCGTGACTTAATTGCGGCGTTTTACTCGGACGATGCGCAGGTCTTGGCCTTAGCGCCGGTGCTGATGCTCTATTGCGCGGTGTTTTTACTGCCAGATACCTTACAGCTTATTGCCAGTGGCGTGCTGCGTGGCTTTAAGGATACGCGTACCATCTTTGTGATCACGGTGATCGCTTACTGGGTAGTGGGCATGCCGATTGGTTTGAGCTTAGGCTATGGCTTCTTTACAGAGGCGTTGGTAGGAGCACAGGGCTTCTGGTTTGGCTTTATTTGCTCGCTCACCTGTGCTTGTGTGCTGCTGACATGGCGCCTGCGCTATATCTTTGTGCGCAAGTACACGCTTAAGAGCTTTAAGGCCTAATTACAGGCTCTTGTACTGCTGCAAGCAGGTGGCAGCGGTCTCTGTGCTGAGTGGCTTAGGTAAGCTAAAGCGCCTGACGGCACCTTATCTTGAGAGTAGCACCTCAGCAAACACCTACTATCAGAGGGGCTGGGCAGCAGTGTTAATTACCGGCAGCGGTAGGCTTTGTCGCCTTGCTGCTTGCAGCCTTAGCAGTCGCATTGCTGCTTGCAGCTTTACCAGTGGCTTTGCTGCTTGTAGCCTTAGCAGTGGCCTTGCTGCTTGCAGCTTTACCAGTGGCTTTGCTGCTTGTAGCCTTAGCAGTGGCCTTGCTGCTTGCAGCTTTACCAGTGGCTTTGCTGCTTGCAGCCTTACCAGAGGTCTTGCCACTTGTAGCCTTAGCAGTCGCTTTGCTGTTTACAGCCTTAACAGTAGCCTTGCTGCTAGCTGTTTGGTTTTCTAAGGCAATTAGCTCCACCAGAGCTTCTTTGCGCTCGATGTGAATCCCTGTTGCAGTCTTGGTCTTAGTAATAGTACGCCAAGCTCTGATCTGGCGGTATTGGTCGCAAATAACCAAGACAACCCATACCACCAGCTTGCCTTGGTTAATGAGGTTGTTGCCGTAACCATTTTTCTCCATCTGCTTTTCAGCTTTGTTAAGCATGGAGAAGGCTGTTTTAGGGGTATCGGTGCGTACTCGCTGCAGCTCAAAGACGTAGATGGTATCGTTGGTGGTAGCCACCAAATCACACCGTCCAAGGTTATTGGCCACCTCATCCTTAGTGTTAACCACGTCGGAGAGCAAGCACCACCTAAATAAGGTGCGGTACACCTTCTCTTTTTCCAAGCTTTGCTCGTCAAAGAGGTCGTAGCGGGTGTTCAGCACCAATAGTTGGTTAAGGTCGTGACACATCCCATCAATATCGCCAGCGCCTAACGATTGATGCGCTTTTAGGATATGAGGCTTTACTATGTCCTCTTCTTGGCCCAGCATATAGGCCACGAGTACTTTCTTATATTGCGAGGCTACCTCATAATTGGTAAGAGCGCACTCGTATTGATAGTCCTCTACGTTGGAGGCAAATTTGGTAGCTTCGGTGATCGCTTGGATAGAGAGCATGCCACTTTGCACCATGATCTGGTCTAGAGTGACATCTGCTGCTTTCATGGGGCTGGTCATGTCCCAATACCCCAGTACGACAGGCTTACTATACTTTTCAGCAAGCTTAATGATGTCACCATGGTAGCCGTTTAGGTACGAACGCAGCGCTGGCGCGGCTCCAGAGCTGTTCATCCAAAAAGTACCAAAGTTAAGCTGTTCTTTGCCATCATGGCCATCTTGCAGCAAGCTATTGTTGAACAGTGCGTTAAAGAACTGGTTAATGGACCATGGACTATACAGCTTAACTGAGGCTAAACAGTCGAAGCAGAAGCCATCGTAATACAGCTTGAGCTGCTGTAGCAGCTCATTGTGAGTAAGTCCGAGCTTATCGGCCGCGAGATCGATGTAGTCATAGAACTTGTGGTCAAGCTCTTCTTGGGTATAACCTAAGATATCCGCAAAGGCCGGATTCATGCTGAGGTCAATAATATCGCTACCAGTGAACAATGAGGTATCGCGATAGCGCATGATGCCTGTTACTAACACAAATCTTGCATTAGTCTGCAGGCGCAACCAGCTATAGAAATTGCGTAATACAAGCTGCAAGCTGGCAAACAGTTGCGGCTTATCGAGCGTAGAAGAAAGAGGATTGTCCCACTCATCGATTAAGATCACGAGCCGCTTGCCTGCTGTGAGGGCGTTGAGGTATATCGTGAGAGTATTGAAAGATGTTACCTCTGAATACTGCTGGGCATCAGCAAAACCTGCCTTGAGATAGGCGTCAATCATCCTCGAGCAGAGAGCAGCTTCAAACGTGCTGGCATCGCGTAAATCCATGTCGAAAAAGGACAGGCTAATCACAGGGAAAAGCCTCTTCTCAGGCCAGTTGCCATGGATTTTCATGCCAACAAATTTGTCGCTATCACCACGGGCAAACAGCTCCTCCAGCGTAGAGCAAAGGGTGGTTTTTCCCATGCGGCGGGGACGGGAGAAAAAGACTCGTCTGTATATGCTGACCAATGCTCCCAGCTTTTCTGTCTTGTCGACAAAAAAGAGATCATCCTCAATGATGGAAGAGAAGTCAGGTACGCCGAGGGGGAAAGTTTGTAGTTTACTTAATCTCATGAGCTCACCCGTGCTACAAAAGCTTTGTCTACCAAGGACAGGACATTACAGCGTTGATAGATTCTGTGCTGTAAGCTATCATAGCATTTTCGATTCAAGAAAAAGCTGATTTATCAGGGAAATAAGATGCTGTAGCTCTGGGTTACGGTCAGAGCCTTGTTATGTCAGCATTTAGCGCCGCTGATGCCGCAGTGAGCGCTGCTGGCGCTGCAGCTCGTGGCGTACTTGCGTCGCCACTTCGAGGGCTAAGTCACTGAGAGCATAGCCCATATCACTAAGTTGTGCCTCACCAACAGGCTGCGGTGCATTCTGTGGTGGCGTGGCCATCTTGTAGGCATTGCTGAGGCTGCTTTGCTCGTAGTGCTCTTTGGTCGAGTGCAGAGCCTGCTCATCACTGTGGCTGCTGTGCCAATCCTTAGGATCGACGGTATTATCGATCTGTTCTTGGCTCTTGGCAAAGGCTGCACGCTGGTACTCATTGCGCGCTGCACTCTCGTTTAAGGCCTCGCCATTAAAAGTCGAGGGCACCGCCGAGCATTGTAAGCGGATATGCACATGCGGTAAGAGCTGGGTGAGCTTCTTTTGCTCATGGCTCATATAGGCCTCAGCTTGCTCTACGAGGGAGGAGCTCGCTGTCATTTGCCCCATGTCCCAAGCGGTGGCACTGTCCTTAGAGTGAGTGTGAGCAGCTGTACTTTGCGTACTTACTGCTTCTGTTGCTGCCGGTAAGAGTGCCGTTTGCTCTGGTGTTGGTAGGGTCAGAGTATTGAGCTCCTGCTCATTAGGCTCGGGCAATACCATTGGTACTGGATACTCAAACTCCGCAAACTCGGGGTCAGTGACCATGGCCTGCTGCTCGGGCTTGCGCCCCAGCTCCGGATCAAGCGGGGGCAGATCACTCTTTGGCGCAAAATCATGCTCACGAACTACTTTAGCGGCGGTGAGTGCCGCAAGAGT
The DNA here is from genome assembly GCA_949286015.1 of uncultured Succinivibrionaceae bacterium. Taxonomy (GTDB): domain Bacteria; phylum Pseudomonadota; class Gammaproteobacteria; order Enterobacterales; family Succinivibrionaceae; genus Anaerobiospirillum. Next base: position 18,337 of record CASEBB010000030.1, on the reverse strand, counting down.
GGAGCCAGCCCATGCTCTTTTACCGGTACCATCTTCCTGATGGGCCGCCAGTGTTCGCCAAAAGACTTCTGGTGGGGTCACCATAGCCTCTGCATGCAGAGTAAGCGTCGCTGCCGGAGAAAGGGCGGGTGATTGTAGCGCGGTGCTCTGCTCCATACTCACAGCGGTAGCAGATACAATACCAGATAAGCTGGCAGTCTTTAACGCAGTGTAGCTGCCACTGTGGGTAACATTGGCAGCGGCTGCGGCAGCAGCCGCAGCTGTGGTGGCCATGGTGTCATTAGTCGTTGGTGGATAGAGGGTATAGGCCAGAGGCACCGAGACTGTGGATTGGCGTAAGTTAGGTGCGTTAGAGGCGAAAGCAGGGACAGTGGCTGCAGCCGTGGTGTTGGTGGTAGCGGCAGCAGCGGTACCGTCCGTCACAGCCGCAGTGGTGTTGCTTACAGGGGCGGGCGCTGTTATTGGCGCCATTGTGTTGCTGCTCTCTGGCTCTAAAGCAGCTGTGGCACTGGTGTGAGGTGGCAGCGTTGTAGCCGCATGCGCGGCGTAAGTGTTACCGGCAGAGAGCGTAGTCACTGCCAGTGGTGTGTGCGTCGCAGCGTTTGGGCTGTAAGCAGGGGGTAAGGAGGTGGAAATGGTGCTCTCAGCACTGCTCTCAGCACTGCTCTGGCTGTAAGCTCCTTGCGCAGCGTGCGGGTGCGGGTAAGAGGCGTTGCTGTGACTGCTGCCATGCTGCTGTGGGTGCGAGGTTAAACCCAAGTGCGCGCCTAAGGAGTGCAGAGCATGCGCTGGGTGGGTAAGAGTGCGATTAAGCGCTGCTAAGTGGCTGGTGATGCTATGGCGCTTGTAGTAGAGCCACGATTTGTACTCTTTGGATAGCTGCGTGGCAGAGGTGATAAGCGCCGTGAGATTGACCACACCCTGACGTTGCGTGCCAAAAACGTCTTCACTCATTTCGCGGGCGCGGGTGAGCGGGTTGGTGACGTTATCGTTATTGATGTTGATGCGCTCTAAGGCAGCATCAAGGGAAGCGGGGTTGTCAAAGATGATCTTGAGGCAACCACGGACAAAGTTCGACTTATGGAAAAGGGAGTAGAACGGGATAATGGTGAGGATAAAGTTGTCGACCTGACGGCTGTTTTCGACGCCGTCAATGCACCAGTTTACAAAGTGCTCGCAGTTGCAGGTGAAGAGGTTGTAGTTGTTTTCGCCTAAGCGCGTGAGGCCATGCTCGACGGCGGCTTTGCCCACATATTTGGGGTGCTGATGCTCGCGGATGTAGATCTCGTGTTTATCAGCAAAGGCCTGTAAGGTGACGATGGTGACACCGCCATCTAAGATGTACTCAAGTACTTTGCCCTCACCCATGTACAGGCCATGGTGGGTGTAAGCAAAACGGCGGGCAATGACGTGGGCGCCTGCTTGGAGGAGGGGATTAATGGTGTCGGTGGGCATAATAGGGCCCTCTTCCGTGGTTTACAGCGTTGCTTGAGAGTAGTGGGGCTCAGGCGCTTGGGGTGAGAAAGTGGTGAGTGATTGTTTCGCCACTTTACCACCTAAAGTAAGGCGTCAGTAGCTGGTTGTCCTGCCTGTGCTCTGTATATCTTCAGAGCAGCGCTACCGCGCTGTGATCTCGAGAGTGAGCAGTTGGCAACACAGCACAATGCTACTTGGAGTAGTGGCGTCAGCCGCGTGCTGAGCAGCTTGCCTGCTCACTTGGTTTCTTGATCAACGCTGGCGAGCTGTGATCTCGAGAGTGATCGTGGAGGTGGGATTATCTCCAGACCGCTACTGAGCGTAGAGTCGCTGCCAAGGCTTAGTTTACAAGGATGTCTAAGCCCTTGAGGTAAAAACTCTCAGGGCAAGGCAAGGCTACAGGGTGGTCGCGATCCTGACGTAAGGTGCCCACAATCTGCGCCTCTACCTGCGCATCTAAGGCCGCATCCGCCACAATCTTCTGAAATAGCTCTTCCGTCATCAGTCCCGAGCAAGAAAAGGTTAGTAAGTGACCTCCAGACGCCACCAACTGTAAGCCTAAGCGGTTGATATCCTGATAGCCACGGCAGGCCGTAGCAAGGGTAGACTTGCTCTCAGCAAACTTTGGTGGGTCTAAGATCACCACATCAAACTTGATGCCCTTTTTGACCTCCTCGCGCAAAAAGGCAAAGACGTCCTTCTTGATAAACTTGCAGCGACCTGGGTCTAAGTGATTAAAAGCCACACCAGCCTTTGCAGCTCCCAGCGCATGGCCGGAGACGTCCACGTTATAGACGCTGCTGGCACCGCCTTTAAGCGCAAACAGACCAAAGCCACCCGTGTAGGAGAAGCAGTTTAAGACCCTTGGGCCGTTACCATGGAGCTCCTTAAACTCGCGGCATAAGTGGTAGGTGTGCAAACGGCTCTGACGCTGGTCTAAGTAACCACCGGTCTTATGGCCTTGCATCACATCAATCGGGATCGAGACGAGGTTGCTCTCTTTGACGTAGAGGGTGTCAGGAATAGCCTCGGTAAGGGAAATCTGCTCCCCATCGATAGCGGCATCAGCAGCAATTTGTGGGGCACGTAAGCGCGGTACGCTCTTAACCTGACGGCTGTTTGGTAGCGCTTTGCCTTGCTCATCTTGGAGGTTGTCTTGTGCTGACGGCTGCATAAAGTCGATTAAGCCCACACGCTGTGGTAAGTGCTCTTTGCTGCGGGCTTTGCCATCAGAGCGCTCGTAAAGATAGCACTCTGGAAAGAGCTCATGCAGCGCCACAATCAGGTGCTCATAGTTGGCTTCCATGCCCCATGAGGTAATAGCCAGAGAGATCACCTTATCGTAGCGATCGACAATGAGGCCAGGCAGGTAGTCACCCTCAGCAGCCACAAGGCGCACGCCGTCGTTACCGGCCTTTTGCAGGGGAATGCGCTTAGCGCTGGCAGCGGCAAGGCGCTGCTTAAAGAAGTCGTAATCGATGCGCTCGCCTAACTTAAAGGAAATAGCGCGCAGCATGATTTGCGAGTAGGGAGAGTAGTGGGCGTAGCAGAGGAATTTGCCTTGATGGTCGCGTATCTGGCACAGCGTTCCCGCAGCGATATCCTTTTTGGGGGCTGGCTTACAGAGCTTCAGCTCGACGTTTTCTTGATCGGCGCTGGCCGCATCTAAGGCCACAATGGAAGCCACAGCTTTGGAAAAGACCCATGGGTGGCGGCGGAGGAGAGATTTATCGCGCTCGGGATAGAGGATAAAGGCGAACATGGATTTTTTCCTTTAGTTGCTCTCATGGAGAGTGGTGGAGAGTGGTAGGAGTGGTAGGGAATGGGAGAAAGTGGTTGCGAGCATAGCCGCGACCCTAAGGAGGACTGTGAAACTCAGAGCGTCATAAACGCCCCCTCAGGGTGAGGCAGCTGCGCCAAACCAGCTGGTAAGCGCTTAAGATTAACTTGCAGCACTAATCACCAAGCACCAAGGGGCATGGCCGCACACCAAGAGCACCATAAAGCCATGGTGTTCTTAAGTTCGCTGGTATGCCTAAAGCCCCCTCATCACAGGGCACAGCTGCCTTGGTAGCACTTAATGAGGCACGCTTACACCTAAGCCGTGGCTAAGCGTTCCTTGCTAAGCTAAATTATAACCAATACAGGGCGCAGCAAGGCTTTCTTGAGGCGCGAGTGCGGTATTGTCAGCATAACTTCAGCTCACACCACACTCACCCACCCCTAATTCACGTGCAGCTCGCCCCTTGCTTGCCATTAGCCCCAAAACAGCGCAACTGCATGCTGGTTGCAAGCAAAGAACCCCCTAAACGCCTTGCCAAGCGCAGTAACAGGCTGTAATTTAGCCTCCCTTAAGTGGCTTCGTACAGTGGCTGCGTACACTCCTGCTGCTTTGGTTTTTTGCCAAGGTCATTGCCATTATTGTGGGTAGCAATACCGGCGCGGATGAGTTTTGGGGGCATGTGGCAGCAGCCCTGCCTCTGCCCCTGTAGGCTGTAACCTCAAAGGACATAGAGCTTATGAGACGAGACAAACTGATTAAATGGGGAATCGTAGGTGTCGCCGTAGTGGCTCTGTTAGGCTACGGCATCTACTCCCTTACCTACACCGAGCCCCCAACCTACATGACTGCTACCCCAAAGGTGCGTGACATTACGCAGCAGGTGTATGCCACTGGCACCATCTCCGGTAAGGTTGAGGTGGACATCGGTGCGCAGGTGTCCGGTCAGATCAAAAAGCTCTACGTTAGTAGAGGCGATAAGGTCAAAGCCGGTGATCTGCTCTGCGAAATCGACCCTGAGATTCAAGAAAACGATTTACGCCGTGCTCAGGCCGAGGAAAAGCTAATTCTCGCGCAAATTGCCTCCAAAAAGGCTGAGCTGGAAATGCTTGCTGCGGAGAACACACGTCAGCAAAACCTGCTGGTAAAGGATGCCACCAGTAAGCAAACGGCACAGCAGGCTAAGGCCCAATACCTCATGGCGCAAGCTGATTTAGACGCGCTGCAAGCACAGTATGAGCAGGCGGTGATCTCGGTAGACGATGCCCAGACCAATTTAGGCTACACCCGCATTGTGGCGCCAATGGACGGTACGGTCTACGCCATTCCTGTAGAAGAGGGCCAAACGGTTAATGCTAACCAGACCACGCCTACCATCTTAAAGCTGGCTAACCTCGACATTATGACCGTGGAGGCAGAGATCTCTGAGGCGGATGTGGTTAAGGTCAAGCCAGGTATGGACTGTCGCTTTACCATTATGGGCTTGCCAAATCATTACTTTGAGGCGGAGTTACAGTCGATTGACCCTGCTCCAGCGTCAGCAGAGAGCACTACCAGCTCCAGCTCTACTGCCAGCTCCACCACTGAGGCTATCTACTACAACGCCCTCTTGGATGTGGACAATACTGAGGGGCTCTTACGCATTGACATGACGGCGGAGGTGGAGATCACCATTGCCTCTGCTCAAGGCGTAAAGGCCGTGCCAATCTCGGCGGTGCAAAATGAGAATGCTGAGGGTGAGGCAACGGTCTTTCAACTGGTAGAGGCTGGTGTTGTTAAGCCGGTGCGGGTGAGCTTAGGTATTCGTGATGAGCAATACGTCGAGGTAAAAAACGATGATTTTGATACCTCAATTCCGGTGGTGATTGGCGATGATGTGGCTACGGCCGCTGCTGCCGCAGCCTCCTCGCGTCGTCGCGGCCCACGCATGTTCTAAGGCCACACGAGCCTGACGCCAGTGTTACCTGTTACCGGTTACCTGAAGGCCTTGCCTTGGGGATACTGGGATATGGGATTTCCTGAGAGTGGTGTGAATACCAAGTTCAGCTCCATCACGACCATCAAGCAACAAAGGGCGCCATAGTAATGGCGCGAGGTTCAAACCTACCTTGAGATATATGGTGGTGCTCAGTGCACTGCACCCAGTGCACTGTACCCAGTACTTTCTCCACCATCTCTAAGCAAAGCTTGATACTAGAGACGAGAGACGCTTGCCTCATAGATTAAGAGCCCTCAGGTCAGCATTACACTGTAACGTAGGTAGCAGTACAAGCGCCTAACGGCGTCTTATCTCGAGAGTAGCGCCGCAGCAAACACCTGTTATCAGGGTAAAACACCTGAGTGTAGGCAGTTAACTCCTGTGGGATTTGCTTTTGGGAATACGCTCACCGCCACCAAGTAAGGTCGGCTCATGCTGGCGTAAGGTGCAAACTTACCTTGAGGTAGTGGTGGCGGTGCCCAGTGCTCTGTGTCCAGTGGCCTGTACACCAAACTCTAAGCAGAGCTGGATACGCTTGCCACTGGGAGTAAGCGCCGCAAGGTGCTGATAACACTCCATGGCAAGCAACTTACTCATGCCGCTTCCACGTTCTTCCACTCCACTGCATTCACCAATCTCTCCACTATCACCACTCTCCTTTTCACCTCACCATCACCGGAGTATTGCTCGTGCAACATGATGTCCTCTTAGAACTAAAAGATGTGCGCCGCTCCTACCAGTCGGGTAACTCCATGGTCGAGGTGCTGCACGGCATCAACCTCACCGTGCGCCGTGGTGAAATGGTGGCAATCATCGGCCCCTCGGGCTCGGGTAAGTCTACCCTCATGAACATCATTGGCTGCCTTGATAATCCCACCTCAGGCAGCTACAAGGTCATGGGTAAAGACACGCTGAACATGCTCCCTGATGACCTTGCAGCGTTACGCCGTGATTTCTTTGGTTTTATCTTTCAGCGCTACCACCTCTTAGGCCACCTCTGTGCCCGTGAAAACGTGCAGGTGCCAGCGGTGTATGCCGGTGTGCGCAAGAGCAAGCGCGATCAGCGCGCCAATGAGCTTTTAGGCAACTTAGGCTTAAGCGAGCGTGTGGAGTATCGCCCAGCGCAGCTCTCGGGTGGCCAGCAACAGCGTGTCTCTATTGCCCGTGCGCTGATGAATGGTGGCCAGATCATCTTAGCCGACGAGCCTACCGGTGCTCTTGACACTAAGTCCGGTCAGGACGTGATGCGCACGCTCCAAGAGCTTAATGCTAAGGGCCATACCATTATCATTGTGACGCACGATCCGCGCATTGCCTCCTGTGCCCGCCGCGTCATCTCCATTGAAGATGGTGCCATTAAGTCCGACACCATTAATGAGCAGGTTCCTGATCCTTTTGCCTTGCAGGAGCAGGGGGAGCAGGATAAGAAGCCTACCATTAACAACATGTGGTCGCGCTCTTTAAGCTCGCACATTGACCGCTTTAAAGAAGCCTTTGTCATGGCCTATCGTGCCATGCTCGCCAATCGCATGCGTACTCTTTTGACCATGCTGGGTATCATCATTGGCATCATGGCGGTGGTGTCGGTAGTGGCCTTAGCCCGTGGTGCCTCCGAGCGCATCATTTCCAACATTGCATCCATGGGTACCAACACCATTACAGTCTACCCAGGTGAACGCATGGGTGATGTGCGCTCAGGTAGGGTGAGGTCGCTGACGCCACGTGATCTGGTGGCGTTACAAGGACAGCCTTTTGTGGACTCGGTCTCGGCTTCGGTGCAAACAAACTCGCTGGTGCGCCGTGGAGCGGAAGAGTCTAATGCTACGGTGCAAGGTGTGTCTTTAGACCTCTTCCGTGTGTATGGTCTGCTCTTAAAGGACGGTCGTATTTTTAACGCGCAAGAGATTGATGCGCGCTCGCAGGTATGTGTCATTGATGACAACACTGCTAAGCTCTTTTTCTCGACTGAAGACCCACTGGGTAAAAACATTATTGTGGGCAATGTCTCGGTGCGCATTATTGGCGTGCTGGAGCCTACGGACTCTTTTGTGATCCGTGGTGAGAACCCAACCGTCTTTATGCCGTACACCTCGGTGATGACGCGCATCTTGAACCAAAACTACTTGTCCTCCATTGTGCTGCGTATTAACGACGGCTTCTCCGCACCGGTAGCGGAGAGTGCCATTAAGTCGATTTTGACCAGCCGTCATGGGCGGGTGGACTTCTTCTTACAGTCCTCAGATACGATCATGAAGTCGATCGAGGAAGCCACCATGACCTTTACGCTCATGATTTCTGCCATTGCAGTGATCTCGCTGGTGGTAGGTGGCATCGGCGTGATGAACATCATGCTGGTGTCAGTAACAGAGCGCACCAGAGAGATTGGTATCCGCATGGCCGTGGGTGCCCGTCAGGCTGATATCCTAGCGCAGTTCCTTATTGAGGCGGTAATGGTTTGTATGCTCGGTGGCTTAATGGGGGTGCTGCTGTCCTATGTCGTGGGACAGATCATTATGTACATGGTGCCGACGATTGTGCTGTCGTACTCGATTGACTCCATTATTGCGGCGGTGCTGACTTCGTCGGCTATTGGTATTGCCTTTGGCTTTATGCCTGCGCGCTCGGCATCGCGCTTAAACCCAATTGAGGCCTTAGCCCGCGAGTAGGGAGTAATCGCACCACCACCATCACCACTACCACAGCGGAGATAACCTCAAAGCGCCTGACGGTGCCTTAGCTCGAGAGTAGCGCCTTAGAAACACCTACCCTCAGGGTAAAACACCTGATTGTAGGCAGTTACCGCCTTTGAGATTTGCTTTTTGGGATACTCACACCACAGCAACCATAACCAGCATGAGCAAAAGCGCGAACCTTGCAGAGGTAAGGAGCTGCGCAGAGTGCATAGCGGGTGCGGGCGCTCTTATTCTTCTTCTTCTTCTTCTGAGGTGGTGACTCTTTTGCGCAGCTGTATCTCTACGCCGTGTTTGGTGGTAGGCTTAGAGGTATGACGTGGTGTGCTGTGGTGAGCGCTAAGGTAAAACCACGCAGCCGCCAATGATCTACTACATGAGGGCGCTCCTGATCGTACAGGCGCTGCACGGTAGCGCCGTAAAGTTGCCACGCTACTATTGCTGTCACTGTGGCCACGGCGGCCTTGTAGCCAAATCGCGTGATTACTACTCTAGGTGCAGGCCCTGCATCTGCGCTTTGTCGCTGTTACTTGCAGCAAGTGGCGTGAGCGCTGCTTCAGAGTCTGTGGCGGCAGACAGCCGCTGTGAGTTGGTAGCAAGCAGTGCAAGCTACCAGCGTCCGCACTCCGTGGAAGTTCACTTTTCTCGTTTTTGTTTTGCTAATGGGATGACGAGCATGCAAAAGGGTGATAACAAGGCTTTAGAGAGCAAACTGCAAGATGACGAGCTCCTAAAGCTCTTTGTCGACTTGGTGGCTTTTGACACACGCTCGGACATTAGCAGTCATGACACGCCATCGAGCATTGGCCAGTTACGCTTAGGCGCCTATCTCTTAAACCAGATCTCCCGTCTGCAATTAAAGCCAGTGCAGACCAAAGAAGGCGTCATTATCACTAAGATTCCTGCCACTGCCGGTTACGAAAAAGCCGAGCGCTTATGCCTCTTAGCCCACCTCGACACCGCGCCAGATGCCTCGGGTAACAATGTTAAGCCAGCCTTAGTAGTGGGCTACCGTGGTGAGGGCATTGAGCTTGAGAATGGCAATGTCATTGACCATGAGATTTCCCCTGAGCTTGCCAATCACATTGGTGAGGACATTGTGGTCACCGATGGCACCACGCTGTTAGGTGGTGATGACAAAGCAGGTATCGCTGTGCTGATGCATCTCATGGAGCATGTGGTAGATGACTCCATTGTGCACGGCCCCCTGACCGTAGTCTTCTCCGTAGATGAGGAGATTGGACGCTCGACTAAGTACTTGGACATTGAGTCGCTTGATAGTGACTTTGCGGTGACTATTGATGGCTGTGAAAAGGGTGAGCTTGATGTAGCCACCTTTAATGCCGAAGGCGCGATGGTGACCTTTAATGGGCGGGTGGTGCACACGGCCATTGCCTACGGCAAGCTCAAGAACGCCTTAAAGATGATGGCGGATTTTATTGCGGGGCTGCCTGCAGATGAGTCGCCAGAGACGACTAAGGACGAGGCGGGCTTTTACCATGTGCACGATGCCACGGGTAGTGTGGCTCATGCCGAGCTCATGATGATTCTGCGTGACTTTGACAAAGAGGGCTTAGAGCAGCGCCACCTCTTTGTGGAGGAGCTGGTCGATCAGATCAACGCCAAGTATGGCGAGAAGTCCTGTGAGGTCTTGTTTGTGTCGCAGTACGAGAATATGGAGACCGTACTGCGGGAGCATCCAAAGATCTTGGAGTACTGCCGTGCGGCCTTTAAGAAGGCGGGTATTGAGCTGACGGAAAAGAAGGTGCGTGGCGGTACCGATGGCTCCAACTTAAGCTGCCGTGGTTTACCATGCCCGAACATCTTTGCTGGCCCGCTCAATTGCCATGGTGTGTATGAGTGCTTGCCGGTGCCGTCTTTACATGCAAGCTATGAGGTCACAAAGGCCTTAGTGGAGCTGGTAGCGGCGGGTAAGACTGAGGATGACGATTAAGGCGTCATCTCACGTCACGCGGGGTAAGGAATGAGTGATCTTATAAATGGCGAGAGATAGGATACGTGATGTCATGGTCACCTACCTCGAGATGAATGGTGCAGGTGAGCCTAATCCTAACTGAGGACGGTGTACCATGATTACCCTAAAGCCCGTCGTCTATTAAGTTTGTCGTTCCTAAGTGTGCGATGCAGTACTCGGTTTAGCGGCTCTCATACTTCCCATCCACCCCCACAGGCAGTGATAGCAGCTGTTGTTGCTGTGGCAGTGGCTGTGGTTGCTGGTCATAATGGTTACCCTGAGGGTGATTAGGGTAGCCAGCAGGATGATAACAGCTACCCAGAGAGTCAGTCGTAGAGCGTAAGCCCTGTAAGTGCTAAGTAGCGGTACTTACCTGTGAGCAGAGGGCTGGCCTTGAGACCGAGTAAAAGCGCCCGCAGCAGCTGCGGATGCTGCTGCCACTCTGTGATAGCTCAAGGTGATACTACTCTGCGCTGGTGAGTAGAGGTAGCACTCTAAGTAGGGAGCTGAAGGGTCTTGCTGGTAGCTGCTCTCAGGTACCATTCCCACCGCCACGGTAATAGCCGCTGCTTTTGCCGCTGCTGTCGCTACGGTTGCGGGTAATGGTTGTTACCATGAGGGTGGATATCTGTCTGCTTCCTGCTACGGAATGAGTGATCGCATAAATGGCGGAAGAGGGTATGTGTGCTGGCAAGGTTACACACCTCGCGATGAATGATGCAGGTGAGCCTACTCCAAGCTTAGGACAGTGCATCACGATTACCCTAAAGCCCGTCATCATGAAGTCAGTCGCTCTACCCATAGAGGCAACCTTAGGGCGTAAGCTCATATGCGTGGTCAGCGCTTACGCTGCGTTGTGGCTATCAGTGGCGGTTAGCGGTAAGTCCTGACATCGAGAGATGGGGCATGTTGCTGGCTCTCTGCACAGAAGCTCTAAGCTGTGACGCTAACGCCAGCATTCTCCGCTATCAAGTGCTTTTTGCGCGGTTACCAGCTTAAGCCCTAATCCACAATCACATTCCCTTTATCTCTTTGCCGGAGATCGTTTCAGTCATGGCGCGCGTTTTTGTCACCGGAGCCAAAGGTCAAGTTGGTAGCGAGCTGGAATACGCTCTTCTCAAAGCCGGTCATCAGGTAGTCTCATCCTCACACCAGAGCTTAGACATCTCGCAATACGATAATGTCCGCAGTGCCCTGCAAGCCTCTGGTGTGGACATCGTGGTCAATACCGCTGCCTTTACCAATGTCGAGCGCGCCGAAAGTGAAAAGGCCGTAGCCTATAGCGTCAATGCCCTAGGTGCCCGTAACCTCGCTACCTGCTGTGCCCAATTGGATATCCCGCTGATCCACTTATCCACAGATTATGTCTTTGCGGTGGATAAAGAGGGGCCGCATAAGGAAGATGATGCCACTGAGGGGCGCTCGGTGTATGCCAAGAGCAAATTAGAAGGTGAGCACTTTGTGCTGGACTCCGGCTGCAAAGCGCTGATTATTCGCACCTCATGGCTCTTTGGACGCTTTGGCCGCAACTTTGTGAAGATCATGCTCTCCTTAGCGCGGGAGCGTCACGAGATCGCGGTAGTAAGTGATCAGCTGGGCAATCCTACCCCAGTACGCGCTTTAGCCGAGGCTATTGTTAAGATCATTCCGCAGGTGCTTAAGCCTACGTTTAAGGACTTTGGACTGTACCACTTCAGTGGTTTTGAGGCTACATCGTGGGATGATTTTGCCCGTGAGATTTTTCGCCAAGCGCAGCAACAGCATGTGATCAACCACGAGATTACCGTGGTCTCCATTAGCTCGGATGAGTATAAGAGCAAGGCCATGCGCCCGCATGACTCCCGCTTAAACTGCGATAAGTTTAAGCGCACCTTTGGTATCACCATGCCGTATTGGCCGCAGTACTTAGCTGAGGTCATTCGTGCCTATAAGCGGGAGAGCAAAGGGCAGCTGCCGCTTGATGGTTATGACCACACCCTCACAGCGTTTGTGACTGACGAGCATGGTAAGTTGCAACCAGCTCCAGACATTACAACTCTGGACTTACAAGCAGGCACTTCTGGGAGTGAAAGCGCAGATAGTGCAGACAGTGCTGAGGCTGAAGCTAACGATCGTGATGCAGAGGCTTCTGCAGATGCAGCGGCATCAGAGCAGAAGTCCGCAGAGAGTGCTGAGCCTGAGAGCACAGAGGATAAGGCGTAGCGTAGCACGGCATTGGCTACCACGCCCCAAGGGCTACCAGCTTAGAGATAGGTGTGCGGAGTAGCGGTCTATCTTGAGATACGGCGCTGCTGCGTCCAAGGATCCACGCTACAGGGGCGGGCGCTGGTATAGAGCTAAGCACGCTCTAAGTATGCACAGCGATAATCTGCTTAAGAATAGTGCTCATTTGCTGGGTGCACCACCGCTTTTTTGCAATTAGATAGAGGAGAACCACCATGCGCACGCTGCTTTGCTCACAGGGCTTACGTTACTCCTTATGGGGATTTAGCTGCTTTTTCCTCTCCTCTTGCTCGCTGTTGCAAACCGATTATGAAAACCACGTGGCAGCTACCGCCCCACAAGGATATGGTGAGCTCTACAACGCCCCTTCGCAAAAGGTGAGCCTCGACAGTACGGCACAGGATCCTAGCTCTTCTGTGGCGGCGCAGCTTGATTTCTATCGCTGCTATAACGACGACAAGCTCAATGCCATGATTGAGCGCACCCTAAGCCACAACTACGAGATCACCACCGCCTACTTAAACCTGCGGCAAGCCGAGGTGAGCTTAGGATTGGCGCAGGCTAACTTACACCCAACAGCTAACGCCTCCATTAGCTCTAACCTCAATAAAGATTTTTCTCATGGTACGAGCGAACGCCGCTCCTCAAGTGGCTCGTTTTCTCTTGCCTATGAGGTGGACTTGTTTGGCCGCTTAGACGCAGGGGAGCGCTCCTCATATGAGGCATTTAAGGCCACAGCCTTTGATTACAAGGCGATGCGCTTGACGCTCATTCAGCGCTGCAGTGAGTACTATTGGAATTACGCTTACGCCAAAGAAGCGCTGCAGATGGCACAGGAGCAGTTGCAAACCTCACAGCGACGCTTAGACCTCATTAAGACCATGTGGCTTAATGGCGCCTCAGATGGCCTCGAGTATGACCAAGCGCTGGTCAATCACCGCAGCGTCGAGCAAATGGTCTATCAGCGCAGTTATGAGCTGACAGCGGCGCACAATGCCCTGACCACCCTCTTAGGTGAGTACACGGATACGCCTTTAGAGGCGGCGATTACCGACATGGCCTTAGAGAAGACGCGCACGCCGCAAATTGAGGTGGCGTTGCCTGCGAGCTTATTGCAAAACCGTCCTGACTTAATGGCCTATGAGGCACGAGTGCGCGCCGCTTATGCTGACGTCGATATGGCCACCGCCAGCTTCTACCCTACCTTTAACCTCAATGCGGGGGTTAATGGAGGCAGCTCGGATAATCTGCTGCGCTTCTTAACTGACCCTGTAGGTGCCTTAGGGGCTGCGATTGCCTTTCCTTTCCTCAACTTCAATGAGCTGAGCCTGCAAAAGGAAAGCACCTTGCTGGCGCGCGATCAAGCCCGCCTCGACTTTGCCAATGGCTTTATCACGGCGGTAGAAGAGGTCTCTAACGCCTTAAATGAGATGAGCTACCAAGAGCAGCTGCTCAAGAGCATTGGCTCGGAGTACTTGCTGACTAAGAGCAATTACGAGCGCTATTTAGAGCGCTTCCGCTATGGCTCGGCTTCGATCTCAGATGTGCTTGATGCCTCTGATAGCCTGCGTAGCGCGCAAACACGTTTATTAAGCTGCAAGCGCGACCTGCTCAATGCTTCGATGATGCTGATGATTGCCTTAGGCGGTGACAGCTTTACTAAGCCAGAGCCAGCAGCAGTGCCAGACAATGGTGCGGCAGAGCCGGTGGATGTATACGCTCCTGAGGTAATCTTGCAGCAGGCGACGCAAGAGGTGACGCCCGTAGCGTAGGCAATACAGTGTTACAGGAAGATGCTGAGGCAGCAGTCCCCAAGTCGGAGATTGCTGCCTCTTTGTTTTGGTAGCGTGGGAGTAGGGGCACAGCAATTTCAGCTTGCAGGACGGGCAAAATGGCAAGGCTTACCGCCGGTCTTACTAACAGCAGAGTTAAGTGCAAAGCCACAAACGACTGATTCTAAGCACAGCTCAGATCGTAAAAAGCTGATAAATCTGCGCTTTTGTCGGTAGCTAAGGAAACGTGCAGGGGCACACAAGCACAAGAGGGGGCATCAGAAAACAGCAAGGCATATTAGGGAAGGGCCCTGAGGGCGGAAGAGGGAGGAACAAACTTAGGGCTGCTAATGCAATCCTAAGTTTTCTGTGAATTAGCTTGGCTAGGGGCGTTGAAATCGCCGCGCTGACTAGAGACAAAGGAGATAAATATCAGCTTTGTTAGGGTGAAAGAAAAAACTTAGGGCCATAAGGGAACCTAAGAAAAGGTGACGGTAAAGGCGTACTTTGCGGGGCTTTGTAGCTTGGTTGTCAGACAAGTAAGCAGCGGTGGAATAGCCTAGAATGAATTTTTTTGCCCTGAATAGGGAACTTTTAAAAGCCTGTATTTATCGCTATCTGCTTTACCGTAAACGTTATTATGTGCGCAGCGTCACTTTTCTGTGGAGGTGCGGTCAGAAGCAGCGACTTACAGAAAAAGAGCTTAGTGGTATATTTACACCCGTAGGCCGCGCCTACAATCACTTTTGTGAAGAAAGATTTGGGATAGATTAGTCACTATGAAGAAGTCTTTATTAGCTTTAGCAGTTTCTGCTTTAGCTGCTGCTTCGATTGCTTCTACTGCTTCTGCTACTACCGTCTACGATAAGGACGGTACCTCGATGGGTATTTACGGCCGTGTGCAGTCCGTGTTCTATTCTGAGAACCACGGTACTGACAAGGAGAATGGCTCCATCGACACCTCCGCTCGTATGGGCTTTGATCTGCGTACCCCATTAACCTCTGGCATCGACGTTTTTGCTCTGGCCGAGTGGGAAGCTGCTAACGGCAACGGCAAGAACGATGAGGCTGATGGATTCGATGCTCGTTACTTATGGGTGGGCTTTGATTTCGGTCAGTTCGGCCAAGTCAAGATTGGTAAGTTTGAAGAGGCCATTAAGTACGCTATTGGCCCAACCGATCACTGGGAAGATGCTGGCTGCACCGGCTTAGCTGGCAACGATGACCGTAGAGAGTCTACGATCATGTATCAGTGGTCTGGTTATGGTGTTGATGCCTACATCAGCTATGCCATGGCTCGTGCGAATGAGCACTTAGATGGTGCCTATTTCGCCCCTCAATATGAGAACGTTGATCTTGATTACAGCTGGTCGGTTGCTTTAGGTTATACCTCTCCAGATGTGCTCTTTGGACCAATTGGTTTCCGCGTCGGCTACCTCGCTGGTGAGTTTGACAATGACAATGGCTATGATGCCAATGGTTTACCAAAAGCATCTAACAACTCTTGGACTGAGACCTATACCAATCAGCAGGGCGGTACTGAGTACTATGCTACTCAGTATGATTCGTATGATCAGTGGGCAGTAAGCGCCTTCTGGGGTTCGTTAGCTCAGGGCCCATACATGGCTGCTGCTTACCAAGTTCGTTCGTTTGATCTCAACGGCTACGACTACGTCAATGGCGTGCTTACGACCTCCACTGGCGACTACGATGTCAGCGGCTTGGAGTTCACCGTTGCTTACACCTTCCAGAACGGCTTACGTCTGGCTACCGGCTACGAGATGCAGACCATCGAGTTTGACGGTGATGAGGACAGCGATGTCGATGCCGTTACTGTGCCTATCTTAGCTCTGTGGAAGGTCAATCCAAACTTTGACGTTTGGGCTGAGTGCCGCTTAGATGCTGGTACCGATGATGACGACAACGGTGGTAAGAACTTCGACTACGTTACTGGTCCAAACCGTACCACTTACTACTCTGAGAACGTGTTCTCCTTCGGTGCCCGTTACAACTTCTAATTTGAGCTTGTCTCAACTTAGTTGTTAAAGGCTTGCGTTGCATGGCAATCATGCGCGCATCGCAAGAACTTAGGTTCTTGCAGCTTGCTCACTACTGCGGGTGATGCTTGCCGCGCCCGCAGTAGTAAATATGTGATATATACAGGGTTCACACTTACCTTAGCGTTGCTCATAATGCTTGCCGTCGACGCGCTTGAACAGAGTGCAGTCGAAATACTCTATCCCAACAAACTCGAAGCATTAGGCTGGAGCAGGGATGGAATGAGCATAGAGGTATGTTTGAGCCATCCCTAGGCGCAGTTGCGCAGCTAATGGCGGGTGTCCCTGTATTTTTTTCACATCTACTCCCACTCCCGATCCCTTCTTTTCTCCTGCCTCTTTTTTCCTCTCTTTTCCCCTCGTTTCCTCTTTTCTTTATCTCGTCTTATCGCTGCCTTTGTTTTCCTGCTGTCGAGCGCTGCTGTGCTTTTAGGCTGCATTGCCATGCGTGGTGGTGTACCGAGACCAAGTGCTGCTGTGGTGGCTGTGGTTGGGCGGTAGGTGGATACTCTTCACGGCTCTTGCGTCTGCATTGGCCTTAGCAGCTATCAACCACCGCATAGACAGCTCATACGCTTACTCTCGCTTACTTGCATCGTGGTCGTATCTGGGAGCGTCTGATGACGTGAGTGGTGTTAGCGCTTGCTGTGCGTGAAATGTCCCAAAAACCGGCTCGCCTCTGATTTTGGGTGAGGCCTAAAGCAGCAGCGTCACTGCGAGCAATCACGAGGGCGTGTGTGATGGCAAGTGATGTGACCAACCTTGGAGTAGGGTGGGTGCCCTATCCACCAAACCCTGAGCAGAGCCGATAAGTCTCTTTGAGGCTACCTACGCACTAATGTCCAGAGGGTTATAGAGCAGGCTCCTCTGTTGGCGTGTTTGTACCCACTGTTAGCAGCAGGGGCATGGGAGCGCAACTCACAAGCTGTGGCTTGCGCTGATGCCGGATGGTGGCCGTCAAAAGTGCGCTGCAGCATAGCGTAGAGCAGATGGTGCAGTGGCTCTGCTGTCTGGTAAGGGATAGCTTTGATGGGCGGGCGCTATTGGCGCTTAGTGTGTGTGGAGCAAGTGGTTGGCACCTTAGAGCGGGTGCTGACGTGTGCTTAGAGTTTGAGTGCTGGCTTAATGAGCCAGATAGCCTGCGGCAGTGGTGGTGGCTACATATGCCAGCGGCACTTGCAAGTTTGTGCTAAGTGTAAGCTTAATTTGCTTTGTCTGTGCCTCTTAGTGTTTATGCCCTTGTGTGCTGATGAAGGGCGCCTGCGGTGGCAGTAGAGAGCGCAGCAACAGCCTTAAGCCAGTCTGTTTGCTGCCAACTTTTAGTGGCTCTGTGCTGCGCACGTAAAGGCCACTAAGCCTCTTGTAGTAGGGCTTACAGCGCGACAGCACTTTAGGAGCCTGTGGGCCATGTAGCCACGAGGGTGCCTTGTGCCAAGGCCGCATGGCAGCGCATACCTACAGCAGTTGCGTGCTTATCGTTGTACGTGGTGGCGCGCTATCCTCTGCCGCTTGTAAACGCTATAGCAGCGTCATATAGCGTGGAGATTACCAACGTAGAGCCGAGCATCACTCATAGGAGCTGTGTACCGGCCATGCAGCCATAGACCCTGTAACTGTAGCAGCCGCAGGGCAATTTCCTGCGTAGCGAGGAGGCTCTAGATCAGTGCTTAATCTGAAATTGATATAACTGGCATGCCAGAGTTAGTGCAAGCTAACGCAGGGGGCAGAAGTTGAGCTATGTGCGTCATTTTGGTGCAAGATGACTCATGTTTTTCTCATGCGTAATTATGAAATTAGTATTTCAGATTGTGTACTACGCATGTTACCTATAGCTAACTTAGGTTGTCTGTGGTAAACCGATATATTTCAGTAAATGGGGGTATGTGGCAGCAGGCGTAAACATACAGCTTGTCCAAATGTGACTTTGGTCTAAAAGCTAAAGTGGAATAATAAGAAATTCAGGTTCTAGTGTGCAAGTCATGGGGTACTGCTTTTGGCAGCCCGTCCAAGGCACTTCCTTGTCATGCCCACTATCCTTCTTACATGGCTCCCCATGAATTGCACACTAGGACCTATTTTTTACTGTCTGGTGCCCACCTACCAGATAACCTCATTTCGTCGCGTCTTGTCTCGCCTCGCTTCTTCTTCTTCTTCTTCTTCTTCTTCTTCCTCCTTCCCCTTTTCCAGCCTGTATCAGTCTTTAACCAGCCTGCAAATAAGGCCTATCCCCCATCCTGTAACCCCTTAGCTTATCCACTGGTCATACGGTGCTGAGCTTACAATCGGCCTTTGACCTAGAGTTGTCGGCGCATGCCCCACTCGTAAGAGTGGGGTTAGCCGACATTTAGTATTGGGGCTTTAGCCAAGCACAGCGTACACACATCCT
>CASEBB010000029.1 GCA_949286015.1 uncultured Succinivibrionaceae bacterium | reverse complement strand
TAAAAAGGAGCAGAATCTAGCAACTTCAGTATTGGCTGTCTAATCATCAAAGGATAAATATAAAATCTTAACCTGACATAAAAAAAAAAAAAAAAAAAAAGCGTATACCTAAAGATAAATATATTTATTATGAAGTGGCTTATAAATAGCCATGAGCATGCGCCAGTATGAGATATTACGTATCTTTATAGTATCTATGGCTAGAGGTGCGGTATAAGGTGCCTTTAAAAGCTCCGCCCTATAATGGCATACACAGCGTACTTGGTAACCTTCCTCACAAGATAAAGGGCAGTTGCCTTGATCAGCCTATCTTTTGGTGCAAACAGCTTATAAACGCCTTAAGATTTAGGAATGCTATCCTCACAGTTGCTTTCACTGGCTTTTAAGGTGTTTATGGGGGGCTTTGGCTGCTTGCACCAAAGATGGGCGTATGAATAGATCGTCCCTTAGGCGTACTGCCGAGGCGACGGCATGCACCTTACTCGGTAATGAGGTACTCGTCCTCTCCAGCATGGAAAACACGTGGGTTAATAGGCAGCTCGCGCAGCTCAGGGCGGGCTTGCTTCATGAGGATCATAAAGGCACGGCGCATCTCCACGTTTGTAAGGCCAAAGCGATAGCGCCACGACAGTGAGTGCTCCCCCTCCGCAAAGGTCACCTTATTGACCGACACAAAGCCCAGTTGTAAGAGCATAGAGCCTAATTGCTTATCCTTAGGGAAGAGGTCGATTTCCTCTAAAAAGAGCTGATCCTGACCGTCCTTATCGATAAGCCATGCAAGGTCTGGCTCCGTTTCCTCAATCACCTCGGACACAAACTTGTAGTTGTGGTCACAGGAGAAGGCGTAGAGGTCACCGTCGTTATCAAGGGCACGAGTGACCGACATTGGGCACAGCACCTTTTGCATTTTGTCCGAGAAGCAGAAACCGCCGTAGCATGCCTCAAGGGCTTTTAAGTACTCTGCTTGGGTGATGCCCTGCTGCGGAGCGACGCGGGCTAAGTCCTCAGCGTAGCTCTTTTTGACCTCGTCTACTGTAAAGCCGATTACGGTAGCGGCGATGTCTGAAAAGGACAGATCGACCACATGCGGCAGGCCCTCTGACATGTTGTTGGAGAGGCCGAATTTGATATGACCGGCAAGAAGGCAGAATTTGACGTACTCACCTGCCTGTCTAAAGGCGTTGAGCATGTCAAAGTACAGAGCCAGCGCTTGCTGCCGCTCGGTTTCGTCCTCAAGGCGACGCACGGTGTAGATAGGGAGGTCGTAGTTATCGACGAGGATCACCACCTGCTGTTTGTTGAGGTCAGCGATGCCCTTAATGAGGTTGACCATTTGCTGGCGCAGGTCGGTGCCTAAGGACATTTGCACCTTAAGCTTGACGTGGTGTTCCCAGATCTGTTTTTGCAGAGTGGCTTGCAGCTCTTGGATGAAGCTGGAGAGGTTGTTAGCTTTAGGGTTAGTAAAGCTCAAGTGCAGCACGGCATAGGAGTTGAGGTCGGTGAGGTCGACCTGATTTTCGAGCTTGTTTTGCAGGTGGTCGATCAGCATTTCGTCACGGGAGAGGAGCGACTCGATGGCCTCGTTGGCCATAGAGAGGCCGAAGCCACGGGGACGAATGAGCATAAAGAAGTTTTGGTTAGGCAGGCGTGGCGACTTATCGAGGTAGTTGATGAGGTCTTTGAGCTGACCGAGTTTGTTGATGTAGTGGCGGTCAGAGAAGACGACTTCGTGGAGGTGGGAATTAAGCGAGTTGCTCGAGGTCAGAGCCATGGTGCATTCACCAGCAAAGAAGAGCGCGGCTTGCGCACACGGGAAAAGGATGCTGCAATTTTAGCATGTGGCATCTGTGGGGGCTGGGAGGCACTCGTCTCACTTGGAGATAGGGCGCCAGCCCTTACGATAAGGCCATATCCAGATGGTACCTCAAGACAATCACCAAGAGCATCAGCATGCTACCGCTATTACCTTTGAGATTAGGGCGCCAGCCCTAAAGATAAGCTCCACCCTTAGTGGCTACCCAGAATACACACCATGAGCACCATCACGACCACGTAGCACCAGAGCCATCGAGATAGGGCGTAAGCCCTCAGGGTAAAGCCTATACCCAGAGGCTACCCAGAGACCAACCCCCTGAGCACCATCATGACCATGTAGCACCATAGCCCTAAAGATAGGGCACCAGCCCTCACGATAAGGCCACACCCAGAGTCTATCCCAAGGCCAAACCCAGAGCGCACTTAACAGCAAAGCAGAGAATAGGACGGAGCAAAGAGAGGAAAAGCAGACAGCGCCGCGTACAGCGACCAGACAGGCAGGTAGTAGGGGCAGAAAGGACAGCTAAGAAAAAGACATCCCCAGAAACAAAAAAAGAGCCATACGGCTCTTCCTTTGGCGGGAGTCTAACACTGGCTCGGTACCTTATAACCTAAGATTGGCTGCTTCCTTCCGAACCTGACCAGTTGTCCTAAGCATAAGTACGAGTGCACTAGACCCCCATAACAGTGGCGCCTATGATAACTGCTTTACTTAGTACTGACAACCCCTCTGACAAAATTTCTTCTGCCTTTTTTGCGTGCAGCCCTATGCTACAATAGCCCGCCGCAGCACAGATATCAGCACAGATATCAGCTTTTTAGCGCTGCGTAACGATTGCAATCGGGGTTAATTCCACAGGGCTCAAGTGAGCCCTCTAATGGTGAGGGTGTATGGCAAAGCGCAGCATTAGTGGCATCTTTTTGTTGGATAAGCCTGAGGGCATCACGTCCTCAACCGCCTTAGTGCGGGTTCGCGCCATCTTCAAAGCACAAAAAGGTGGTCACACCGGCTCGCTTGATCCCTTAGCCTCCGGCCTCCTCCCTATCTGCTTAGGCGAGGCTGCCAAGTTCTCCAGCTTCTTCTTAAATGGTAAGAAGCGCTATGTCGCCGAGGGTACCTTAGGCCGCTCTACCACCACCTGCGACCGTGAGGGCGATACCGTGATTGAGCGCCCTATCGGTGATGCCATGAGCCACTTAGAGGAAGCCTTAGAGCGCTTCCGTGGCCCTATTGTGCAGGTGCCACCAATCTACTCTGCCGTAAAGGTTAACGGTAAGCCTCTTTATAAGTACGCTCGCCAAGGCCGAGAGGATGAGGTCGAGATCCCAGAGCGCCATGTCGAAATCTATGAGCTGAAGCTCTTAGAAAAGACTGAGACCACCTTTAAGGTCGAAGTCCACTGCTCCAAAGGCACCTACATCCGCACCCTGATCAATGACATTGGTGAGGCTTTAGGCTGTGGCGCTTACGTCTCGCACTTGCGCCGCATTGGAGTCGAGGGCTTGCCTGAGGGGCAGATGATCTCCTTAGAGCAGCTGCAACAGCTTGCAGATCAGCGTGCCGACCGCTCTGACTTTACGCAAATGGATCAGCTCCTCATCCCTACTGATGCGGCTTTGGCTAACCACATGTCGGTGGTGACCTTACCGCTGTCGGTGGCGCAGCCACTGTGCTGTGGCTTAAAGCAGGGCCCTGACATCAAAGGCATCACCATGCCAGAGCAGTCAATCGATCCTCTGACGCCAATTGTGGTGCGCTGCAAGGGCGTGTTCTTGGGTATCTGCCATTTTGATGAAAAGGGCATGCTGGTACCACAGCGCATGATGGGCCCTGACGCCATTAAGGCCGCCGAGGCTGCCTCCTAAAGCGCAGCAGAGAGCAGCACCAGAGCGTACCACTGACCACCTTTGAGGTTAGGACGGGCTTACTTGCTCTGTGGAGAAGCAGGCGCTTTTGGGCGTTGCTGTCACCACCACCACCACCACCACACTATGGCGTCTCTCTCCCTCTATGCCGTCACTTTCGCGCTGTTAGCCTGCCTGCTGCTGGCAGTGAGCTCAAAGCGAGAGCCCTAAAAGAGGCTCACTCTTGTGCTCTTGAGCAGGTGGAGCCGTTGTGTGGCCACGTGCAGCAGGGCTTAGCCCCATAACCGCTTCACCGCCAGATAAAAGCCACTTGAGAGCAATAGCAGCTTCTGCTGCACCTGCTTTCCCGCCTCCAGCCCGTAGCTAAGAGCATTATGCTCTCTGCCGTGGCTGGTGGTGCTCTTGTGGTTGGGGCGGGCGCTGCTCACAGCCTGCCTTATTACGTGCACTCTGTAGTACGCCCCCGTTCTTGCCACTCAGCACCGCACCGCTTACCCTTGAGAAAGAGCTGCCATAACCGCCTAAGAGCCCTCTGTCATTGGTGGTCTGCAGCGGCGTTTGCAGCCAGAAGCAGCAAGAGCGTTTTCCCCATGTGTAAGCACAGCTACTTGCCATTAAACTACCTTAGAGATACGTCGCGTAGCGACGCTTGATGCAGGAACCTGATATGGAGCATCAAGGGTTTTACCCCCACCTCAAAGGCCGATTGTAAGCCAGCAACATAGGGGGAACTACTCTTAAGGAACAAGGGGAAAACACTCACGAAGCAGCAGCCTTGCTGTCCTGCCCTGCGCTGCCTCAGCACCACACTCTCAAGTTCTCCATACCCGTTAGTCTCTCTTTATCCCCTCTTTTTCCCGCACCAAAAGTGCGCAGCATGCCGCTGTCTGCACTTGATCTCAGTTACCCCAAAGTCGCATCTTGCACCATTTTGTTGCAGCAGCTAAAGCCACCTCTCCACTGAGCAGCGGCTGTTACTGCCGCATGCGCCGTGCTTGCCTTGAGTTGTATCCCCTACAAGTAACAACTTATCACGCACCATTACTGCCTTTTTGCCAGACTGTTTGCGACGCACCTCACAAAAGCTGTTAATATGGCGCTAGTAAGGACAGTCTTATTCGTATTAGTCAGGTGCACGCTCCTTCTCTGCGCGGGTGGCAGGAGAAGTTGGTATGAGCGTGCGCAATAAGCAGTGTTGCTGTGGTTCTTTGCCTCTCTGCCTCTCTGCCTCTCTGTGTTTCCCGTTGCCTCTGTCACTGTCAGGGCGGCCCTATACTTGCTCTAAAATGGGGCGTCGCTGCACAATAGCCTGCTTGCCGTCGCAAGGTGGCTTACGACTTAATCCCACTTGTAACTTGTAGCCTGCCCACAGCACTGTAAGTGGCTGGACTGCAATATAGGCAACGACCAAACCTTGAGGTGAAACAGCACCTTGCAGTAGCACTGAAGTGGCCTGAGGAACCCACTTTGTCCCCAGAGCGTAAGGCGTAAATGCTGATGCTGGCCTTGCGGCGCTGTGTTGTGTGTGAATTGTTCCTTGTTTTTGCGATTCTGGTGTCACGATGCTTAATGGTTTCTTCCAAATCAAGAAGATCAGCGATCTGACCAGACTTTGCGTTCTGCCTGTAATGATCTTGTCGATCTTCTTATCCTTCTACCTGTGCGTAGACATGGAGAAGATTCAAGACAAGTCCCAAGAGTTGGTCAAAAACGCCATCCCGCATGTACTCTCGACGCAGCAAAGTGCTATTAACTTAGTGCAGCTCAAGCGCAACATCGAGATCATGATTACGGCCCCTGACCTTGCTCGTGCTCGTCAGGCCTATGTCGACACCCGCGCCCTCGTCAATGAGTACGACGTTTACAATTCTGTGGAGTTAAGCGAGCGCTGCCAAAACGTACTGGTAGAGGTCAATAGACTGTGGAAACTGCGCTTGCAGATCGACGAGCTCCGCTTCTCGGCTAACAGCTCGCTGCACTTTATGGACGCGCTGATGTACCTCATTTACCAGAATGAGCCAGCGCTGTTCCCTGAGTTTGACAATATCCGCTCGAACTACATTAACCTCTACCAAGGCACCGAGCTCTTGCCTAATGTCTACTCTGACCATGAGTACTACTATGAGCTCATGCGGGCACGCTTAATTAGCGGTGATAGCTCTACCCCTGTCTTAGGGGATCATGGCCCGATGTCGCGCCCAGATAGCGAGCGCTCTGTCATCAACCAAGGCGAACTGAGCGCTGCTAGCTCATCTGATTCTACAGAGTCAGTTGTCTCCACTGAGTCAGATGCTGCTAAGTCAGCTGCCTCCGCTGAAGATGCTGTGTTGGCAGACGCCACTGTTGCAGACAACGACGTTGCTGACAACGCTGCTGAAAGTACCCCTGAAGATCCTTCTCCAAGTGTAGCTGTCACCACGGTGGAGCAGAGTGTGAGCCCCGCTGTTACCCCAGATGGCGCGCTCTTTACGCCAATAGCTGCTGGTGCTGCCAATGCCGATAAGCCATCTCATGATGAGATTGTGGCTGCTGCCTTAGCCTCGGCTAAGAGTGTAGAAAAGCGCGTTGTGGACAGCTTCTCCGGCGCCAGCCGCCTCTTCCCTACCTCGATGGCGGCCAAGGCCCAAGCGGCAGATGGGGATACTCTGGAAGAGACAGCAGAAGCTGCTTTGACCAGTGGACAGGATCATTTGTCTTTTGGCTCTCACGCCCAACACATTGATGCTAACAATAAAGAGGCGGCGGAGCAGACTACGGACATCGGTTCTGCGCGCATCTTTGCCGATAATAAGTTGGACGAGGGCCAGCAGTGGCGGCTTTTGCGGATGTACCATCAAGAGCTCGATCGCTTTGGGCCGCTGTGGGAGCTCTTTGTCAAGTTACATCACGCCTTTATCCGCGATTCGCAGCAGGTCTTACATGAGATCGACGAGATGAGCTTGTCGTATACCTCCGGTGAGACCAATATGCTCTACCGCGACCTAAGCGAGATCTCCTATATTGCCGCCGAAACCATGCCTATGGTGATGGTCACCATTGGCTTTAGCATTGCCGGTTTCTGGCTGGTACTGTTCCTCATTAACCGCTTCATCATTGTTCCTTTAAAGAACATCGCCCGCATTCTGATCAAGTTCAGACACACCAAGAGCATCGATAAGGATGTCTACCAGAGATTTGCCACGCAAGAGCACTTAATTGAGCTGCGTGAGGTTATTGACGTCCTGCCACAGATCTTTGCTGACTTCTCGCGCATGTCGCAAGACAGCACGGTGTTACAGCAGCGCTACGACGCTCTGCTCAATCACTCTAAGTACGATGCGCTGACTAAGGTCTTTAACCGTGGCAGCTTAAATGAGCTGATCAAAGAAGCTGGTACTAACACCCCAGCCAACTTCGCCATCTTGATGGTCGATATCGATCACTTCAAGAACTTAAATGACACCATGGGCCATCAGCGTGGTGATGAGGTGCTCTTTGCCGTAGCGCAAACGCTGCAGCATAACCTCTCCAAGCGCGATAAGGTCTTCCGCTACGGTGGTGAAGAGTTCTGCATCATCTTAAATGAGATCAGCGCTATCAATGCCTTTAAGGTGGCGTCGCGCCTGTGCGATACCATTCGCAATTTAAAGCTGATCAATGAGGGCGTACCGAGCAAAACCGTAACTGTGTCTGTGGGCTTAAGCTTAGTGACCAGCTGCGTGGGGCAGTTCCGTATTGAGGAGCTGATTTCGCAGGCGGATAAGGCTCTCTACCTTGCTAAGCGTAATGGCCGTAACCGTGTGGTGGTTTGCCCACGCTCCTTAGTCTTGCCTAATGAGAGCGGCTCTGCGGGTGTTTTTGCCGATGAGCAACCACAGCTGCAGCCTAAAGAGGCTGAGGCGACTAAGACTAGCAGCAAGGCCGCGACACATGTAGCGAAGCTGGCCGCTGCCGTCAAGGCTAATGCCGCACTGGCGACCTCTGTAAGTGACGCTGCTCTGGCCGCTAGTGCATTAGCAGCTCCTGTCGCGCCTGCGCCTGCGACGGAGGAAACTGAGACGTCTGAGCCTGTGGCTCCATTACAAGGCTCTGGACGGGCTCCATCTTTAGATGCAGTCGCCGCCGAAGCCAGCTATTTAGAGAATGTGCGCTCGAGCTTTGACCATGTGCCGCCTGCTCCAGATGCAGTAGCTGCGGTCGTGGCTGCTAGCCAAAAAGAGGTACGCACTCCAGAGGCTAAAGCAGATGATGCTGCGAGCAGTGTTGCTGCTACCAGTCAGGATAGTCTGACAGACAGTGCGGTGACAGCTGCTGCTTATACTGATACTGCTGCAACGCAGGAGGCGGTTACCAAAGATGATGGTGCCAGTGTTTCCACTGCATCAGCAGCAGCGGAGCTGAGTTCCTCTGAGCAGATTACTGCTACTACAGAGGCTCATACCTCTGATCCGGCTACTACCGCTACCTCTAAGTCACAGGAGCAGAGTGCTACTGCAGAAGATGTAGGGGCGCAAAGTGCTACTGTTACTACTGCTGCCGCTCCTGTATCCATGCCACTGACCGCACCACAGGAACAGGCGTTGCCAGTAGCAGAGATTACTCTGCCTGATATGGGGCCCACCGCCGCAACCACCACCACCACCTCGTCTACTTCTGAGGTCAGCGGTATCATGCGCACCGGTATGCCTCTGGAGGCCAAAAACGGAGAGCAGGTTACACCCTTAGCTATGGTGTCCATTGGGCACCAGAGCAATGGCGAGCGCGAGGTGAGTGTCATTAATGGCAAGCTTACCGAGACGGGGGAGAGTACCGAGCTAGAGTTTGGGGCACAGGCGTCAAGTAGTACTGCTGCTCAAAGTAAGACGCCAGCGTCGCTAGCACCAAGTGAGAGTGCAGGGGCGGGCGCTGTTATCGATGAAGAGGCGGAGCCGCATCTTGATGACATTGCTACTTTAGGCCATCGTGGGCGTGCGCTTTTTAAGTGGCAGCGCTTCAAGGATCAGTTACGGCGGGAGAATAAGCACCACAAGCGTCAAGAAACCTATCTGCGCAATGATCCGCTGCAAACGGAAACTGAGGAGCAGGCCCACGAAGTCATTGCTCGGGCGCGAGCAAAGGCCCTGTTGCACTTAAAGACCGAGGCTGAGGCGCGGCAGCAACAGCATCAAGAGGTTGTCTCTCAGGAAAATGAGGTGATCGAAGAGGGCGATGGTGGTCTCGCGGTGTACTTTAGGTCAGACAAGCAAAGCGACAATGACGATAGTGATGACGCTGCTTCTGCTTATGATCGCGCTTATGCTGAGTATGAGGCCAATAACGCCGCTGCTTTAGCCGCTGCGGCAGATGCTGAAGCTGCTAGCGCAGATACTGTCGCCGTTGCCACAGATGCTGCTACCGCAAATGCTGAAGCCACTGCTGCCGATGCCAAAGCTGCTACTGCAGATGCTAAAGCCGCTACCGCAGACAGTGATGCCAATGCCACAGATGCTGAAGCAGCTGCTTCTGCTGCTGAAGCTACAGCTGAGGCCACTGCCAAAGAAGACGCTGCTGCAGAATATGAGCAGGATGATGACTATTACACCGCCTCTAATGCCACCTGCCTGTTAGCTGGTGCCTTTGATGCAGAGCTGCAGGATCAAGAGGAGCTGGCCAAAAAGCGAGAGCAAGCTCGCGCTAAGGCCAAGGCGCAAAAGGAAGAAAAGCAGCGTCGTGATGCTGCTACTGAGCGCTTAGGAGCTGCCATTTATGGCGCCTCGGCTTCGGAGGTGGCAGCGCTGTCTGCCCAGCGGCAACAGGCTCAGCAGCAATATGAGGCTAACGTGCAGTCAGTGGCTGCCGGTGCACCAAGTAGCGCGACCGAGAGTCAAACTTCGTCACCGTTGATGCTGATGGAGAAGCAACGCCAGCAAGATACCGCAGCTGCTTTTGGTCTTGATGAAGAGGGGCAAAACGTAAAGCCGCTCTTAGATGAAGATCTCATCAACACCTTAATCGCTGCTAACACGGATGGTGGCTTAATTGAGGATGTGCTGCAAACCCATGGCGGTAAGCTGGTCAACCCTGAGTTCAATGCGCCAGCCTCGCTCTTTTGTATCGACATGTTTTTCCCGCATAAGCGGCGGCATATCCGCAACAGCGAAGGCAAGATCATTGGCTACAGTGCTAATGTTCATGGCTCGAAGGGTAAAGCCTTGCTGGAAGCTGAGGGCTTAGGGCAGGCCGGAGTCAATTACTTCCTTGCGGACTACAATCACCCTGAGAGTAAGGAGCATGAGGCGATCTTAGAGGGGCGGGTGTCGTCACAGGTGATGCAGAATCTTGCAGCCAAAGGTGCTGAGGATACTGCCACTGCTGATGCTGCTGAGGCGGAGGCGACCTCAGCAGATGCGACTGCTGATGACGCTTTGTCGGCAGAGGAAAAGTCCGTGGCTGACATGAATTTAATCGAGGCAGGCAAAGCCTTTTCACAGAAGCTGCGGGACTTATATGAGCTCTTTTCAGGGCGTGGCGATGAGCTACACATTGAAGAGGAGTTGGAGCGCAGTGTAGAGCAGCATCTGGAACATGAGGCCTCTGGCGGGCATAGGTTTATGCAGCAGTTTACGCAGAACATGCACCATGGTGAGGATGTGTTAGCAGCAGAAAAAGCGGCCGCAAACGCTACCGCCGAGTCTGCTCAGGACGCTGCACCGCATGCTGCATCAGATGCGGCGCCTGCGACCAGCTCTACTGTAGCTACTGCCACGGCAGCTACCGCTTTACCACAAGCAAAGCTAGCTACTGGGCCTAAGGTAGTAAAGACAGGTATCGCCACCATGGAGGTGGTGCCAGAGCCTGCTGTGAGTGTGCTCAATTACGGCTTTGAGGCTGCAGGTAAGGTCAATCTCGCTGAAGAGCCTTATGCTGCGACCACGCTCAAGTCAGCGGCGCATCCTTAGATGGCTGTAGCAGTGGCGCTGGCAATGAGAGGAAAGAGGCCGCTGGCGGGTGGCCTGCTCACATGGTGTTGCTCTTATCGTGGTTGCAACGTCCCACCTCGAGATAAAAGGTGCAAGCGAGCCTGAGCCTTTCTTGAGAGGGGCATGCGTGTGTGCCCTAAATTCCGTCATTTACAGTCAGTCGTTCCCTAGCGCCTTACCCTTGAGATCTCTCTGAGGTAAGCGTCGTATCTGCGCTGTTGAGGAAAAAGCAACCGCAACGCTGCGACGTCAGGTAATAGCTAGAGAGTTGCTGCAACGGGAAGTGGCAGCTGGGCGCTGGCAGCATATAAGCTGACGATTTTTTGCGTGCTGGCTTAGTGATGTGAGTGCTATGTGCTACACTATTGAAGCATAGCTGTGCTGTTTACTCCGTGAGGAGAGCGCAGCTTAAGGCTACACAGGGTACAGTGGCATGTGTGTGGAGTGACGCTGTATCCGCTGTAGTGAGGGTGCAGAGATTCTGTTTGCAGCAGCTCTGCGTGCCCTTGCCACCGCTAAGAGAAAAGCTCTGATGTCTTTTCTTTACTGACTGCCTGAGTAACGATTGAGGCTACAGCGCCTTCTCTGAGGCTAATGTAGTAGGCAGTAGGTGGCTGACGTTTGTGCTGCGTGGTCACTGCATGGAGCACAAACGTAACAAAAGCTCATGGGCTTTTGTTGTAAGACGCCTCGTGTTTGTGTCTAAAAGCATGATTTCTGACTAAGACTAACCGTCTGTGCGCTTCATAGGCGCCAGTAGCGGCTATCTGCTTTTACCTGTGACGCAGCGCTTGCTCATGGGGAGATTAGATAGCACCTGTCAGCGTAGCTTGAGTCTGGAGTGTGCTCCGGCGATGCTGCAATGCTCTATGGCTGCAACATAAGCAACGGTTACGCGCTTGGTTTGCGTGAGCACGAAGAGATGAGGTGCAGTGAAACGAAAACAGCTTGATAAGTTGGAGAAGTACTTTGCAAAACCACCGTTTGGGAGTGGAAGAAGCTGAGCACAACTTATCGTCACAACAGCAACTTACCGCAGCTGAGCGCAAGAGTGAGGCGCGATTAGCCTTACGTGGTGAGATTGATGAGGTGACTGACGAGTTAGATGCGGAGCTGATGCGCTTTTTGATCGACACCCGCAGGTCAATGAAGATCAGCCAGCGTGAGCTGTCGAAGATGAGTGGCGTCAACCAATCAAACCTCTCAAAGATCGAGAATGGCTTGATCACCCCGTCCTTAGGCACTTTGCAGAAAGTTGCAGCGTGCTTAGGCCACAAGGTTGTGATTAGCTTTGTTCCAAACTAGCAGTTCTGTGCAAACGTAAGTTTGTAGAGGACTATCCCCACGGATTGCACCTTTGGTGGTGAGTCCGCGCTGAGTTCTCAGCACCGCACTATGGCTGGTGTTAGCCATGGATGGGCTGCTTGCATCGTAGGCAAGGGTTACCGTCGATAGTGTAGGGGATAAGATTTCCCGCCAATGATCCCGCCTGTAAAGCGCTGTCGCTTTACCCACACGTCTTTATACCTTTCCTCTCTTTTTCTGTTTTCCCTGTCTTTAGCCGTTTAGTGCTCGTGGCTGCCGTTTAGTGTGCCTTGCGTGTACTGCGTGTTCTTCCCTTATTGCAGCGTCTCGGCTGTAACTACCAGCCAAACACCCACATCTCACCCGTCTGCCTGTCTGTAGCGTTCGCTGGCATTGTTTGCGCGCAGTGACCGACCTTTTAGCAGCAGAAGCACTGAGTCTGCGTTTACGAGAGCTTGCCGCCTTACGTCTGTCTGGTCTTGAGCCTCGCTGTGGGCTGATCGTAAAGCGTGCCCTCACCGTCCAACAGCTGAAGCTACGCTGAGTGGGTGGTTGCCACCATTCTCAGCAGGTAGCCTCAAGATCCCATCATGGAGCATCACTACCCAGAGCGTGCGCAGAGCGTGGTTTTAGGCCTCTGAGAGCGCATGAGCTACGCTTGGTCGTACTCCCCTGCGCCGAGGTGTAAGCCACCGCCGCAAAAGCGCCACCAAGCGCTGCTAAATACTTTGCTCCACCACAAATAAAAAGTGCCGCCCAATCCTAGGATCAGACAGCACTTTGTTGTATAGGTGGAGTATTTACAATGGAACCGGATCCTTTAGCGGATGTTCAGGATGCTATCCATTACCGTGTTTTGGGTTTGCAGCGACTGCGCATTGGCTTGGTAGTTACGCTGCGCCGTAATGAGCTCCACTAACTCGGAGGTCAGGTCAACATTGGAGAGCTCTAAGTTAGAGCCTAAGATCGAACCGGTAGAGCCAGTGTTGGCAGTGGTTGGGATAGCTGGGCCCGAGTCAGCACTCTCCTTCCATTGGGTGTCACCAATCTTGGTCAGGCCTTGGGTGTTGGTAAAGTCGGCCATGGCGATGATAGCAATGGCTTGAATCTGGCCATTGGAGTACTCGCCGTAGATAATGCCGTCCTCGCTAATGGAAACGCCAGTGAGCTCACCGGTGGCATAGCCATCGTTGGTAGGGTTGGTGGTGGAGAACTTAGAGGAGCCAAATTGGGTGGCGTTCAGGTCTAAGGCTAAGGTTTGCAGTGGATTAGAGCCTGCGCCCATGGCCGAGAAGAGAGAACCATCACCAGCAACGGTGTTGTCAGCTTGTAAGAAGGTTTTATCAATAACGTTTTGCGAACCACCTGGATTCATTTGGTCGCCTGTGCCTAAGATGTCAGCACGCAGGGTGTAATTTAATGGTGGATTCTCATCCGTAGTGTGGTTCACAAAGGTCACATTCGATGGCACCGTCGAGTCGCCGATCATTTGGCCATTGTTGTCAAACTCAACCGTAAAGCCAAAGTAGTTGCTGCCTTCTTTGTTGCCAGAAACAGAGGAGATCAGAGTTGGGAACTGCGAACCATCTGCTGAAGGAGCAACATCGACAGCTTGACCGTCTAAGAATGGCACTACTGCCCATACGGTAGTATTGGAGTCAGTAATATTGCCAGCGCCGTCATCCACACCCTTAGGGCCCATGTTAATGAAGTAGTAGGTCAGAGTGTGAGCGCGACCTAACGAGTCATGAACGGTCTGCGAGGTGGTGTTGGTAAAGGTGCTAGAGTCAGAAGGATCAAATGAGGTAAAGTACTGGTGTACAGTGCCATTGACATTGCCACTGGTATAAGTGATGTCACGACCATATTTGACATCATCTGCTGTAAGCGTACCACCAGTGTCAGAGCCAGTGTAGTTACCCCAAGTCTCACCAACTAATCCAGAATTATCAACAGGAGACGTGTCAGCAGGCAGGTTAACACTAATGCCAATGCTGTTGGACTCCTTTGGATCACCAGTATCCTCTGGCACCTGAATGTTTTGGGTCGCGTTTAAATCCAGCGAGCTGGAAGTACCATCAGCGTTAACAGGCCAGCCTTGCAGGTAGTCGTTCTGGGCGGTAACGATAAAGCCCTCGTTATCCGTGTGGAAGGCACCGTTACGGGTGTAGGTGTGCGCATCCGAGCCTTGTGGAGAGAGGACAAAGAAGCCTTCTCCCTGAATGGCCATGTCGAGGCCATTGCCGGTATCACCGGAGAGGGAGCCCTGCGAGAATTGCTGCGAGACCACAGAGTTTTGTACACCTAAGCCCACCGCAGTTTTGCCACTGGTGTAGAGGCTGCTGGAATACATATCTGCAAACTCAGCGCGGCTCTTCTTGAAGCCGTAGGTGTTAGCATTGGCGATGTTGTTGGAAGTAACATCCAAATGCTTTTGCGAATTTTTGATACCGCTGACGGAAACACCGAACATGACGAAAATACTCCACAAAGTAAGTTCTGCACCGCTTATCTTGCACTACGAGCTTGGTTTTACGGCACAGGCGATACTGTGGAGCTTTCAGCAATGGGTATGCCAGTAAGCCTAGTGAAATAAAGAAACCGGCGCGCAAGCCGTTAGGAGGTAACGGTAAAGGGTCATTGCGCCTAATGGGGAAGACGTACTACGCCTGAGTGCACGGCTCGAATATGAGCGCTGACAGCAAGTGTGGTCTGGTCTCAGGGTAAGCTGTTTGGAGGCTCTTGCGCAGCGAGTAAGGTGTGGTCAGAAGAAAGGAGAAAGGGAAAGGCAGGATACGGCTGGCGGGAAAAGCAGACAAAGCGCAGAACGCGTTGCCAATGAAGAGGAAAGAGGACTTATAGGCGGGGCCGGTACAGGGAGTGACCGGTGCGGGCGGGAGCATTACGCTCTAAGGATACAGCTTGCTCCCGAGGCAAAGTAGCACTGGTACCACTGACATAACAGTAGCAGAGCCACACAGTAGGGTGGCTCTGAGGAGCACTGCTTTAGGCAATTGTGCGCAGTCCCTGTTGCTACCTTGCCTCTTTGCGGATGGTTTAAGCTTTAGCTGGAGTAGCCTCAGTTGCAGGGCCCGCTGGTGCTTGCGCGGCGTTATCAGGTGCTGCCTCGGCAGTAGCATTCTCTGCGGTGGCAGCAGCTGGCGCCGCCTCAGGTGCACTGTTAGCCGCACTTTGCAGCGTAGCGGCAGGCTCTGTCTCAGCCTTAGCCGTAGCAGCCGCAGAGGCGTCGTTGCTGGCCGCCGGTGTTGCAGTGGCGGTAGCCTCAGCGTCTTGTGCTGTAGACAGGGCAGAAGCTGGCGCCTGTGCTGCCGCTGCACGCGTCTCCTCAGTGGTTGGGAACGCCTCTGAAGCCTTGGTAAAGGCAGCTTGGGCAGCCGCAGCTGCTTCCTCTGGCGTGCGCAGCTTGTTTGCCTTTACCAGCTGTTTGTGGCTCTCGCTTAACTCAGGTGGCAGCTTCACCATTAAGGAAGCCACAATGGCCACGACTAAAAGGCCGCCCATTAAGGTAAAGGTCAGCGTATAGGAGCCAAAGATAAAGGCCACAATATAGCCAAAGAGCGAACCGATACCAAAGCCTAAGTAAAGCAGGCCATAGTTCTTGGCCAGATTCTTAATGCCAAAGAAGTCGCTGATGATAGATGGGTATATGGTGAGCGTACCGCCAAAGGAGAAGGAAACCAAAGCCATCGCCGCAAAGAACAGCATTGGGTTCAGTGGTAATACCGTAAGAATCACCATAGCCGCCAGCGACAGACATTGGTCTAAGGTAATGAGGCGGATACGTGGCAGATAGTCCGAGAGCATGCCAATGATGAGGCGGCCTAAGATATTGGCCACCGCCACCACGCTCACTGCCGTGGCGGCCTCAAGGGCGCTCATGTTTAACAGAGCGGTACCTAAGTTAGAGGCCACACCGATGACGTAGAGACCGACCATGCAGTCGACAAAGAACATCAGCGACAGCAACCAGTAAGGAATGGTGCGCACGGCGCTGTGCAGGTCGTACTCGCGCTTAGAGGCGTTAGCACTGACCACTGAGGCTTGCTTCATGGCATCCATAATGAGGATGCTGCCAATGGTCACGACAATGGCGCAGATGGCACCCCACGTCAAAAGAGCGGTCTCGACGTTGTAGGTAGCCAGCAGATGGCTGTCGATAAACTTAAAGAGCAAGGAGCCTAAGCCGTAAGCGCCAATGCAGAGGGCGGATACGAGACCCTTGGTCTTTGGGAAAAACTTAACGCAGTTGGTCAGTACCAACATGTAGCCTAAGCCGTCGCCAAAGCCTAAGAGCACGCCTGCGCTTAAGTAGAGCACGACGAGGTTAGGGGCAAAGGAGGCGATGAGCAGGCCTGCGCCTGTGCAGACGGCACTTAAGGCCACCACGTTTTGGATGCCAAAGCGCAGCTTCAAAAAGCCTGAGGTAGAGCTACCCACAGCGATAAAGAGCGTCATGATGCCAAAGGTAAAGGCAATGATGCTCAGATCCATATTGTATTTGGTCGCGAGCGGAGTATTGAATAACGACCATGAGTACACAGAGCCTAAGATGAGTAGCACCAGCAGGGAGCCAATCAGTGTTTTGATCTTGACCATGGGGCGCGTTTGTCCTTGAGTGCGCTGGGGGTGGAGAAAGAAAACAAGCAATACAGAGGGCGTGAGGCGGAGTAGTCGCACGCTATAAGAGCAAATATACGCCTGAATTATTGAGAATGCGTATCACTCGCTACTTTGCCGCAAGCGTTTGCGTTAGGAGGAGAGCAGGAAGGCTAAAGGGCAGGAGAAAGAGGTGTGGCGGGAAAGGTGAGGTGTGAGCGCTGAGGGGCGGGCGCTGCAATGACCACTCTTGGAGTAAGCGGCGCAGCAGCTCTATGAGCAGAGAGTACGCTCCAATGGTGCTTGCCTAAAGACGCACCCCTTAGGGCAGCGGAGCATACGTGCTGCTGAGGGTAAGGGTTGCCACTGTGCGTGGTAACAGGCGCCATGTGGCGCCTCTCTTGAGGCCGGTAAACAGCAGGGCAACAATCTCTTAGACTATTAGAGTCAGCGGCGCAGCCGCTTGCTGCTTAGTTCTGGCGCCGTCAGGCGTCTGGCTTCTCTCTCAAGTTGCGGTTACTTGGAGTAAGCATGCGGCCGCCTCAGAGGAAGCGCAGACGGCCATTTGGGGGCGTTAGTTCACTGGAGCTGTTTTGAAGCTTAGACGTTGATGCTCTTAATGCGTGACTTACGCTCCTCTAAGCGCTTCTTCCGCCCATCTAAGGCGTTCTTACCGGCAATTAAAAACGCCAAGACAAAGAAGCCACCAGGCGGCAAAATCGCAATCAGCAAGGTGTAGTCAATGCTAAACAGCTGAGTCTCAAACTGCGCAGCCCACGAGCCTAAGAGGTCACTAGCACCGACGAAAAAGGTGCCATTACCCACAATCTCGCGAATCGAGCCTAAAGCAAAGAGCACTAAGGTAAAGCCTAAGCCACACGCAATGGCATCAACCGCCGAGCGCAGCGCATTGTTGCGGCCAGCAAAGGCCTCTGCACGGCCCATAATGATACAGTTGGTGGCAATTAAGGCCAGATAAATACCCAGCTGCTGATAGAGCGCAGGGAAATAAGCTTCCACCTCAAAGCGCACCACCGTCACTAAAGAGGCAATCACCACCACGTAGATAGGGATGCGCACTTCAGCAGGGATGACTTTACGAATTAAGGCAATGACAATGGAGCTGACGGTAAGCACCAAGATGGTAGCGATGCCTAAGCCTAAGGCATTGGCCGCCGAGGTGGTAACCGCCAGCAGGGGGCACATGCCTAAAAGCTGACACAGGCCTGGATTGTTTTTCCAGATGCCCTGTAAAAAGATCTCAAAAAGCGAGATCTGAGCTGGTTTAGAGGGAGTGGTAGTGTCAGGGGTGGCTAACTGCCCCTCAACCGTAGTCATGTCATTATCATGAGGTTGTTGCATGGGTACGATGCTCCACCGTTATTACTGGCAAGAAGGCAAGGTCGTTACGTCTGTTTCCGCCATGACCTCTAAAAAGTCCTTAGTCGCCAGCACTAAGGCGCGTGAGGTCACAGTAGCACCAGTGATGTAATCAAAGTCACCACCAAACTTCTTCACGTCCCAATTGCGGCTTAAGAGACTCTGCCCATCAAATTGGTCAAGGAAGTTACCACGGCGGCGCTCGACCTTATCACCGATACCAGGCGTCTCTTTGGAGAGCTGGACGTCGATCTTGCTGATGCGCCCATTCGTGTCCATACCGCCAATTAAAATCAGCGGATTGGAGTAGCCACGTGAGGTCGAGTAGCTGGAAATGTAACCGACAATCTCTTGCCTATCATTGCGCACTACGTAAGCGCGCAAGTTCTTGCCAATAAGCTGGTGACTTAAGAGCTTGCATTCAAAGCTGAGTTTGCCACCACGCGCTTGTTCACGGGCGGAAATTTCTGGCAGTAAAGAGGCAATAAGTGCTTGCTCTTGCGCCTCACGATTGCGCTCAATAAAAGGCGCGGTATCGTGCTGCGTAAAGAGGATACCCACCGTGCATACAGCAGTGATGAGCGCCAGCATAAAGCCCGAGAACAGCATGTGCCCAAAGATCTTATTAGAGCCTGCTGCTTTCGCAGAGGCGTCTCTTTGTGCGTTGCTTGAGCCGTTGCTCTTTTTCGTTGCAGCGCTGGTAGCAGTAGCAGTCTTTGGCGACGCTTTACCTTTAGTCTCGGCATTGCCGCTTGGTGTGGCCTCTGACGCGGTCGCTGAGGCTTTGTCCGCTTGCGCTTTCTTTGCTGCTGCCAGTGCTTTAGCTTGGGCGGCAGCACGTGCTAGACGCGCCGCTTTCGCCTTCTTGTCGGCATCTGCTGCAGGTGCTGAGGTGGCGTTTACAGTGCTGGTCTCTGGAGTGACGCTGTTAGTGTCCTCTGCTGGGGCCGTGGTGTCCTTAGCCTTAGCCTTACCCTCATTCTCCGCTGCTGCTTTAGCTTTCTTCGCCGCCGCAAGGGCACGAGCCTGCGCTGCCGCACGCTTTAAGCGCGCGGCCTTGTCCTGATCAGCGCTCTTGGTGTCTTGTGGGCTCATGGTTAATCAAGACCTCCCTTGCGATAGCCAATACCAAATGGACGGCGCTTGGTTAAGACGTCCATGAGTGGTGCTAAGCAATTACCCAGCATCACCGCAAAAGCCACCGAGTCCGAGTAACTGCCGTGCACGCGAATCACGATAATGAGCGCGGCGATAATCATCGAGAGCAGGATACGGCCCTTAAAGGTACCGCACGTGGTCACGGGGTCAGTAATAATGTAAAACGCACCAAGCATGGTGCCACCCATGAGCAAGTGCTCAATGGCACTAATCGACAGGGTCGGATCAAAGTAATGCCACAGCGCGCCTATCACCATCATGGTCAGGAGAAAGAACAGCGGTACCTGAAAGCGAATGACCTTAGTGCAAATAAGCACCATGCCTCCAAAGAAATAAGCCGCTGCTAAACAGGCGTAGGCAATAAAGCTAGGACTCATAAAGTCCAGCTTTGGTTGCGTGTCGACATTACCGGCTTTACGTGCGGTCTTAATGCTCTCTAAAAAGGTGGCACCAGTGAGGGCGTCAGCCGTGATGTGTGGCTCAATTGGGGATAACTTCAAGTAAGCGGCGCTCTGCTGTTGCTGCTGTTGCGTTGGCTGTGGCTGCTGCGTGGTGTTGGCAGTAGAAGTGTCAGCAGTACTGGCGGTATCAGTGGAGCTGGCAGCGTCAGTTGCGGCCTGCTCACCCTCAGATGGCGTCGTCAGTTGCTTATGGGTATTAACGGCCTCTTGCCATGCTTGCTCGAGCTTAATGGTGTACTCCGCCTCTTGGCGGGCATTGAGATCTTTAATCTCGGCGGTCAAAATTGTGGGATCGGCGCCTTGGAAAATCACCTCACAGACACGGCTTGGCGTGGCGCGGAAGATAGCCTCTGGCGTTGGGGTAATCCACGTGGTGTAAAACACACCTGGCACGGAGATCACCAAAAAGATAAAACCCGACATGGCCGGATTAAAGATATTCATGCCGAGGCCACCAAAGCACTCACGCACAACGAGCATGGCAAAGGCGGTGGCGATAACCGTTAAGTACCATGGCAATAGCGGTGGCAGCGTCAGCGCTAAGAGCAGGGCGGTGACAAGGCCCGAGGGATCTTGGCAAGCGCGCTTGAGGGAGCGGCCACGTAGCAGGGCGGCCAGCACCTGACAGACAATGGCGACGACTGCGGCAATGACAAATTGCACAATGGTGGCGGCACCAAAGAAATAAGTCATGACTACCACAGCTGGCAGTAGCGAGATAAGCATCAGCAGCATGATTTTGGTGGTAGTCATGGAGCTGTGCACATGAGGTGCGTGCTCGATGCCTAGGTTTTGTTTGGCCGATTGCACTGAGATCTGCATTATGGAGATTCCTCGCCTCAGCTAAGCGTGGGCGCGTGCTGTAGTGAGATTCTGGTATGAAGCCATGGGGCAGTAAAGGTGACCGTAAAAGAGAGCACGCCTAAGGAAAGAGTGAGCTAATAAGTGACGGATGCAGTGGTGCGTGGTTGCAACATCCCACCTCGAGATAAAAGGTTCAAGCGAGCCTGAGCCTATCTTGAGCTGGGCATGCTTGCGTGCCCTAAATTCCGTCATTTATTAAGTCAGTCGTTCCTAAGTAGGTCGCAGGCATTTGTCTGCTTCTGACCTACCATCGAGATGACTGGCAGTACCAGCGGTTTGAGCTGACGCCTATTGCCACCACCCTTAGTGGTAGTGGCAGAAGTGGTGGCATCTGCCTTTGCCTGTGGTCACCCCGCCACTTTTAGTGGCGCGCTTGCTCCTTACTGTCAGGGGGCAGTACTGTCGCTGTCAGCGTCAGCTGGCGGCACATAGTCCGCGCGGCGTAAGCGCGATGGCAGAGGAGCCTTAGTCGGCTGCACCTCGGTTGGTGCCTGCAAGTAAGTCTTAGTACGAGGCTTACTCTCAGGAATCACCATGCCCTCCTCCGGAGGGTTTTCCACCTTGCTCATGTCCTTTGGTTGCTCCGCAACCTCTGGCCACATAAAGATAGGCGCAGCGTGCTTTTGCACCGCCGCCTTACGCAGGGCATAAGGCAGTTTCTCGCCATTTTCCGGAGCCGCACCGCCAGCGCTTACTTCCGCCGCACCGGTGTCACTTACAGGCGCAACTGGGCTGGCAGCGTTAAGCGGAGCCGTACCAGCGGCAATAGCCGCTAAGTTGCTGCGCCGCTGTTCCTCTTGTTCCTTGATCAGAGCCGA
This sequence comes from uncultured Succinivibrionaceae bacterium, assembly GCA_949286015.1. GTDB lineage: Bacteria > Pseudomonadota > Gammaproteobacteria > Enterobacterales > Succinivibrionaceae > Anaerobiospirillum. The sequence goes on along the minus strand of CASEBB010000029.1, from coordinate 6,677 downwards.
GGTGCCGCCTTGGGCCATCATCGCCGCGACCAGCATGCCTTCCTTATTGGCGTGCTGCATCATATCATGCGCCTTGGCCTGCGCTTGCTCCGTAGAGGCGGAGACCGAGGTAGCTTCGGCCTCTGCGTTTTGGCTTAGGCCTTGGCCCTGACGGTGCTGCGCAGCTTGCTTTGCACTGGAGAGCAGAGCCGCACGGCGTGCAGCCTTAGCGGCAGCGCTGTTGCTACTTGCAGTAGCAGCAGTAGTGGCCTCAGCAGCACTGGTAGCACTGACGGTACTAGCGGCGCTGGCTTGGGCACGCTTAGCGGCGGCACGCTCACGAGCTGCTTGCACTGCGGCAGCGCGCTTAGCGGCAAGCTCCTCAGGGGAGAGCTTGGCATTTTGCTCTTGCTGCGCCTGCACTCTTGCTAAAGCAGCGGCACGACGTGCGGCCTTTTGCTTTTCCTCTTTCTCAAGGCGCTCTTTACGGGCGGCCATGCGCTCTTGGGCGCGCTCATTACGCCATTGCTGCTCATTAACAAGGCGAATAATGTTCTTTTCCTTACGGAATTGGCCGGTGAGTGGAATGCGCGAAGGGCAGACATAAGAGCAGCAGCCGCATTCGGTGCAGTCCATCATGCCGCAGCTCTTGGTCTTTTTGTGCTGCCCTGCCCTTGAGAGGGCATAAAGCTGATATGGCACCAAGCGGCTTGGGCAGACACGAGCACAGCGACCGCAGCGAATGCAGTTCATAGGCTCTTGCTCTTCAGGCAGCTCAGCATGCGACGGCACAAAGATACAAGTCGCACTCTTGGTCAGCGGCACATCAATGGTCGGTAGGGTAAAGCCCATGAAAGGGCCGCCTAAGATGATGCGCTGCCGTCTCTCAGGGTTGAGCTTATAGGCATTTAAGACAAAGCGCACCGAGGTGCCTAAGCGCACTAAGGCATTGCCCTTACGCCCTAAGGTCTTACCATCAACCGTGATCACACGCTTGATGAGAGGCAGGCCATCGACCACGGCTTGCTTAATCGCAAAGACCGTCTCGACGTTATCAACCACGATACCGCACTCAGAAGTGTGCTCGTTATACGGGATCTCAATGCCGGTGCAGATCTTAATGAGGTTACGGGCGGCACCTGAGGGGTAAATGCTCGGGATGACGCGCACCATCACATCAGAGGCCACGGCCTTTTGCATGGCCTCAATAGCCTTAGGCTTATTGTCCTCAATGGCAACGATAATGGCCTTGGGATTTAAGATGTGGCGCACCACCTCGATGCCTAAAGCGATTTCCTCTGCTTTTTCTTGCATCAAGCGGTCGTCACAAGTGGCTACCGGCTCGCACTCGGCACCATTGACAATAAAGATATTGCAATCGCCTGGAGCCTCTTCTAAGGCCGCCGCGATTTTGACCGCAGTCTGGAATTGGGCGCCGCCTAAGCCCTCCACTCCGTAATTGCGGATACGCTCTAAGAGCTCCTTAGGGCTCCGCTCTTGCCAGTCCAGCATCGGCTCAGGAGGGACAGCGGCATCTTTACCATCAGGCTTAATGGTGATGCAGCGGCCTAAGAAGCCGGAGGGATGTGGCAGCACCTGCATATTGATCGCGGTGACGTAACCAGAGGTAGACGCATGTAGCGGCACCTTTTTCTTGCCACCTGGATTGGTCAGCATCTGGCCTGCTTTTACGTAATCACCTACCTGCACGAGGATTTCCCCGTCAGGGCCTAAGTGGCGGTCTAAGGGTAAGGTGATAATCGAAGGGATAGCAAGCTCCTCGATCGGGGTATCAGAGGTGCTCTTACGCCCGTCGGGCTTGAGGCCACCAAAGAAGCGCCAGACCTTACCGCGCATGATTTTGTCTAATTGTCGAGAAAAGGTCATTTGCTGGTGCTGCTCCCTTGGAAGCGAATGGACTGTAATTCCCAGTTAAAGTTAGCGGTGGTGGGCTCAAGGCGTACCAGCTCAATGCATTGCTCGGGGCAGCACTTAAGGCAATCGCCACAGCCGATGCAGTCTTCGACCACAATTTGGTGCGGCTCACGAACGGCACCGCAAATGGCATCCACAGGGCAATGGCGGGTACATTTGCCACAGCCGGTACACAGACTCTCGTGGATTAAGGCCACAGTGCGTGGGGTAAAGATCGCATCGTCGTTGTCCTCGGTCGGAACGCTGATGCCAAGGATTTGCGCCAGCTGCTCAGTGACCACCGCACCACCTGGAGTGCATTTGTTACAGGCTGCGTTACCGGAGGCAAGAGCCTCAGCATAGGCGCGACAGCCAGGGAAGCCGCATTGGGCGCATTGGACACCTGGCAACACCTTTTCTAGGCGGGTGGCCATGTCCTCGCCGTTTTGCTGTTGGCTGCGGGCGAGGTAGGAGAGCACCATGCCCAGAATAAAGAGGGCTAAGGCGCCGCAGAGGACAAAATGCAGCTCTGGCGTACTGAGCATAGGCATGATTCCTTTTTCTGTGGAGTGGCAGCTTACTGCCTACCCGCAAACTTAAGCTCACCATGGCGTATCACCATGGCTTGATGCTGCTCTTGGTGTGTTGTGCGTCAATTTTCCCATGGCGATTAGTGCAGCAAGTTAAGCTGACGCGCTGACCAGCTGGTGGGGCAAACCTTAATCACCCTGAGAGAGTAGTCTCTGCCGCTCTACGTTGCTGTAGCCACTTGCGAGTATCCCCAAAAAGCACATCCCCAAGGATGCAACTGCCTGCAATCAGGTGTTTTACCTTGAGAGTAGGTGTTTGCTGCGGCGCTACTCTTAAGATAAGGCGCCGTAAGGCGCTTTTGCGGTTGCCTTCGCCACTTTGAGGTTTGCTCTGGGCTTGCTACTCTGCGACGCTGCTCAAGCGCTGAAAGCGGCTCTTTTGCAGGCAGCACCTCAAGATGCCTTTTATAGCCACAATAACCACAAGGGCGGTGGGCTTTAGACTAGACTAAACTGACGAGCCAGTGAAACCGGCAAAGCCCATAAAGGCCAGCGACATCAGTCCGGCGGTGATCAAGGCAATGGCAGTGCCTTTAAACGGGGTAGGGACATCATTGAGTGTGAGGCGCTCGCGGATGGCGGCAAAGAGCACCAACACTAAGGTAAAACCGGCACCTGCACCTAAGGCATAGACCATAGAGTTGACAATGCTGTGCCTTAAAGAGACGTTTAAAAGCACAAGGCCTAAGACGATGCAGTTGGTGGTGATTAAAGGCAGGTAGATACCTAAAGCCTGATAGAGGCTAAATGAGGCCTTTTTGACCACGATTTCCACTAATTGCACAGTGACGGCAATGAGGACGATGTCGACGATGAGGTCAAGCGAGGTGAGCCCTAAGGGCACCAGCACGTATTGATTGGCAAGGGCGCACAGCAGTGCGGAGAGCACTAAGACAAAGGTCGTAGCTCCGCCCATACCGACAGCGGCCGAGAGTTGATTAGAGACGCCAATAAAAGGGCAGATGCCTAAGAAGCGCACCAGCACAAAGTTATTGACGATGGAGGCACTAAAGAACAAGACTAACGCATCGAGCATGCTGTAACCGCCCGTGATGAGTGTGAGGTGTCAGACAAGCAAAGATGAAGTAAGAGCTCGCTGGCTTTGCCGCTAGTAGCCACGCGGCGTCAAATGACGTCAGGTATCGGCAGCTGGCGTCAACTGCTGGCAGGTGATATCAGGTGATATCGGTGACGTCTGAGTCGTCAGCTCTACTTTCCTGCGCTGCGGCTTTCCCAGCGTGCTTGCGTGACAATTTGGAGGCCCATTGTACTGCAATCCCTTGTCTAAGGCTAACCGGCTTATTCAATTGAGTTTTTTGCGCAAAGAAGAGCAAGGGGCACTCATGCTCGTTACTGCTGTGGCCTATCTTGGTCAGTTACGCATGAAATCGTGGCAAAGTATTGTGCTTTTGTGCTCCTTTCCTTATTATTAGCCGTGCTTTTTTGTGTCCACACTCATAAACGCGCTGGAATGCGGTCTACCAACGGTGTCAATGGGGAGTTTTTAGGGCGCAAAGAGACCTGCTTATAAGCTGTGGTTGCTGTTTTCTTTTTTCGGGTGTGCATGTCTGCACGCTGAAGCTTATAAGCGGTTTTTTAGTTGTTGTTGTGATGTTGTTGCTTTGGGGCCGTGGTCAGGTGACAGGAGTTTTTGGCTATGCCAGCAGCTAAAACGAAGTCTGAATCATTTGCATCTGCAATCTCCGCTAAACCTGCGCGGACGAGCCTCAATGGCCCTGTAGCTACCCACGATAATGCCCACGGTGAAGGTGCCACGGTCTTAGAGACCTTGGCGCGTACCTCGCGTCGCAGCAACTTATCCTTAGAGGGCATCCCACCTGTCCCTAAGAGCTTAAACAGCTCTGACCGCTCGCTGTTGCATGTCATTGGTACAGGCAAGGCCGTACCGAGCTTAGGCATTAAGCCCAGCGAAGAAGGCTTTACGCTCTTAAATGAGCAAGAGCGTTTTGAGGTGATGCAGGCCTTACAGGCACAAAACCCTAACCCCAAGAGTGAGCTCAACTTTAACAATCCTTTTGAGCTCCTGTGTGCGGTGGTGCTCTCGGCGCAAGCTACTGATCAGTCCGTAAACAAGGCCACACCGGAGTTGTTTGCGGCGGCGCCTAATCCTGAGGCCATGGCCGCTTTAGGGGCAGAGGGCATTGCGCCTTTTATCAAGAGCATTGGCCTGTGGCGCAATAAGGCCAAGCACTTAGCCCAGATTGCTGACATGCTGCACCAGCGCTTTAATGATGAGGTGCCATCTACTTATGCCGAGCTGATTACCCTGCCTGGTGTGGGCTCCAAGACGGCCAAGGTGGTACTCAATGTGGCTTTTGGCCAGCCTTTTATTGCGGTGGACACACACGTGTTTCGTGTCTGCAATCGCACGGGCTTGTGCTTAGGCAAGACGCCAGCGGAGGTAGAGGAGCGCTTGCCACAGCTGATTGCTTCTGAGTTTGTGCCAGATGCGCATCACTACTTACTCTTGCATGGCCGCTACGTGTGCACCGCCAAGAAGTTCACTGACCACTGCGTGACCTGTGTGCTGGCTAAGTGGTGCAAGCACAACCACGCGCACTAAAGCGTAACCCCCTACAAGTCGACATAAGAGACGGCGTTTGTTCTCCCCTGTCCCACCCAGTCATAACCTGTCTGGTCTGCTTCTGCGCTGGCAGCAGAGGCGCCGCATAATCAAGGGATGCAGGGAGCCACTTAGGAACGACTTACTTAATAGATGACGGTCTTTAAGGTAATCATGGTGCAATGACCTAAGTTAGGCTTAGACTCACCTGCACCTTTTATCTCGAGGTGTGTGACCGTGCCATCACGCCTCCCATCTCCGTCATTTATGAGATCACTCATTCCTTACTGCCGCTATAGCCGCTGCTGTCACTCCATGTACAGTCCCATCTTTAACGACATTGATGAGTTTAAGGTCATCAATGACACTTATGGCCACCTGCGTGGGGATGAGGCTATTAAAGCCTTAGCGGCGTGTTTGCGGCAGAATTGCCGTAAAGAGGACATCGTGGCCCGTATTGGTGGCGATGAGTTCCTCATTATGATGCAGGGTACATTTTCGCCGGAGCTCACACGGCAGAGTGCCTACAGTTTCTGGGAGCGCTTACAAGAGTCGCTGACACAGCTGGGGCTGGGATTTTCGCTAACGATTAGTGCGGGAGCGGCGCTGACCTCTCAGCATGGATCGGTGTATGCGCTGCTGTTTGATAGCGCGGATGAGGCTTTGTATATCTCTAAGCGCCGTGGGCGCAATTGCTTGACGTTTGCGCGGTAGGGGGCACTGCAAGGGCTCAGCTTGATGCTCTACTCAGATTTTGGTGGATACCACAACTTAACCTCACACCTTTAAGGCAAACACATGAGCCGTGGTTATGGTGGTTTATGTTAGCCACATAAGAGTAGTAAGGGGGCTCTAGCTACTAACCTCTGAGGAGATCCTATATCTCGGTGGAGGAGGTTAATCTTTGCGAGTCGGCTGCTGTCATTGGTTGTTACATTCTGTTGCCTGTATATTAGAGCGTGTTTGCTGCCGTGAGCCCAACGACCTTCTATCGGCCTTACCTTTGAGGTATCGCGTCGCAGCACCGCTTGATAACTGCTCGCTGGTAGCAATGAGACCAAAGTGTGAACCATAAAGGGTGGTAATACTGGTGGTGGTGTGCACTTGCCGCAGATGATTGCGCTTGCGCTAGAAATCCTGACCTAACATTATGTGAGAACGACCTATGGCTGCCCTAGATGCAACAGTCTCAGCTGCTTTTACCCACTGATTTGTCCGCAGCTGATCGTGCGGCAAGTGTAGAGCGCTTTGCGGTGCACTTCTTTCAATATGGCTTAGGCTATAACGAGCCTAGTGCCGTGGGTTCTCTCACTCTTGCTGATAGCGCCGATCCGGAAGCGCAGCTGGTCTATCCCGTCAAATACGTCATCTACCAGACCTCCGCGCAAGCTAAAGGTATAGCGAAGCTGCCACTTGTGGTGGTGCCACCGGTTACAGACAACACTGAGCGCAGTGATTTAGACACCAAGCTTACAAGCTGTGCGGTAATCGATGCGGAAACGCAACGTGCTGAGGGTGAGAAAAAGCGCAGTCCTACAGGCTTATTGCAGCGTCTGCTTAATGTGGCAGCTGACTACAAGTGGGGCTTTGCCTTTAATGGCTATGCGCTG
>CASEBB010000028.1 GCA_949286015.1 uncultured Succinivibrionaceae bacterium | reverse complement strand
GCTGTGGTCTAACCAGCGCACTCTTGAAGGTGACGCTAGTGGATACGTAGTCACTACGATTGATGCCATACAGCATCAATTCCTCATCAGAGACAGACTTCGCATTGACTTGCAGCCTACGGCGACGGTTCGCAAACTCAGAAAAACTGATGTTGGCGCCGTTTGGGCTTGAGCGTAGCTTTAAATAGGCAGCAAGCACAGGATCAGACGAATTGGCCAAAGACGCCAGAGCCTTTCTGTAGTTCTCCTCTGCTTTAGAGGCAGCTATTTTAGGGGTGGCGCTAGACGCAATAGGCTCTGCTACAGGCACAGTCTCAGCTGCCAAGACAGACTTCTCTTGCTCAGCAGTAGGCTCACCTACCGCAGAAAGCGAGACCGTGTCTTCTAAGACAGGGGCTGTCACTGGAGAAGGCGTGCTCACTTGAGGCGTTGCGGTAGCGTCATTTGCCTTGTGAGCACCATCAGTGACTGGATCAGTGTTGGTCGCACCAATAGGCTCTGCTACAGGCTCGGTCACAGATTCTGGCTGCGCAGCATCTAAAGATGCAGGCACTTCACTCTCAAGAGAAGCAGTAAGAGGCTCAGTCTTGTCTGCCGAGACAGAACTCTCAGGCTTAGCAGCAGGCACACCTACCGCAGCAGGCTCTGATACAGAGCTCAAGCTGCAACTCAGCGGCTGGCGTAATGATCAGCGATTCAGAAACATTGAGCGCAGCAGGAACAATCACAAGGTCAGCAGCAGCAACCTCTAACGAGGCCATGCTGTTGTCAGCTGTGGAGACAACGCTGCCGTTGTCAGCAGCAGAGTCAGTACTACTACCCACATAGGACGCTGTGCTGATGCCTGCAAAGGAAGCGGTGCTGTTGTTGTCAGCAGAGGAGACAGCGCTGCTGCTGTCTACAGAAGCGCCAGTGCTGCTTGCAGCAGCAACAGGAGTGGTGTTGTGCACAGCAGCGCTCTCGGCACGGGCAAGAGCCTGCGACTCTGCTGCAGCATGCGCGGTAAAAACAGGGTTGGTCTCAAGAACAGACGCTGGCAAGCCCATGAAATCATAGCTACCAGACAGCTCCGCCGTTCTGTGGCGGTCAAAGAAGATCACCCGCGAGTTTTTGCCCATCTCGGTGTCCTTGACCTTGATGTAGATCATGCCATGATCCTGAGCACACACAGATGCTCACCATTGTTGGTCAGAACCTGAATGCGCCGTAAAATGGCGATTTCTTCTTTATCCAAGAAGAGAAAGTTCACCATTTTCAGGACAGGAGCCTGATAATCAGCAGACGCAGAGGATGGACGTGGGGAAGCAGGTGCGATAGCAGCGATCGCATCCGGAGGAGATACGGGGACGGGATTTGCGATACTCATGGCCTTTTGGTACCATTACCGCGACATCTTTCGATGTCGTTTGATATTGCCCACCTGTAAAGGTGGGGGTTAGTAGAAAAGGACGTGTTGTGAAAAGTTAGCGTCCTTTTCTTTTAGGGTGTAGAGGCCGTTGTGAATAAAAGCCTCTTACACCTGTTAAAAAGTTTACTCTGAAACAGCTGAGATTGCACCGCCTTTTACAAAAAAAAAGCTGATAAACATCAGGTTTATGAGCAGCACTCTCTGCCAACAGTAAAGCTCAGCTGTCCCGCCGCCTCTATCCCTCCTTTTATTACTCGCTGCACCACCAGCACAGCGGCTTCCCCAATGTAGACAGCAAGCCTACCTACCTTCCCCTACCTCTACTTCTACCTCGACCTCTATCTACCCTTGCCTTTCTTAACGCTCCACCGCCGCGACAAAGCTTACAAGGCTCATCGCGCTTAAGCCTTATTGCGCCGCTTTGCCCGCACGATACCCACACGATAACCGCATGATGCTCACATGATGCTCACACGGTTCCCGCACGATGCTCACACGATGCTCACATGATGCTCACATGATGCTCACACGATGCTCACACGGTTCCCGCACGGTGCTCAGACGGTGCTCACATGATGCTCACACGATGCTCACACGGTTCGGTTCCCGCACGGTGCTCAGACGGTGCTCACATGATGCTCACACGGTTCCCGCACGGTGCTCAGACGGTGCTCACATGATGCTCACACGGTTCCCGCATGATGCCCAGCGACCCTTTGGGAAGGGCGTCTGTATGCGGCTGGCGGCGAGCCTAAGAGAAAGAGAAAGAGTTAGAAGAAGAGAAAGAGGAAGAAACACAAACAGAAAAAGAAAAAGAGTACGCCCGTGTCGCGTGCTTAAAAGCACGCCACGGGCTGAGGACGAGGTCGCAGCCGCCTGCGGCGGCCCTGCGAGGCTAACGCCTCGCTGCCTACCGGAGTGGCGCCAGCGCCCCTCCTGTTTACGCGGTAGTGCTGCTACGCAGCCCCACCGCTGGTTTTAGTTTGGAGCTTCTCATCCTTCTTTTCTTGCGGTGGCTGGCGCCACCGCCTTTACCCCGAGCAGCAGAAAAAGCCTCTCCCCTGCCCGTGGCCACGTTGCCTGCTTCCAGCGGGATTCACCCCGACGGCCTAGGGCGGCCGTCTTCACCCCTTGCGAGGCTAAGCCTCGCTGCGGGAGGGCGCGGCGCAAGCGCCTCGCCAGTTTACGCGGTAGCGCTGCTGCGCAGCCCTACCGCTAGTTTAAGTTTGGGGCTTTCTAATACTTCTTTCTTCTTGCGGTGGCTGGCGCCACCGCCCTTACTCCAAGCAGCGGAAAAGCTCCCCCGCGTGCCCGTGAACAATTACCCTGCTGCCTACAGGTACTCCCCTCGACGGCCGCCAGTCCACCTCGTGGGCGGCCGTTATCGCGACGCTTCACGGCGTCTTACTCCAAGGTGAGTCCTAACTCCCCACTGTGCTACCTCGCAGGGTGTGCAGACCTCTGTGCTCCGCTACTGCTGTGCTGCTCTGGGTACTCCATCTCTCCCCGTGCTCACCACTGCGTCTGCCCTGCATCATCTCGAGATAAGGTAACGGTGGCTAACTCCTGTGCTGGGGACTACACCTCACACCACTACCACCACCACGTCCCTGCTCTGTTACCCCCTAAGGTTGCCACTGCCCGCTTAAGATTCTGTACCGTAGCCTCAGCACCAACAAAAAACGGCAGCCATGCTCCGTTGCAGGCCGCCGCTTTAGCAACCTCATACGCCATCATTTAAGGGAAAGCCTAAGCGCAGAGCCCATACCTTATCTCAAGCGCTATCCAGCGTTACGTCTCATGGGCAGTTACCACTGCGTAGAGATCGTGCCATCCCTACAGCACCGTGGTTAAGACTGCCGTGGCCCTGCGCCCCGCCTGCTTGCAGTCGCAGCGCTATTTGGGGTGCTTTCTTGGGCGGCCTCTTTTTCTTTTCATGACCACAGCGCTATCAGGCAGGCTGTCCGCAGACTCTGGTTCCAGCAGCTGGAACATGACAGCGTTACCTTGAGGCATCTTTGGTGTAGACGTAGACACAGACACAGCGCTGCTCTGTTGAGCCTTGCCTGGGATCACTCTGATTGGCGGCGTGCTCTCCGCTGGCTCAGCGTCATCAGCCTCATAATCGGACTCGGCATCACCTGCCGTAGTGGCGGTAAAGGCAGTGTGAGCCTCAAAGTATGGCTGGGACTGGGTTTGCTGCATTTGCTGACGCTTAAGCGTATTAGATAGCACCTTATCGTAGTAAGCGCCATTGGCGGTGTCATCCTCAAGCTCGTACTTGGCGCGCGTCACCGCTACGTAGTAGAGATTCAGCTCCTGCTCAAAGCTCTGCTTGGACATCACTGCCTCACCCTTAGTAACTTGCTTCGTCTTCTTGAAGCAATCAGGTAAGTCAGGGAAGTCATTTGCCAGCGTGACCCTATCCCACTCTAAGCCCTTAGCCGTATGGGCAGTGGTGATGCAGTGGGTGGCATCGCGGTTAGCTGCGAGCGCTTGCGCCTTGCTAAAGATATTTAACAGCTCAGGGCCGTAGTCGCTAACCAGCTTGAGGTTCTGCTTAATCTCGATATCGCCACAGTCCTCAATGTACTTCTCGAGCTTTTCCTTGGAGGTAAAACGCTTGAGCCAAGAATAGGCGGGATAAACGTTACCCACACCATAAAACACGGCCAAAATGCTCAAAGCACAGCTAAACACCGCCTCAGCAGGACGCAGTAAGAAGTAATCACCCATCTCTTGCGGATCCAGATCACGAATGGTGCGAATGATCTCCGCATTAGTACGGGTAATGATAGCCTCGTAGTGATACAGCGCCCTTGGCTCCACTTGCGAGGTCATGGGGACGCTATTGTGTGCATCATAGCGGTTTAAGAACCAATTGGCCCGATCCAAAATCGACTGCACAGAACGGAACGAGTGCGTCAGGTTTAGGTTGTGCTCCGCCTGTACGCCGTTTAAGCCATTAATCGCACCACGAAAGCCATAAATAGCCTGATGGCTATCACCGACCAGAATGCGCCGACAGTCATTGTCAGTAAAGATAGCCATGGTCACCGCATTGGTGTCTTGGGCCTCATCGAGGAGCACGTAATCGTAGTTACGGAACTTAGGCTGACACCTTAACTGGTAGAGCTTCAGGTAGAAGTCGTGCGTTAGTGGCAGTTTCCCCTGCTGCACTGCCTCAAAAATCTTGGCCACATTCTTGTCGTAAGGTTCTTCTAACGACGAGTAAAGGAAGTCACGATACTCCAGCAAAAGCCCGTTGAGTTCACGATTACCGAGACTTGGAAACAGCGGCTCAATGTCAAAGATCTTATAGCTAGGCTTAATATCGTGCAGCCGCTCATTGCCATAGACATACGCGTACCAGTAGTAGGCAAGGCCATGGGTGGTGTAGATCTTCACGTTGGCTGGAAAGCGCTGTTTGGCCTCAGAGACAATGGCGCGATTAAAGGCTAAATACAAAAAGCGCGCATGAGGGTTGGCCTTAGCGATTTCGACGAGGGTAGAGGTTTTACCTGAGCCCGCACAGGCATCCACCTTGAGCATTTCTCGAGGCAGCAGCTGGCGTGAGACATCCACTACTGCCTGCTGTTCTTCAGTAAGCATGTCATGTTTCCCTTAGGGCATGGATCGAACCTGATGATTATACGCGCCCATGCGCCAATGTCCAAACAAATGCGGTATATACAGGCTTTGCTTAGGGATAAGCACCTCCAGCAGCAAGGCTGCTTATGTGTTATGTGACACCTTTATGGTTCTCCTCTGAGTTTGGTCGATACCAAAAAGCAGCAGCGCACCTGCGATCAAGCAAGGGGTTCATGTACTGGCGTTGGGCGTGACCCACCTTGTGGTAGTGGTGGTGGTGCTCTATCCACTAAACTCTTAGTGGCTCCTCGCTTCGGTGGACATGACAACCTAAGCATGTGCTCTTGGCTCGTTACAGCGGTGCGTAAGTTGTGCTGCGTGATCACTAGAAACGAGGCCTCCCACGCTACAGGGAAGATGGACAAGCCTTGAATATATCTGCTACACGCCGTATCAGCGCTGCGCGCGTTGCTGTAGCTGCAGCCACAATTACTACGGCTCCGTACAATAGGTACTCTCAAAAGCTTAGATCAGTACCGTTAAGGTGGGCTAAGCATCATTGCGCGTCACGAGATTCTGAGAATTAAGAGCGCTGCGGCTTAGGCGGTATGGCACTTAACCTACTAATGCAGGTAAACGTTTTCACCAAGCGTTACCCCTGCAAGCCCATGCTCTCACGAGGAACAGTGTTTCTCTGCGCGCTACCGCATTACAGGAGGCTGACGCATCAAGCACTCTTTGCCTCAGAGTAAGGTATAGGTGCACTGACAAAGGGCGCTAATTTAGGCATAATACGCACAGGCTACAGCGTAGCGCAGCTTGCTGTGAACGCTTTTGGCATGTAGCGTCAATTGCGAAGCTGCCCCAAAGTTTCGTGCTCGCCTTGTACAGCACCTTGAGGTGCGTACATCAGCCTCCTAAAATCTTGTGTCCGGTTACAGAGCGGTGTTTTCCTCCCATCAGGACAGCACAGCCTTGCTGCAGTCGCCACCAGCTTGTGACCTCTTTTCAATTCTGGCCACCGGCTGCCTCTTAACATGCAGCAATATATGGGAGCTCAGACCTAATCATGATCGCAGTCAAAACCAACGTATCCAGCCTCAACGGGCAACGCTATCTCACCAACGCCAATAATGCGCTGAACACCACCTACCAGCGCCTCTCCTCTGGCCTGCGTATCAACTCTGCTAAAGATGACGCCGCAGGTTTACAGATCGCCGATCGCCTGACCTCGCAGATTAATGGTCTCAATCAAGGTTCCCGCAATGCTAATGATGGTCTGGCCTTAGTGCAGACCATTGAGGGGGCCATGGATGAGATCACCAACATGCTGCAAAAGGGTCGTACCCTTACGGTACAGTACCTCAATGGCACCAACACCCAAGAGGATCGTGAGGCTCTAAGCCAAGAGCTTTACTCGCTGCAAGAGGAAATTCATCGCATTGCCACGCAGACTACTTACGGTGGCCGCACTGTGCTTAATGGTCGCGATGGTAACGACATCTACGTAGACGATGCTGACTCTTTACCTCCAGTAGCCGGTGGCGGTGGCAACATTCAAGGTGGCAAGATGGTGCTGCAGGTGGGCGCCAACTCCGGTGACACCATTGAGTTTGACGTCGCTGCCATCAATTGGACCATTCTCTCGTCAGAGGTGTTGGGTAATACCACGGGCTTAGGCATCAATGCTAACGCCGGTGGCGGCTTTGTTGATTTTGCCAATACTGCCAACTTTGACGCCAGTGTCGCTCTTGAGGACTTCGATACGCTCATCCAGTTCGTGGACGAGCAGCGTTCAAACTTAGGCGCCATTGCCAACCGCTTAGAGTCAACCATTCGTAATGCGCAGAACGTCGCTGTAAACGAAGCCGATGCCCGCTCGCGCATTCAAGATGCTGACTTTGCTGAGGAGTCTGCCAACCTCTCGCAGCAGAGCATTATTCAGCAGGCCGCCGCCTCGATGCTGATGCAGGCCAACATGCGTCCACAGCTGGGCTTAAGCTTAATCGGCTAAGCTCATTCGTGGTAAGACAGTGGTGGCCCGCTGGGGCCATTGCTGTTGCTGACAGCAACTCCACTGCTGTCAGCAACTCGCTGCTCCCTACTCCTCCCAGAGCACTGCTCTGCCTTTCCCCTGCCGACCTCCCGTATCCCCTCTCCTATCCCTCTCCTGCCCGCCAAAAGAAAAGCCCCAGATGCTGTGGGAAACAAACACCTGAGGCTTTAGGCTACATTCCTTTGGAGTTTTTACTCGCAGTACACGAGCTCTGCTCGCGACCGCAAAGTTGTCGTGAAAGGAGTCTACTTATCCTTTAGCCCTGTCCATGGGCAATAGCCGTCTGCACCGCATGGTGCCACCGAGCAATCTTGGCCTCACGCGTCGCTGCGTCCATCTGAGGTGTATACTGCGCCTTTACGCGCTCCTGCCCTAAGATACTCTCGCTATACACGCCTTTAGCGATACCAGCCATAAAGGCCGCGCCCATGCCCGAGAGCTCCGCATCAGCAGGAACCTTGAGCGGCAGGTTCACGATATCAGCCTGAAACTGCATCAAATAGCGGTTTAAGGTCGCGCCGCCATCCACACGCAACTCACTGACATCAATACCCGTTGCTTCACGTGATGACTTGCGAATGAGCTCCACCACATCATTGACCTGATAGGCAATGGAGTCTAAAGCCGCACGTACCAGCTCCTTTTTCGTGGTCAGTCGGCTCATGCCGACAATGGTGCCACGAGCATTGGAGTTAAAGTGAGGTGCACCCAGTCCCGACAGCGCTGGCACAAAGTAGCAGTAATCCTGTGGATTTGCCGCTAAGGCCAGAGCCTCGGTCTCTTGCGGTGAGCTAATGAGGCCTAAATCATCCTTAAGGTAAGAGATCACGCCTGCTGAGTAATTGATGTTGCCCTCAAGCACGTAGGTGGTCTTACCACCACGGCGCCAGCCAACGGAGTTGACGATACCGTGCTCACAAGGCACCACCTGCGCACCAGCATTCATCATGATAGACGAGCCGGTACCATAGGTGGTCTTAGTCTGACCGCTTTGTAAGCAGCCCTGACCAAAGAGGGCACCTTGGCTATCACCAATAGCCGCATGCAGCGCCACAGGTTGTGGCAGAGAACCTGCAAAATCAGTTGTACCAAAGAGGCTATCGCTATCGACAATAGGAGCTAAGGCCTCCATATTGACATGGAAGAGCTTGCACAGTTGCTCATCCCATTGCAGCTTTTGGATATCCATAAGCTGCATGCGCGAGGCGTTGGAAGGCTCTGTGGCAAAGGTCTGACCTTGAGTCAGCTTGTGCAGCAAATAAGTGTCGATATTGCCCACGCAGAGGTCGTGTGCTTTAGCAGCTTCTTGCACTGCGGGGACGTTATCAAACAGCCATGCCAGCTTAGCCGCGCTAAAGAACTCACTGAGCTCTAAGCCGGTAGTAGTGCGAATATAGCCTGCTGCCGCCTGCACCTCAGGCTGCGCTACAAAGGCTGCACCACGACCGCATTGCCACACAATAGCGTTGTAGAGTGGCTCCAGCGTGGATTTGCGCCATGCGCCTACGGTCTCACGCTGTACGGATAAGCCCACACAGGCGATGCGCGCTGCGTAGGATGAATCTTGACTAACGAGATCTGCGACCACTCCACAGACGTTGTGGTAGATCTCATTAAGGTCGTGCTCGACGTAGCCCTTATCGTTAATGATCTGGCGATGTGGACGGGAGCATTTGGCGATTAATTGCCCGTGCTCATCAAGGAGCAGGGCTTTGGTACCTTGGGTACTTTGATCGATACCCAGCACTAAAGGAGCTGTGCTCATGGGATTGGCGTCTCCTGACGAGGCCACCACATACAATCACAAGGCTATTTATAGGTAAGAGCAACAGAGCACCGCAAGGCAACGCAATGCAAAGCAGAGCGTCATCACCACCATCTTCAGGGTGATTAAGCAGCGCCAAATCAGCTTGTAAGCTTTATAGCGAGAGTATTCCCAAAAGCCAATCTCAAAGAAGGTAGCGGCCTACAATCAGGTGTTTTATCCTGAGAGGAGGTATTGCTGAGGTGCTACTCTAGAGATCAGGTACCGTCAGGCGCTTTTAGGTTAGGAAGGACTTACTTAATAGATGACAGGATTTATGGCACTCATGCTTGCCTCTCCTTAAGGTTCTTAAGGTAGGCTCAGGCTAGAACACCCTTTATCTCGAGGTGTAGGTTGTTGCCAGCACTCACCCCTGCACCCGTCTGCTATCAGATCACCCTTTCCTTACCAACTCTATAGCTTGTCACTTGCAGCACTAATCCCCATGGGCATTGACGCCCACCAGTGGCTAGCGCGGTGTGGTTATCTCTGTCTGTGCTTACCTACACTACTGTCTTTTCTGGAGCACCTCAGTGGATGGTGGATGGTGGATAGAGCCCCACACTACTTGAGGTGGCTAACATGAAACGCCATAACCACGGCTCATGTATGTGCTTGCCTAAAGGTGTGAGGCTACGTGGTTGTATCCACCAAACTCTGAGTAGAGCCTCTTTTCTGTGGTGGCACAGCTTGACTCTTACCGCTACTACTTGCCTAAGGCTTTTAACGCAGTCTGGGTCAAGCCATCACCCGTGAGGCCGTAGTGGTTAAAAACCTCCTGCGAGGTACCAGTAATCACAGGGGCATCAGGTAAAGCCAGCGTTAAGCACTTACGTGGACAGTTTTCCCCCACTACCTGCGCTACCATCGATCCTAAGCCACCAAATGGTGAGTGCTCCTCAACCGAAATCACCACCTTGGCGTTTTGGGCCGCTTCAATAATGGCAGCCTTATCCAGTGGCTTGACGCAGTACATGTCAACCACGCTAGCAGAGATACCGTGCTCGGCCTTGAGCTTCTCCGCTGCTAGCTTGGCTGGCAGCACCATCTCACCGCAGGCGATAAAGGCTACATCAGTGCCCTTGTAAATCACCGTGGCCTTGTCCATCTCAAAAGGACAATTGTCCTCAGAGTAGATCTCTGGTACCGCATTACGCCCCACACGGATGTATGCTGGCTCATTGTCCTTAACGAGGTGCTCCATCAGCTTCTTGGTCTGGTGGCAATCAGAAGGCAGGTACACACGCATGCCAGGCACCGAGCTCATCGCTGCAATGTCTTGTGCGCTGTGGTGGGACATACCTAAGGCACCGTAGGAGATACCACCGGAGATACCGATTAACTTGACGTTGGTGTGCGAGTAAGCCACGTCCACCTTGCACTGCTCATAAGAGCGCGTGGTGAGGAAGCAGGCTGGCGACATTGGAAAAGTGCGCTTGCCACAGCGAGCCATACCAGCCGCAATGCCCACCAGGTCTTGCTCAGCAATACCCACTTCGACAAATTGCTCAGGAAAAGCTTGCGCAAATGGCGTAGCCGAAGCACTACCACGCGAGTCAGAGCACAGCACCACGATGTCCTTGTCAGTCTTGGCAGCCTCTAACAGGACGTTGCAAATCATCTGCTTGTTAGCAACATTAGCCATGTTCGTATCCTCCGCCTGATTACTTAGCTGCCGCCGCTGCCGCTGCATGTGCCTTGAGATCAGCCATGATCTGCTGATACTCCTCAGCTGTTGGTACCTTGTGGTGCCAGTTGGCCTTGTTCTCCATCACAGCCGAGCCCTTGCCCTTAATCGTGTTGGCAATCAGCACTGTTGGCTTGCCCTTAGTGGCCTTAGCCTCCGCAAAAGCTGCCAGTAACTGCTCGATGTCGTTACCATCCTCAACCGAGATCACATGCCAGCCAAAGCTGCTCCACTTTGCAGCTAAGTCATCTAAGGCCATCACGTCTTCAGTCGAGCCAGAGATCTGTAAGCGGTTGCGATCGACCACTGCGCAGAGGTTGTCTAAGTGGTAGTTGGCACCCGACATCGCGCCTTCCCACACCGAGCCTTCAGCCTGCTCACCATCGCCCATGACCACATAGACGCGGTTAGCGGACTTGTTCATCTTCTCGGCGATGGCCATGCCCACAGCCACTGGTAAGCCGTGACCTAAGGCACCGGAGTTCATCTCAATGCCAGGAAGCTTGTTATTTGGGTGGCCGATAAATGGCGAGCCAAAGTGCGAGAATTCTTTGATGACCTGCTCACGTGGGAAAAAGCCCTTGGCCGCTAAGACGGCGTATAAGGACTCCACAGAGTGACCCTTACTCATGATGAAGTGGTCATGGTCTTTGCCGGAAAAGTTCTCAGGCGAGACGTTCATCTCTTTGAAGTAGAGGCTGACGAGGACTTCCATTACGGACATGTCGCCGCCGATGTGGCCGCCTTTGCCACTCATAATGATGTCAACTACATCTTGGCGTAACTGATACGCAAGTTGTTGCAGATTCTGCATAATCGTTCTCCGTCACCGCTTTTTTAGCGTGCGTGCGTCGTTTTGTCCCTGCCTGCCTCGTCCCCAAAGCTGTGAGCTTGTTTTGCAGTTGCTAGCGGTGTAAGCCAGTATGATGTGCTCGGTTGCCCCTACTCCCTGCGCTCGGTGTGGCAGAGATCTGGACTTGGCTTTTTACCGCCATCATGTCTAGTCACTTTTCATCTTAAAGTGATCACTGGTAACCACCTTAGAGCTCGTGGAGGTGCTGCTTGTCATAGCAACTGCAAAGTGTATTTTTCTTGTATTGCCTTATTTATCAGCTTTTATGTCTGAGCTTTAGAGGTAAAACGACTGTTTAGCGCGTAAAAGGGCCTCTGAGCGCTCCGTACATGGATTGCTCATTCTTAAACTTGTAGTAGTGGATACCGCTGACTGGTGCTGTGGTGGGAAGGGAGTGGGGAGTGAGGTGTGCGCTCTGCTCTGGGCAGAGGGGGGTGAGCATCTGCTCAGGTATTGCCAGCAGCGGTAGTAGGCGCAAAGAGGATAGAGATGGCAAGCAGTAAGGTTATAAGTCACCACTAAAAGCAGCGACCACAATGTGATGGCCACAGACGCAACTTAGAGCATGAATGGTGTTGCTCACGGCTGCTCTCAGGGTAGCTCCGACTCTACTCAGAGTTTGGTGGATCCACCCACACTACTTTGAGGTGTCTAACATGAAACGCCATAACCACGGCTCATGTGCTAACCTCAAGGTGTGAGGCT
This sequence comes from uncultured Succinivibrionaceae bacterium, assembly GCA_949286015.1. Lineage (GTDB taxonomy): Bacteria > Pseudomonadota > Gammaproteobacteria > Enterobacterales > Succinivibrionaceae > Anaerobiospirillum. The sequence continues at coordinate 19,220 of CASEBB010000028.1, read as the reverse complement.
ACATTGTGGTATCCACCAAACACTGAAGTGAGCCCAAGCTCCTCTGATGTAGTTGTCCCTACCGCTTCCTGTCCTCTTTGCGTTGTGCCCTATTCGCCACGCAGGTAAGCCTTTACCTGCTCCTCAATTGGGTCATAGAGGTCTGGCTTAATGCCAATGTACTTGCATGCCTCGTAAAGCACTGGCACTACGTCATCGTACACACCCACGCAGTGGTGAATGTATGGGCCGGTGACGATCTTCTCCTCTAAGCGCTTAATGTTCTCGACCTCAATCCACATGTAGGTGCCGAGAATATGTGGGCCGTCCACCGACTTAGCGTTACCTAAGAGCAGCGAGTACTCACCGTGGTCACCATCAAAGCGGGTAATGGTGAGCTTGTCGCCGTGCTTCGCCTCAGCTGAGAGCGAACCTTCGTCCTTAAAGGCGATTGGGCAGGTCAGCTCAGGCTTTTCCTTAGCAATGGACATTGGCCATGGGCCGCAGTGCTGTAAGAGCTCACCGTTTGGATTGTCTGGGTGACGCACCGTCCAGTCAGCAAAGAAGCTGCGGCTGCGATTCATGACAGCAGCCTCGGTGATTAAGGCGGTAATAGCACCGTGGATATCCGTCTCACACACGATAGGGATACCCATGTCGTTTAAGATGGAATTAGCAGCGCAAGGCATAATGCCCAGCTCATCTTGCAACGCCGTCCAGCACTGAATCGCACCAGCTTGGCAGCCGTACTTGTCGATGAGGTTCTTCATGGCGTGCGCTAAAGCTGCCACCGTCTCGACCTTTGGCTCGGAGATCTTGATGACGGTCTTGTCATGTAAGAGATCGAGCTCTTCTTTAGCCTCACCGTGGTCGCGGATGCGCTTAACTTCACTTACCAGCTCAGGAAGAGGTACTGGCGAGAGTTGAATGTTGAACTTCTCTAACAGCTCGCCCTCATTGCACATGGTCGACCAGAAGTCGAATGGGCGTGGGCCCATTTGCAGAATGCGGATGTGTTTAAAGGTGCGCACCACGTTGCACACGGCCATAAAGTCGCGGATACCGCGCTCAAAGACAGGATCGCTTAAGCGGCAGTTGGTGAGGTAAGTAAACTTCACCTCAAAGCGGCGTAAGACCTTGCCGGTAGCAAAGAGACCGCATTGGCTATCACGTAAACGGCGGCCATCTGGCAGTGGACGCTCATCTAATGGGCCCCACAGTAAGACTGGCAGCCCCAGCTCACGGGCTAAGCGGGCGCACACGTACTCTGTGCCAAAGTTGCAGTGGGCGAGGATGATACCGTCGACCTTTTCCTTGCGGAACTTTTCTGCGATCTTAGCGACGTCCTCGTCGGCAAAGAGTAAGCCTTCAGGATTAATGTCCTTGATGTCGACAAAGTCGATGCCTAACTCCGTCAAGCGTTGGGCGGTTAAATCGCGATACTTCAAGGCATCAGGAGCCGAGAATACACTGCGTCTTGTTGGGACAAAACCTAATTTGATGTGTGCGCTCATAGAAAATCCTCGCCGCGTTTTACTGTAAAGCGGTGACGGTGCCGCCGCTTTCTTAACACACGTGGATAATTGAAAAACCGGTGGGCATGGTGTCTACAGCTAGCCATGGCTACAGCTCTTGTGACCGCATGCCTTAAAACACAGCCTCATGAAAGAGGCGCTGCTACTTCGTGGTGTACCCCCTACACGGCGAAGTAGTAGTAGTAGTAGTAGTAGTAGCAGTGAGGGACGGTGTCACCGCCAAGCCTCAGTTAGAGGTGACGCCCTGCATACCTCTCCCTACTTATATGGCGGGTATGGCGGGCTAAAAGTCTCCACGCCTTGCTTTTTGGCTCTCCTTAGAGTTTGCTGAATAGAGCCAGCCTCCTCACTACTTTTAGGTGGCTAACATGAAACGCCATAACCACGACTCAGGTGCTTGCCTAAAGGTGTGAGACTACGTGGTGCTATCCACCTAACTCTGAGGAGACCCTGCTTTTTCCACTCACTAAAACAGCTCGGTATCACCACCCTGAACCTCTACAAGGTGGTAAGAGCCTTGTCTTGCTGCGCATGTTTGCTGCGCATTAGCAGCTGCGCTGGATGTTGCCTTACACCGTGGTGTAACGCATACACACCGTCTGCCCTGCGAGGGCTTGGCCGGTGCGTAAGGTCAGGCGCTTAATCTTGTCCATAGAACCGGACGTGATGACCACTGGTGAGGTCAGATCAAATTGCTGCTGACGAATAAAGTCGAGATCCATGTTGCACAGTAGCGTACCCACCTCGACACGCTGTCCCACCTCGACCTTACAGTCATAGCCCTGACCGTTTAACTTAACGGTATTGATACCTAAGTGAATCAGGACTTCTACGCCATCGAAACCGGCGATGCCGTAGGTGTGCTTTTGCTCGCCAATAAAGGAAATAGTTCCGGCGATAGGAGCGACCACTTCACCGGAGGATGGAATAATGGCTACACCGTCGCCTACGACCTTACCGGCGAAGATCGGCTCATCGACATCACCAATGGTGACTACGTGGCCACTCATAGGGGCAATCACGGCTGTGCCTTTGTCTTTGAAGAACATATTGACCTCTGCGGAAGTGGGTAAGAATCTGCGGGAGTGCGCGGGGCAGCAACGCCCCTTATTTAATGCTTTACGGGCCTGAGGCCGCTGAGGAGCAAGGGATATAAAATCCCTTGCTGGTGTAGGGCAGAGCCCTACTTAGAAGTGTGCGGGGCAAAGTCCCTCTTGGTTAAGACAGCCTGCGAGCTTAGGCCGCAGCCTTCTTGCTCTCGTTGCGTGCCTGTAAGGCCATACGTGCCTGTAAGTTACGCTGGTACTGGTCAACAATAACTGCCAGCACAATCACCAGACCCTTAATCACCATCTGCCAGAACTCGGACACGCCACACATCACCATGCCGTCCGAAATTACGCCGATAATGAAGGCGCCGATCACGGTGCCAATGATGGTGCCAACACCACCTGCCAGCGAGGTTCCACCGAGCACAGCCGCAGCGATTGCATTCATCTCCCATGTGTTGCCGGTCATCGGATGGGCCGCGACTAATTGGGAAGTAGCGATGATGCCGACAACAGCCGAGCATGCGCCAGAGAACATGTAAACTAACATCTTGTCCGAATCTACACGGACGCCAGAGAGCTTAGCTGCGCGTTCATTACCACCAATAGCGAGAATGTGCCAGCCAAATGGGGTCTTTCTTAAGATCACTGCTGCAATCGCGGCAATGATGATTAAGATGATGACCGCTACAGGAAAGCCAGCGATATCACGACCAAAGATCTCAAAGCCGGTGTTGCCTAAAGCCTCCTTACCCACGAGGTTAGGGAAGGTCGCACCACTGGAGACGAGGTTGGCAGCACCACGGGCGATGTACATCATGCCTAAGGTCGCAATGAATGGGGCCACAGCAAACTTGGTCACGATAAAGCCGTTGAGCATGCCCACAATCACGCCCACCATAATGGCAATCAGCACAATGGTTGGCACCGAGAAATAGAAGGTGTAGCCAAATAAGGTTAAGCCGTGGTTAATGAGATAGCCCGAGATCATGCCCGCAAGGCCGACCACCGAACCCACCGACAGGTCGATACCGCCGGTTACCAGCACGTAGGTCATACCAATACCTAAGATGCCATATAAGGCCACATGCTTGGCCACCAGTAACAGCGACTGGCTGGTAAAGAACGAGTCGGCAGCAAAGGAGAAGAAGGCTACCAACAATGCCAGTACGATCAGGGTACGACCCTTGAGCAGGGTCATAATGACGTCATTCTTATTCATAGCTTGCTCCACTAAAGCTGCTTTAACGGCGCTTTTCCTCCACAGGCTCTAAGATCAAAGGCACGCACGGTAAACGTCAGCACCGCGTAACTGCAACTGCCACTGCCTGCTGCTCTGAGCGCCCTCACAGCTTTAAGAGTTCAGATTGTTCTGCCAAAAAATGCCACTAATAAGATCAGGGCCGGTACTAAGAAGCAGCAGCTGTCGCAGCGGCTTCCTCTTCCTTGAGCTTTTGGTGACCGTAGTAAGAGGCCTTAACGAGGTTGTTCTGGGTGATGTCATCACCGACAAACTCCGCCGCCTTATAGCCACTGGAGAGCACAATGATGCGGTCAGCAATGGCGATGATTTCCTCTAACTCTGAGGACACCACAATTAAGGACACACCACGCTCGGCGTACTGGTAAATCAGCTGGAAGATTTCCGTCTTAGCACCGATGTCGATACCGCGCGATGGCTCATCGAGCAGCATGATCTCTGGCTTAGTTAAGGCACCTTTGGCAAACACGCACTTTTGTTGGTTACCACCCGACAGCGAGAGGATTGGCAGCTTCTTATCGGCTACCTTGATGTGCACATCCTTAATCATGTGCTCCACCGCCTCGCCTTCTTTGCCGTTGTTGATAAGGCCAGATGGGCCGGTGTAAGCCTCAATATTGGTCAGCGCGATGTTCTTATCGATGTCCATCGTCTGAATGAGGCCGTCACGCTGGCGATCCTCTGGTAACCACGCAAAGCCCTTTTTAATCTGTTGGTCTAAGCTCGTAATGGTGATTTCCTTACCATGGAGCTTAATGGTGCCGGTGTGCTCTGGGCGCATACCCATGATGCACTCAAAGACTTCGGTACGTCCCGCACCTAACAGACCGTAGAGACCTAAGATCTCACCTTGGTGCAGATCAAAAGAGACCTTGTTGAGCAGGTAGCCGCCACCGCTCTTTGGCAGGGTTAAATCCTTAACCTCAAGCACCTTTTCACGGGTCGACCAATCAACTTGGGTCTTGCGGGTTGGGTAGCTCTTGCCCTCACCCACCATTTGCTTGACGATCCAAGGCACATCAATGTCCTTGACGGCAGCTTCAGCTACTAAGCGGCCATCACGGAAGATGGTCACAAAGTCACCAATGCGCATCAGCTCCTCAAGACGGTGGGAAATGTACACAATGGAGATGCCCGAAGCGGTCAGCTCACGCATAATGGTGAAGAGCACATCCACCTCTTGCTCCGAGAGCGAGGAGGTTGGCTCATCCATAATGAGGATCTTGAGGTTAGGGATCAGCAGATTGCGCGCAATTTCGATCATCTGCTGCTGACCGACACGCAGGTCACCGACGCGGGTGTCTGGGTCAATTGGGTAATTTAAGCGTGCGAGCACTTGGCGGGCTAACTTGCGGTGTTCCGCATCATCAAGGATGCCGCTCTTGGTGCGCTCGGAGGCCATGAACAAGTTCTGGAACACCGTCAGGTTCGGGAACAAGCACAGCTCTTGGTGAATAATGGCGATGCCGTTAGCACGGGCATCTACAGTGGAGTTAAAGACCACCTCTTTGCCTTGTAGGTAGAGCTTGCCCGAGCTTGGCTGCTCAATACCGGCAATGATGCGCATCAGGGTGGACTTACCCGCACCGTTCTCGCCGATTAAGACATTGACCTTACCGCGCTTGATATCAAAGGAGACCTGATCTAAGGCCTTGGTACCAGGGTAGATCTTGTCGATTTTCTCGGCGTGCAAATAGATCTCGTCTGCCATACAAACTCCTTCCACTCCTTCCACATGCCAGCTGCGCTTTAGAGCACTTTCAGCGACACTGGGGTAATGAGGATTTGCGATGGGCGGCCCACAGTAAAGCAACCGATGAACTCAACTTTCTTGTCCATCATGCTGTTCATGTCAATTGGCGCCAAGATTTCTTGGGAAATTAAGTTATGGAAAGCCACGGACACCTGCGCCCACTCGATTTGGTTCTTGTAGTCGCGGTAGCTAATGGTGTTAATGGTGTCGCGCACGGCCGACCCCTTAAAGACAGGGCCGATCTGTAAACGCACTTGGGCTGGGCCCTCGTAGCCATCAACTGCCACGCCTAAGTAACCGGCGCGCAGCTTGTTCTTGACGTTGTTGATGGTGCCGGTGCCCTTGACGATAAAGGACAGTTCGCCGCTATCGCCCATGGAGTAGTGGCCGTACTTGGAGGCTAAGGTGGTGAAATCGCCCTTGGACTCGTTTACGAGGGTCACAAAGTCCACAGCGTTTTCTGAGAAGTAGGTGGCGGCGTTTTGCTGCCAGAAGTTGGTGGCGACGGTGTTTGGATCAAAGACCACTTCACCGGTTAGTTTGGCTTCTTCACCTTCTTTCACCACCGTCATGGCGGCCAGCGAATAGACCACAAAGATGGCCGCAATCGCTGCGATCACAATGTTGCGCTTGGATGAGAATAAGGACATACATTCCCCCATGGGTACTTGCTGCGAACTTAATCTCGGTCGTGGTGAGCAACTGCCGCACTGCGTCTCGTGAGGACTGCGCCTTGTGAGAACAGAGTCTTTGAGGACAAAGTCTCGTGAGGCCTTGAGCGCAGCTCCCATGGTGAGCTTTACTGTTAGTGGTTCTTAGTGCTGGTGTGTAAGGTGGTGAAGTCGTGGTGCTTTGTGGTTTAAGTGCTGTGTGCAGCTCTCAGGCGGCTTTGCCCCTGTGCCGGATGCAGCGCGGCGTGCGTAAGCGGCTCTTTAGGGTAAAATGCCCCCTATCCGTCAGATGTTGTCACCTGACAGCGCTTAAACTCGAACTTGAGATAGACCTCGGGCACGGCAGGGCTCATGGCCACCGGTACCTCTACCTACCTACCTACTTGACTAAGATTGCCCCTACAGAATTGCTCATGGGGAAGACAGGATAATGAATGCGCTACCTAAGCTGAGCGGGGCTTAGTAGCCGACAGTTAAGCCCGTGCAGTGGCTTATAAACCAGACAAGATTAAGTGAGCAATGGACTGAGCCGGATGGCGGTAACAGCGCTTTCCCTGTAAGAGCACCTCACCTCAAAGTGAGCGTTACGTGTGCACAGGGGGCTGACCTCAAGCAAGCTTGCTGTAAGCTGACAGCAAATCCGCAGCTGAGTCCGTACCTAAAATCACTAAAAAATGCTCTTACCACCTGTAGGTCAGCAGTAGCGGAGATAACCTACTGTAAAGGCCCCTACTCCCTTTCACCCTGCGCGCTCGTAATTGCTGACGTGCTCGTCAGAGCGTCAGGGCTGTCTGTGAGTGCTTTGTTGTGCGCTCTTAAGACAAGGCGGTGAGAGCATTGCGTTTGAGGATGGAGTTCCCTTTGAAAGCCTCCATAGCTGTGGTGATGTCACACTATGGAGATTGGTACAGTATGGCGTATGGCTACACCACTACCGCCACCAATGGGGAGCAACCTCGATCACACACTACTAAACTTACTCGCAAGTAAGCTTAACCCGCCACTTACAACGCCCGCTACGTCTGGGCTAAAGCCAGCAGCTTGATCGTGGCTCTTAGCAAGTGGCGGCCTTACTTAGCCTTACTTCGACAGCGAGAAGTTGTTGAGCTGCTTAGCGTTGTCGATGGTGATGATCTCGCAGTCGATCAGCTGCTTCTCTGGCTTACCAGTGGAGCCAGTCTTTAAGTACTGATCGGCTTGACGCACGGCCATCTCGGCGATTAAAGCAGCAGGTTGCATTGCAGTTGCGGTCATGTTACCGGCAAGGATCTCATCACGAGCATCGTTGGAGCCGTCCACCGCAATGATGTGCAGCTTCTTACCAGCGGCCTTGGCAGCGGCGGCAGCGCCTACAGCCATGTTGTCGTTACCACTGATGATGCCCTTGAGGTTTGGATAGGACTGTAAGATGGTCTCAGTCTTTTGGTAGGCGAGGTTCTGATCCCAGTTAGCTGTTTGCACCGCCACCAGCTTCATGTCAGGGTATTGGTCGATCACCTCATGGAAAGCGGTCGAGCGGGTTTGGGCATTGGTATCAGAGTCGATACCAAAGAGCTCTGCGTACTCACCCTCCTCTTCCATAGCCTCAACAAAGACCTCGGCAGCACCCTTAGCGCCTTGGTAGTTGTTGGCCACGATCTGGGCTACAGCGATGCCTTGCTCATTAATTTCACGGTCGATTAAGAAGGTTGGGATGTTGTTGTCATAAGCGCGCTTCACCGCAGCCACAGTAGCGTCAGCACCGGCGTTGTCGCAAATAATGGCAGCGGCGCGATCGGAGATGGCGGTCTCAAAGAGCTCGCTTTGCTTTACAGGGCTATCGTCGTGAGAGACGGTCTTAACCTCATAGCCCAGCTCTTTAGCGGTAGCGGCGGCCACATCGGACTCAGTCTTAAAGAAAGGATTGGAGTGCGATGGGGTGATGATGTACATGATGTTAGAACCACCACCGGTTAAGCGCTTTGGTGCGTCGCCTTCAGCGGCAAAAGCAGAAACCGAGAGAGCGCTGGCAGCAGCACAGAAAGCCACAGCGGAGAATAACTTCGACAACTTCATAGTAAAAAGGACTCCAACACTACTTGCTTTGCCATCGCGCAGCTTAGCTCTTTAAGTGACAGTGCCGCCTGTTTCCTAAAGAAGCCCAGCGCCTTGCTCTTCACCACACCAGTGCTCACGATCATGCCGTAATCGTCAACACTGGCAGAGAAAGGTGCTGGGTGTTAGACAAGGCCTAACGCGCAAGCTAACAGCGATGTATCCCCCTAAGGAGAGTGCTACCCCTTGCGGCGTGGCACCCTGATTAAAGCAGGTAGTCGCACAGTTAACAGCTAAATCCCGAGACAGACCGTGACCTGACAAGATCACTTTTGTGATAAGCACTTCTGCCCTCCCCGCTACCTTGCGGTAGGTGCTCACCTCGGCCATTTTGCTCTCCCGCACCCGAGGTAAATGAGGCAATTTGCAAAAGCACGCATGAGCGTGCTCTTAGCGCAAATTACAACAGTTACGACATGCGTAAATAACGCGCTTATCTCGAGGTTGGATCGCAAAGCGTGCCAATAGCAAGCAACTGGGCTAAAAGCTTAAGTCACGCCCTATCTCTTCATTGCGCACATGATAACGATTTTGCTGGTTTAGTTTTCTCAGAAAACTGTCCTTTTTGTCACGAAAATGATCTGAGTGACGAAAAAATTTGAGCTCAGTTCACAGTTTTGCAAAAAGCCCCATTTTACGGGGAGGGCACATAGCAAAAGAATGATCTGAGGGGTGGCAAGAGTTGTGAGGGCGCGCTCAAAGCCACAAAGGGTTGCGGCTATGGCCACTTGCGTGCAGTGGCTTACGTGCAGTGAGGTGTAAGACAAGGTGGCACTGTTATCCAGTGGTGCATGGCGCGCCCTACGATAGCGTTTTGCCCTTGCTCCTTCAGAGTATGTTCCCCTTAGGTTATTGGCTTACAATCGGCCTTTGCGGTGGTTTTAAGCCCCTTGATGCAGAAAACTGCTAGAGAGCAACAAGCGTCGCGTCGCTACCGCGACGTATCTTTAGGTAGGTTCATGGCCAGTATCTGTGTGCACACCTAGGAAAAGCCAGCAGCCCTGATTGCATGGTTAGCAGCGCCCGCCCCAACGAGCCATGGCTTACATGGCATCCATGGGAACGACTGACTTAAGAGATGACGGTCTTTAGGATAATCATGGTGCACCGTCCTCAGTAAAGCTGAGACTCACCTGCATCCTTCATCTCGAGGTGGGTAACCTTGCTTTCACTCATTTCATGGCACACATGGCTTAAGACGCAGCCTGAGGCATCATCCCCGCGCCCCTCAGGGCGCAAGATGCAGCGCGCCATGCTCTCCCTACGATACGGCAGCTGACGCCCCTATCTGTAATAAGAGCTACAGCCACCCCCTACTCTTTTGGGCAAAGATGGGCTCTACCCAGAGCTGGTGGGAAATCACAACTTAGCCTCACATCTTTAGGCAAGCACACGAATCGTTGTTGTGGAGCTTCATGTTAGCTGCCTAAAAGTAGTGTTGGTTCTCTATCCACCAAATTGTAGGCCGAAGACTCCTTGGTAGCCTTAGGTTTGGGTACTACTTATGGATAGGTCCTTGCGATTTTTTTGGTGCTGAGGCATTAGCAGCATGATGAGCAAACGTAGGGGGTGAGACCGTTGTTTGGCACTTGGGATATAGGTGTTGCTGCCTAGTCGAGCTGTGTGTACAGCAGCACGGTGTCTTAGAAGCTGCGCGCTGCTGGGCAGCGCCTTAGCGTTAGAGGAGCGCGCCGTCAGCACCAAAAAAATCGCAAGGACCTATGGATACAGTTAGGGCGCTCTGCGTAGAGTCGTACTTGCTGAATTTGCGGGTGTTTGAAGCATCACACCCTACGCTCTAAGCCATGTGCAGATTACCGCTTTGCAGGCGCACCTGCTTGCGATACGACGCAGGCGTACATCCCATCTCCCGCTGAAACACCGCGCCAAAGTGGCTCTGCGAGCAAAACGACAGCGACAGCGCAATCTCATCAATGCTCTGCTCAGTATTCGCCAGCATCATCGTCGCCAGCTCGATCTTACGCTTGCGCATGTAATCGGACATGGTCAGGTGCTGCTCGCGCTTAAAGAGCTTTGAGAGGTAGCCCACACTGACATTTAAGTGCTCGGCAATGGCCTTTACGTCCAGCTTGGCAAAAGCATGGCGGTCGATGTAATCACACGCCTGCTGCACAATCGGGTTCTGAATTGCGCTCTTGTGCTTAGCCTCCTCCCTTTGCTTTTGTACCATCTTCGTACAGTACACCGCACAAGCACGTGCTAAGGCCGTCACCTCTTCACAGTCCTTTGACTCCTCCACATTGCGGATAAAGGCATCAGTCGTGATAAAGGTCTCCTCAGCAGAGAATCCCGTATCAATCAGCGCACGTGAGGCAATGGTGATATCCACAATGGCGAGGTTCTTTTGCGAGCGTAAGCGATCCTTGGCCAAGGTGCCACGCATCGAGGCAAAAGGTGAGTTTAGAGCACGGATCAGGGCGTTCTCATCACCTTGCTTCACCGCATCAATAATGTCGCGCTCAAAGGATATAGGGTTGTGCGGCCGCTCCATTACCGTCTCATGGTAGAAAATGTCTGCCGCCTTATTCATGGCCTGCTGCATGAGCTGGTCTTGCATAAAGTAGCGGTCTAAAAAGGACGTGAGCGAGATCTTTTCCCCCGTCAGTGACGAGTAGATAAGCAACAGCATTGAGGCCAGTTTTGCAGGAGTACATTCCTGTAACACCACATTGCTCGCCTGATGCTTTGCCGCAAAGAGCTGCGTAAAGTTAGAGTCCACCGTGGTGGTGACCACCGGCCCCACAATCAAAATGAGGTTATCGGCTACTGCGACGCCGCCTAAGAGTACCGGCCGCTCTTGCGTAAATAGGGTGATATGCTGCTCCTTTACCGCAGTAATGAGCTCCTTACGATAGGCCTTGTCGGTGTGCAGCACGTTCCAGTTGTCATCATCGCCTTGATCTAAGCGCTTGAGGTAGTGACCGTTGGAATCAAAGACGTGCAGCGGAATGGGGAGCAGCTGCGCCAGTAAGGACAGCGCATAGGCAATCGGCAGGACTTTTACGCCAATAGCATCATGCAGGTGCTCAGGGCCTTGCAGCTTGTTCTCGGTCAGCTGCATTTGCATCATGGGCATCAGCTGCGAGGTCGAAAGCGGTAGCGCGAATTCACCTGAGAGGCCTGCGCCGTTATGCTCAGCACCCGAGAGCGTGTCCGCATTAGCAGCAGCAGAAGAAGAAGAAGAAACAGGCGTCGCACCGGCAGCCGGTGCGTTACCCTCAGGGCTGGTTTGCTGGAGCGCAGAAGCGTTTTGAGCGGTGGCTGCCGTAGTTGTGTTGTTGGTGGTGCGGCTTTTGTCCGCAGTGGTGGTCAGGGGAGAATCAGGGGTGCTCTGCGGGGCGGAGCTATTGACGCGCAGCACACGACGAGGCGTGCGGGCCGTAGCGTTAGACTTCGCTGTCTTAGCAGAGCGAGAGCATGGCAATGCTGCCGACACAGGGGCAGCTGGAGTGGCCTTGGGAGAGGAAGTGGTGGCTGGAGCAGCAGGCGCAACTGTGTCTGTTGGCCGTAGTGATGACAGATGTTGGCGCCCCATAAACAGAAATCCTGCGCTGAAAAACAATCAAACAAACAGTAGGAGCAGCTACGCGCCAGTCACCTGAACACAGAGACAGCATAGTACTGTCACCATTGCGGTGATGCCGGTGGTAGAAAGGGCACTGGCAGGTGGTAAGGTGCAGCTTACGCTTACAGAGAGGTGCTGCTCTTGGCGGAGGCAACCGCATGTGTTGCGGCTGCAGGCCCCTCTTATTGGAGGCCGATGACTAAAAGTACCTGAGATGCAGGTAAGAACCTGCGGCATGTTGACAGTGTCCTGTAAGGTCAGGACAGCGGCGAGCAGCACAGCCCACGTGGCATGATTATGTGGAAATGTGGGTCTTACAGCCACGCTGTAGAGACTCTGGCATTAGCGATTCTGCAGCTAACAGCGAAGCTGCTTTTTGGCTCTCCTCAGATGTTGGTGGATAGAGCCCACACTGCTTTGAGGTGGCTAACATAAAACGCCATAAACACGGCTCATGTGTTGGCCTAAAAGTGTGAGGCCACGTTGGGGTATCCACCAAGCTCTGAGTAGAACCCAAACTCTGAGTAGAGCCCGCTTTTTAGCAGTAGCTGGTGCGCGGTACAGGCAAAACTAACAGGACAATGGAATACAAAGAGGCAGCGGCAGAGGTGCAGCAGCGTTAGCAGCGCTAAAAGTCATCATGAGACGCAACAGCATTGGCGGTGACGATGGTGTCAGTGGCGGCACCTGTGACAGCGCTGCAGTGTGCACAAGCATAAGCTCTACTCAGCACGTGAGCCGCCGTGCAGCCAGCGTGGCGCACGTGGCACAGGAGGCAACCATTACCTTAGGGTGGTGGTGGTGGTCGACAGCGCTGGAGATAGCGCGCCCAGCCCCGCTGGGTGCAAGAGCCATGCGGCCACTATAGAGGCCTACCTGCTTGCTGCGGCAGCGTAGGTATACTGGCACAGCATTGTCACTTGTGATAACTCCTAAGCAGTTCTCACAACCATCTCCGCTGTTTGAGTATAGTAACCTCAAAGCACCTGACGCTGTCGTATCTCGAAAGTAGCACCGCAGCAACCCCGCCTCTCAGAGTAATCCCCTGCTAGGAGGCAGTTGCCTCCTGCGGGCTTTGCTTTTGGAGCTACACGCGATGATGGGCAGTGCCGAGCAGAGCAAAGCTGCACTCCACGCCTAACACTCCTGCCACTCCTGCCACTCCTGCCAAGCCTGCATGCGTGATGGTGGAAGACAGGTGTACAGCCCCAAGACCCTACTCCCTACTCCGTCACAGCGGCAGAAGCAGATAGGCTTGCAGCTGCGCTTTGAGGCAGGAAGATAAGCTTACAGGGCGGCGCGCTACGCTTTTTAGGCTGCCCTCCGAGTTTGGTGCATAGAGCTCTCACACTACTTTTAGTGTGGCTAACATGAAACGCCCTAACCACGGCTCATGTGCCGACCTCAAGGTGTAAGGAGTGAGGCTCTATTGGTGTATTCCCCAAACTCTAAGTAGAGCCGCTGTTTAGCCACAGGCAGAGGGCTAAAGGCCACTTAACGCACAGGACAGCACAGGGGGGCCTTGCCACTCCTGCCACGTTAAGCCACAGCCAACCACTTACCCACAGGGAATGCTTAAAGCCAGAGCCTGTGGGGGCCTTGTGAAGAGCCTGTAGCTCTACCACGCAGCCCTGCTGACGCTCTGTACCGCTGCTGAGAGCCTCTTAGAAGGAGACGTTCGACTCTAAGATCACGTTGCAGTAAGGCTTGCACTCACCAGTACGCACTACCGCCACTGAAGAGGCCGAGCGCTTCTTAAACTCGTCGTGAGGTACCTCTACCACCTCAATCCCGTTATCCGCCGCCCACTTGGTAATAAAGCCATAAAATTCAGGATTCTGCTCCTTTGCTTCGCTGGCAATGGTGACTTTTTGGAACTTAGCCTCGGCGTCTACAACCTTAAAAACGTCCGTAAAAGCAGGCACCTCGTAGGTGACCGCCAGATCGATACGCTGTACCCCCTTTGGTACAGGTAAACCACAATCGCCAATGGTGAGGGTATCAAAGTGGCCTAACTTGGCCAGCACATACGAAAGCTCAGAGTTGAGGCAACCAATCTTTTTCATGTTAGCAACCCACAGGTCTGCTTACACTGCCCTGTAGCTCTGGGGACTTAATGGCTAAAAGCAGCGTAAACACTAACCCTAACAGCTCAACTACCCCTACCGCATCAGCACGGTAATGCCTCGGCCTGTGGCTGCTTTTGGGGGCACGCCCAACAGCAACGGCTAAACAAGCCTTGTCGTAGCACGCGGCACTACGAGGCTTTGCTAAGGTAAAGGTATGTGAGATGGTCGCAATCTTGGTGACAGCCTACGACCGCAGAGAAAAAACAAAAGTAAGTAGAAAGCGTCACCCTCAAGCAAGTTGAGGCAACGCAAAACGAGCTTAAAGATCGGCAATCTGTCTTTAAGATCGTGCTGGCAGTTGCACCCAGCAACACATTGCTGGCAGCACCGGCTGCAATGCAGCAAAGCAAAGTTGCTGCTATCAGCAAAGCTGCTGCTCTACAGCAAAGGCTGGGAAAGCGTAGCACAGGCACATAGCAATGCGGCAGGGACTATATGCTGTGACTACCACTAAGCGAGCAAACGGGGATTAAGCTCAGCTTAGCGTAAACGTGGGCTCTTAGAGCTTGTCCACTAAAGTACTGCCATGCTCCTTCACAAAGGCTAAAACTTCTTCAATCGCTGGGATTGATGGTACGGCTCCCTTGCGGGTAACCGCGATAGCCGAAGCAGCAGTTGCTCTTTGTAATGCGATTTGTGGCTCTACATTGGCAGAGATTTGCTCCACAAAGTAGCCTAAGAAAGTATCGCCTGCGGCCGTGGTGTCAACCGCCTGCACCTTGTAGGCTTTACAAGCAATGACAGCATCTTGCTGCGCCATGCTCAGTAAGGAGCCTTTCGACCCTAAGGTCAGCACAAAAGAGCTCTGTGGGTACTTCGCCTTGAGCTTGGACAAAATGAGGTAAGGATCGGCATCTTCCTTTTCCTCGACCAGAGCTGAGCCCTCAATTTCGTTAACGATGATGAACTCGCACTTTTCAAGTGGCATCTCAAAGATGGCTTGATTCAGAGGCGAGGCATTGACGCATACCTTAAGGCCCTTTGCGGCAGCTTGAGCCATGATGTACGCGACATCGTTAGTTTCGTTCTGGAGCACGAGGTAATCGCCGCTGGCAAAAGTGCTTAAGCAGGCATCGATTTCCTCTCTACTGTGAGAGTGATTAGCTCCACCGTAGAGCAGGATGCAATTTTGGCCATGAGGATCAACCTGAATGACGGTGTGACCACTGGCCATATTGTCACGCTCTTTGACGAAGGTCAGATCAATATGATTGTCTTTGAGGACTTGCAGCAGTAAGGCGCCATCGTTTTTACCAACGGCACCCTCGAAGTACACATTACCACCTGCTTTAGCTAAGGCCACTGCTTGATTTAAGCCCTTACCCCCAGCAAATTCCTGACGGGAGAGTGAGAGCAACGTCTCACCAGGCTGCACAAAGTGCGGCATCTGATAAACGTAATCGATATTCAGTGAACCATACACCAAAAGCTTTGCCATAAGCCGTCACCTTTTTTGGTTCTGATGAGAGAAAAACCTGCATTTAGTGACTGGAGCGCTCTGACAACAAGGTGAGGAAATCTCGGGAGGTTGTTGCCAGAAGCAACATCCAGCTTACCGTCTCAGGCTTGTGCTTTAGGTGCATAAGGCACCTAAGCCCCAGCTATGAGGCGGAACCTACTATTACGCGGCGGAGCGTTTACCACGAGCGCGCGTGTAAGAGGAGGCCCAAACGAGATAACCGGCAAAACGATAAGAAATTTGCCTGCTAAAGTAAAGAGCTGAGGGACAAAAATGTGAGAATGTCCACGAACCATTAGGGTGCAAGCAGCTTACGCTCTACAGCCCGCGCTAAGACGTTATGCCTTAAGCGATGACGTCATTTAGGGTAAGCATGGTGCCCCAGCTAATCTTGAAGCGTAGCACCGAGCATGCGCTCAGCACTGCTTACGTCTACAGCAAAAACTTGATGTTTATCGTCGTTAGTGCTAAGCAGAGACTGCTACTGCCCAGCGATTCATTACTGCTGCGGTGTGCTTGCCTGCTGATTGGGGATGCCAGAGTGCAAGCTCATAGCCCCTAAGGTGGGGTACGTTCCCAGCACGCAACCTTTATCTTGATGTGTGTGTGCCTATGCCAGCCCCCATCCCCTCTGCCATCCTTATATGCGATCACGCATTCCCTGCCAAGTAGGTCTCCTAAACAGGCCTAACGGCTCTTTATCTCGAGAGTAGCGATGTAGCAAACACCTACTCTCAGGGTAAAACACCTGCTTGTAGGCTGCTACCTCTTTGGGATTTGCTTTTGGGAACCAAACCACCTACTGATGGAGTTTAAAAGTATTTACCACCAAGCAGCGCTTGAGGCCATCAAGATAAACCTCTAATACACGCCATCCAATGGAGCTCTTCAAAGTAGATCGCTGATCGGTGTGGCTCGGTAAATAATTTTGAACTTCATCACTACTTACCTGCCAGCCTACCAGCCTACCAGCCTGCCAGCCTGCGCGCCTCAGTTCTTATTTCTTCGTTCTTCACCGCCCGTCCTTTGCGCATAGCTGCTCTACGTTCCCTACCAGCCCTTTGCCAGCTTTTCTCTAAATTCCCATGCAGCAATCATACCTTTGCTAATTTTCGCCATGTTGACTGTGATCACCTTTTGTACCTACTTTACCGCTAGAATCTGATTTATATAGTGTTTTAGTAGGTACGCTAGTGCCAGTCCTTCCCAGCATATATCTAAGATGTTGTGGCGAAAAAGCAAAAAATCAAATTCTTCCCCATTATCGCCATACTGCTTTTCCCTTATATACGCTGTTTCTTGTATGTAGATACAGCATAGACAGGCATCTTTACCTCTAAGAACTATGGCTTTAGTAGTCTTTTCTAGATACAACGGGTAACGTCACTTTTACGGGGGTTTTCGCGCAGGGGTGGTGGTTAATCTATCACTAACGACGCGCACGCAGGTCACCTCTGCCGTGTTGCGCTGCTTCTGGGCTTTGCCCTTTAGTTTGCAGCTACGCACTTGTGCTCAAGGCGCGGGCAAGTAGCACCCCACAAAGGAGTCTTGTATGAACCCTGTAAATCACACCACCGCATCTTCCGGTGTCACCTCCACCACTACCTTTGGTAGCACCACCACTGTCGACGCTAAGAGCGACGCGGTCTTAGCTGGCACCACCACCAACAACACTGGCTGCAATGCCGCGCCAGAGTCCAAGCGCCACGCCTCCTTTGACCTCACCATTGGGCTGTTCCTCACCTGCACCCTGTTCCTCACCACCTACGCTAACCTCGGCAGCCGCAAGAACGAGGATCTCATCTTCAGAACCCTGCTGCTGTGCAACGGCCTCAACAGCGAAGCCTTACGTCAGGCCCTGCACCTGAGCCCAAAGGCTTTCCACAAGCCAATCCAAGCGCTGAGCTTCTTAGGCTGCATTTGCTCCTACGAAGATCACCTCTACCTCATCCCCGCCGATCCTAACTTTAACCCTGATGAGGTCATGCCTTTTGACATGGAAAGCCTGCGCGCCCAACAACGTCAAGGGCAAACCCCAACGATCACCGTGCAGCAGCTGATCGACGTGGATGGCGACAAGCCGATTAACCCACTGCTCTCTCAGGTGTACGCCAGCTTACAAAGTGTTAAGTGCTGCAAGGTGGACGACCTCGTCAAGATTGTCGGCAATAAGGGCGCTCTGCGCCAGCTTAAGATCTTAGAGAGCTGGGGCTTAGTACTGCTGCGTGACGAACTTGTGTACCTGATTCCACGTGATCCGCTTTTTTCGCCAGAGCTGGAGTTTCGCCGCCAGTGCTTAAGCTACGACCCTAACTACGCAGCAGGCTTTGTCTGCGCCCCATTTAATGAGGCGGAGAGCTCCGCTTACTACCAAGAGGTGCACGCAGCAGCAGAGGCTAAGAAGGCCGCCCGCCGTGCCGCGCGTGCGGCCAAGCGTGCCGCTGCCGCCGCCACTGCTGCAACCGCTGCCGCCGCTGGCGGTGCGGCTGCTACCACGGGCAGCGCCCCTGAGCAGGACATGCCGCTCTTTGCAGGCATGGCGCCAGAGAGCGCAAACGAGCCCGTCCCAGAGGTTGCGGAGCAGAACGCTCCAGAGAGCGCTGCGGTGAGCACGGACGTCACTGCTACCTCACCAGTCACCTCGGCTGTTCTGCTTACTGGCGACTATCTACCCACCACTGGCTGCGCACCAAGAGCTCTTCTTTTCCAGCATCAATGGCCTCGGCCGTGATGCGCTGAAAGCGTTGACTGAGCCTCAAATGGTGGGCTCCTTACCACTGAGCGCCTTACAAGGCGTGCTCACTCCTACGGGCGACCTGCCACAGCCTTACTCCTTTAGTAAGCTGACGCCAGAGCACCTGCGCTTAGCTGAGGCCAATGGACTGACCCCAACCAAGCTGCTGCCGCTCATTGCCTACCACAAGCAGTTCCAGCCAAATTACGAGCTGGTGGCTCTGTCCTTATGCGACCACTCGCCAAAGGAGGCCAAGCGTCTGGCCTGCTCCATGGTAAAGGCCAACATCTTCAAGGCCATTACCCAAAAGCCAGGTGGCAAAACCCTGCTGCGTGATGTCTTAAGTCCACGTGAGTACGAGGCTTACTGCGAGGAGAGCAAGTAGCTAAGAGCACTCACAGTGGCTCTGAGCACAACACTCCCACGCTCTTGGCCACTGGGCCAATGACGCCACCAACGCGACGTCCATGCGCACCATCTCCTCACAGCGCACTGCAACTGGTGGCAACCCCCTTAGCAACGCTCTTAGCGCTGCCATTACGTCCTCATCAGTCCTGCACCGCTGCTGCCACCATCAGCAGCAGCTACGTGCAGCAGCCCCCGCCTCTTTTCCCTCCTTTTCCCTTTTCTCTCTTTTCCCCGTTTCCTTTTCCTCACGACCGCAACCTCAAGACCACCTCACCGCACCTGAGGAGCAAGGCGCCACCCTTGACGCGCCACGGCGCTCAGGGCGCTCCATCTCTTCTTTAGCTCTCCGCGCGACTGTGGCTTACTGCGGCGTAAACAGGAAAAAGCACCATGTCTTTGGTTGTGATTCGCCCCAAACTACTGATGGAGTTTAAAAGTATTTACCACCAAGCGGCACTTGAGTCCATCAAGATAAACCGCTAATACAAGCCATCCAATAGTGATCTTCAAAGTAGATCGCTGATCGGTGTGGCTCGGTAAATACTTTTGAACTTCATCACTA